>VGYY01000349.1 GCA_016872815.1 Planctomycetota bacterium
ACGACCCGCTCGGCGATCTCGCGGCGCTGTCGGCCGCCTGTTTCGCCGACGCCGTCGGAAGCTGGCCGGAGGTCGTCGAGCGCGATCGGCTCGGCGGGCTCTTGGCGAGTCCCGAGGCGGAGGGGGGCATGCATGGGCGGGCGCTCGCGGCGACGTTGCGCGAACTGCAGGAGCAGGGCCTGACCGACGTGAGGTTCGAGCGGCTGCTCGGCCGGCTGGCCGAGCGGCAGGCGGCAACCCGCGGCGATCCGCAGGCGACCGCGCGCCAGCTGGCGCTCGATGGCACCCTGCACGGACGGTACGACGCCAGCGCGCTCCGCGTCGAGCGGTGGCGCACCTCCGGGCGCGCCGCGGCGGAGGCCGCGCTGCGCCAACAGTTGCGACCGGCCGCTCTGGTCGAGGTCGTGCCGGCGGCGGGGGCGGACGGATGAGCCGGAGAGCGCGGCCGGCGGGTGCAGGGTTCGTCGGCGTCGGGCTCGCGTCACTGTCGTGCCTGAGTTGCGGTGACGACTCCGACCCTGCCGCCCGTGCGCCGCTGGCGGCCCCGCTCGCGCTGTCCGAAGTGCGATCGCAGGCGTTCAGCCCGGCTGGGCAGGCGAGCCTCGTGCGCGACGCCGGACCGGCGCAGGCGGGCGGCACCCTGGTGCAGGCGGCCGTCCGCGACTATGTCACCCTGAACAACATCCTGCGCGTCTCGGCCAACGAAGAGGCGCTTTGCCGGATGTTCCTCTTCCCACCGCTGCTCGACCTCGATCCCGACACGATCGAGCTCGTGCCGTTGCTCGCCGCCGCCCGGCCGGCGCTCTCGGCCGATCGCCGCACGTGGACGTGGCAGTTGCGTCCCGGCGTCCGCTGGCATCGCGGCGACGCCGACGGCGCGGTCGAGGTCACCGCCGCCGACGTCGAGTTCTCCTGGCGGATGATGGCGCACCCCGCCGTCAAGGCGGAGAAGGCGCGCTCTGCGTTCGGGCCGGTCACCGAGGTGAAGGCGGTCGATCGCCACACGTTCACGGTCACGACGAAGGAGCCGTTCTTCCGGCTCGAACTCGAGTTCGGCTTCAACTTCCGGCTGATGCCGGCTCATCTCGCCGAACACGACCCGGAGAAGTTCAACGTCGACCCGCTCGGGCGCGCTCCGGTCGGCTACGGGCCGTACCGCTTCAAGGAATGGAAGCCGGGCGAGCACCTCGAGTTCGAGCGCAATCCCGACTGGCCGCGCGCGGGCCGATTGCCCTACCCGATCGAGCGCTTCCGGATCCGGATCGCCGCCGACACCGCGCTCTGGCCGCAGCTCCTCGAGCGCGGCGAACTCTCGCTCTGCACGGTCAACGACTACGTCCGCTGGGAGGAGTTGAAGGCCGATCCCGTCTACCGCGAAGCGGCGACGTTCCACGAGTACTTCCTGCCGCAGTGGCTCTACATCACGTGGAACCAGCAGCGCCCGCTGTTCGCCGACGCGCGGGTGCGTCGCGCGCTGACGCACCTCTATCCGCGCGAACGGGTGAAGGAGAAGGTGTACGCCGGGCACGCCGTGGTGTTGAACGCCCCGGGATCGGTCAACTACGCCGCCTACGATCCGGCGCTGGCGCCGCTGCCATTCGACGCCGCGGCTGCGGCGCGCCTGCTCGACGCGGCCGGCTGGCGCGACCTCGATGGCGACGGGATGCGCGAACGCGACGGGGTGGCGCTGCGGTTCGTGCTCCGGCATCCGGCGGCCACCGTTCCCGCCGTCAGCCAGGGCAATCGCTGGTTCCAGGAGGAGGCGCGGAAGGTCGGCGTCGACGCGGTGATCGAGCCGGTCGACTTCGCCCAATTGCAGCAGCAGGCGATCGCGCACGACTTCGACGCCGTCCTGATGTCGTGGGTGGGTGATCCGCGCGACGACGACCTCTACGACCGGTTCCACACCAGTGCCATCGCCGAGGGATCGAACTGGGGCGGATACTCCGATCCCGCATGCGACCAGATGCTCGAGGCGTTCCGCGGCGAATTCGACGAGGCGCGCCGCCTCGAGATCGGGCGCGCCATCTACCGCAAGCTGGCCGAGGACCTGCCGGTCACCGCTCTCTACAACCCGCAGGCGCTGGTGCTGGTGTCGACGAAGCTGCGGAACGTCAAGGCGCATCGGCTCGGTGCGCGCTGGTACGACTGGTGGATCGCCCCCTGAGCGGAGTCCCGTCGCCGTGACGCGTCTGCTGCTGCGCCGGCTGCTGCTGCTGCTGCCGACGCTGCTCGGCGTCACCCTCCTCACGTTCGCGCTCTCGCGTGCGGCGCCGGGCGGGCCGCTCGCCTTCCTCGCCACGAGCGAGACCGGGCGCGGCCTGACCGCCGCCGAGCTGGCGGAGGCGCGGCGGGCACGCGGTTTCGACCGTCCGCTGCATCAGCAGTACATCACCTGGCTCGGCGCTGCGGCGCGCGGCGATTTCGGCGTGTCGGAGGCGCGCGGGGGCCGGCCGGTCGCGGAGCTGCTCCGCGAGCGGGTGGGCACCACGGTGGCGCTGCAGTCGATCGCGGCGCTGCTGATCTACCTGCTCGGCGTGCCGATCGGCGCCTGGTGCGCCGTGCAGGCGGGGACCCGATCGGAACGGTGGGCCGGCGCGCTGCTGTTCTGCCTGCATGCGCTGCCGGCGGTCGTGATCGGCACGTTCCTGATCGCCTGGCTCTGCGTCGGGGCGGGCGCGCCGCTGCCGCTGCTCTGGAAGTCGGTGCCGACGGGAGTCACCGGGTTGGCGCGGCTCGCCCATTGGGCCGAGCATGCGTTCCTGCCGATCGCCTGCCTCGTGCTGGCGTCGCTCACCGGGGTGGCGCGCTACGCGCGGGCCGGGCTGGTGGAGACGCTGCGGCAGCCCTGGATCCGGGCGCTGCGCGCGCGCGGCCTGCCGGAGCGGCGCGTGCTCTGGGTCCATGCGTTGCGCACCGGCATCCTGCCGCTGGTCACGCTGCTGTCGAGCCTCTTTCCGTGGCTCGTGACCGGCAGCGTCGCGGTCGAGACGCTGTTCTCGATCCCCGGGCTCGGCAGCTTCGTGTTCGAGTCGGTGCGGGATCGCGACGATCCGGCGGTGATGGCCAACGCGCTCATGGTGGGAGCCGTCACCTGGTTCGGCTTCCTCGTCAGCGATCTGCTGCATGCGTGGCTGCGCGGCGGGGAGCAGGCGCCATGACCCCGCGCGAGATCCTGCTCTCGGCGGCGGCTCCGGTGCGCTGGCTCCTGCTCGGGGTCGCCTTCCTGCCGCTCTGGTGCAACTCGGCGCCGCTGCTGGCGCGGGTCGATGGCCGACTGATGCTGCCGGCGCTGGCGCGCCTCGATCTCGGCGACTGGGCGTGGCTCGTCGCCGGCGGCCTCGATCTGGCGTGGCGGCTGCGGCGCCACCGCGGTGGGCGGCTCCTCCTCGCCGCCCTGCTGGCCGGGGCGCTCGTCGGCGGTGCACTCGGCGGCG
>VGYY01000350.1 GCA_016872815.1 Planctomycetota bacterium
GCTGGCGCCGCCTCTTCGACGGCGCGAGCGGCGCGGGTTGGCGCAGCGCGCGCGGCGACGCCTTCCCGACCAGCGGCTGGACCATCGACCACGGCGTGCTGCAGGTCGCGGCGAGCGGCGGCGGCGAGGCGCGTGCCGGCGGCGACATCGTCACGCTGGAACGGTTCGCGACTTTCGAGCTCTCGCTCGACTTCCGCCTCACGCGCGGCGCCAACTCGGGGATCAAGTACTTCGTGCAGCCCGACCTGAAGCCGATCGGCGCCGACGGCCAGCCGGCCGCGGTCGGCTCGGCGATCGGCTGCGAGTTCCAGCTGCTCGATGACGCGCGCCACGCCGACGCGAAGCAGGGCCGCGACGGCAATCGCACGCTCGCCTCGCTCTACGACTTGATGGCGGCCCCCGCCGACAAGCCGGCGCGCGCGATCGGCGAGTGGAACACGGCGCGCATCGTCGCCGGCGCGACCCGGATCGAGCACTGGCTGAACGGCGTGAAGGTCATCGAGTACGAGCGCGGCTCGCCCGACTTCCGCGCCCGCGTCGCCGCCAGCAAGTACCGTGCGATCGCCGGCTTCGGCGAGTGGGCCGATGGCCACCTCCTGCTGCAGGACCACGGCGACGCCGTGGCGTTCCGCAACGTGAAGATCCGTTCGCCGGTGCAGTGACCCGAAGGTCGCTGCCCGATCCGTCGTCCGCGCCGCCGCACTCGCCGCCGCCTCTCACGCTTCGCCGGAGTCTCCGATGCCCCTGCACGATCGCCGCCACTTCCTCGCCACGACGCTCGCCGGCGGCGCCGCGCTGCTGCTCCTGCCGCGCGGGTTGCGCGGCGCGGCGCGCGGCCGGCCCGGCGCGCTCGCCACGATCCAGGTGGCGCAGATCGGCTGCGGCCGGATGGGGCGCGAAGACCTGAAGGGGGTGCTGGCTTCGCCGCTGGCGCGCGTCGTCGCGGTCTGCGACGTCGACGCGAAGCGGCTCGCCGCGGGCAAGGCGCTGGCCGAGGAGCACTACCGGAACCGCGGCGAGAGTGCCGTTCAGGTCGCCGCCGTCGCCGACGTGCGCGAACTGCTCGCCCGCGCCGACATCGACGCGCTGGTGGTCAGCACGCCCGACCACTCGCACGGCTGGATCGCGGTCGCGGCGGCGCGGGCCGGCAAGCACCTCTACGTGCAGAAGCCGCTGACCTACGACGTGGCCGAGGCGCTGGCGCTGCGGCGCGCGGTGCAGGCGACGGGGGTGGTGCTGCAGGTCGGCTCGCAGCAGCGGTCGAGCCGGCCGTGGGATTCGTTCCGGACCGCGGCGGCGCTGGTGCGCAACGGACGGATCGGCGTGGTGAAGGAGGTCCGGGTCGGGCTCGGCACCGATGCGCCGAGCGGCAAGCAGCCGGCAGCGATGGCGGTGCCGCCCCACCTCGACTTCGACCGCTGGCTCGGTCCGGCACCCGCTGCCGACTACATGGAAGGACGCGTCCATCCGCAGGAGTCGCTCACCGGCCGGCCTGGCTGGATCACCACCGAGGCGTACGGCCTCGGGATGATCACCAACTGGGGCGCCCACCACCTCGACCTCGTGCAGTGGGCGCTCGGCCGCGAGCTCTCCGGACCGCGACGCGTCGAAGGTCGCGCCGACTTCATGCAGGACGAGCTCTGGACCGTGCACCGCGGTTACCGCGTCGAGTTCGCCTATCCGGGCGCGCCGGGCGGCGCGGCGGGCGGCGCCGCCGACGGCGCCACGCGGCTGCTGCTGGACGCCACGTTCGAGGTCGGGATCGAGTTCATCGGCGCGGAGGGGACGCTGTTCTGCACGCGCGGCGCGGGTCAGGTCACCGCCAGCGATCCGGGCGCCGCCGGCAGCAAGGCGGCGCTGCGCGCGAGCGACGCGAAGCTGCTCGAACCGCTCGCCGACTCGGCCGTCACGCTGCCGCCGAGCGCCGACCACTACCAGAACTGGCTCGAGGCGATCCGCGACCGCAAGGCGCCGGTCGCCCCGGTCGATCAGGCGGCACGCAGCCACACCGTCTGCTACCTCGGCTGGCTGGCGATGAAGCTCGGCCGTCCGCTCGACTGGGACCCGGCGACGGAGCAGTTCCGCAACGACGCCGACGCCGCTTCGCGTCTCCGGCGCGCTCCGCGCAAGCCCGAGTACGACGCCACCGCCTGACCCTGATCCGCCGCCGCGACGCTCAGTGCCGCGCGCCGCCCGCCGGCGGCTGCGACAGCTCGAGCAGCACGCCGCCGGCGAGCTTCGGGTGGAGGAAGGCGACCATGCAGCCGCCCGCCCCGACGCGCGGCGTCGCCTCCAGCGCCGGCTTGCCCGCTGCCGCCAGGGCCACCATCCGCGCCGCGATGTCGTCGACCTTCATGGCCACGTGGTGCAGCCCCGGCCCGCGCTTCTCGAGGTGCCGCGCGATCGGGCTGTCGGGCGCCGTCGGTTCGAGCAGTTCGACCCGCGCCGCCTGCGCGTCGCCCTTCGGCCGCAGGATCGCGACCCGGACCTTCTCGCTCGCCACCACCTCGATCCCCGCGAGCTCCATTCCGAGCAGGTCGCACCAGAACGGGAGCGCCTCCTCGAGCTTGGACACGGCGATGCCGAGATGGTCGATGGCGGTCACGGGCGGCTCCACGGGGCGAGGTCCCCGGAGGCTAGTGTCCATGGCCGGAAGTTCGCGAACGCGAGCCGAGGAAGTCTTCGCCAGAGGCGCGGATGGCCGCTGAGCTGACGGCGCGAGCCGTCCGCACGGCGGCGTGACGAAGCCCGGGCCGAGGCGCCGGCGCCGCCGGCTGCGCCGCCTCGGGGCGCCCAACCGAACGAGGTCGCCGCCCACGACCATGCCGCCGCCACGATGCCGCCCCGCGCCCACCCGCCGAGCCGCGCTCGCTGTCGGCGCCGCCGTGCTCGCGGGTGGCTGCACCACCCTCGAGAGCGAGCTCTCCACCCGCTTCCTTCAGCCGCGGCAGGACGAGATCGCCCGCCCCGACGAGACCGGCATCGCCTTCGAGGAGTGCTGGTTCACCGGCGCCGACGGCACGCGTCGCCACGGCTGGTTCATCCCGCACCCGCAGGCGCGCGGCCGCACCGTGATCGTCTGCCACGGCAGCGCGGCGAACCTCACCTGGTACTTCCCGTACTGGGAGCTGCTCCACGCGGCGGAGCTCAACGTCTTCGTCTGGGACTACGCCGGTTACGGCCGGAGCGAGGGCACGCCCGCCATTGCCACGCTGCTGCCCGACGCTCGCCGCGCCGTCGAGTCGGTCGCCGCGCGCGCCGACGTCGACGGCAGGCGGATCGGCGTGCTCGGCATCTCGCTCGGCACGATCGTCGCGCTCCACCTCGCGGCGCACGACCCGCGCATCGCCTGCGCCGCCGTCGAGGACGTGGCGAGCCCGCGCGCCAACGTCGCGGCGGCGCTGCAGCGCCAGC
>VGYY01000351.1 GCA_016872815.1 Planctomycetota bacterium
CCATGCTCGGTGCGACGGGGGGGGTGCTCATCGATCGGCTCCGCGCGCGGTGACGCTGGCGAGGTCGAACAGGCAGAGCGGCGCGCAGCGCGCCAGCCGCGGGAACCAGCGCGGCAGCCGGCGCGCCAGCGGAGGCAGCGGCGTCAGCCGCTCGAAGGCGATCGCCCGCCCGGGGAACAGCGCCGCGTGCTCGTCGCGCGCGAGCGGGCGCACCTGCCGGTTGAACGGGTTGCGGATGCGCGCGTCGTAGGAGAGCACGAGGCCGTCATCGCGGCAGACGCGCGTCATCTCGCTCGCGATCACCCGGCGCGCCGCGGCAGCCGGCACCGACGACAGCATGGTGCATTGCACGACGACGTCGAACGTCCCGTCGGCGAACGGCAGCTGGCGGCTGTCGGCCGCCACGCGCCAGGCGGCGCCGCCAGCGGCCAGCCGTTCGGCCAGGAGGTCGCAGGCGATGATCTGGCAACGCGGCGCGCCGTGCGCCGCGAGGGCGGTGGCGAGGTTGCGATCGCCGGCGCCGAGGTCGAGCACGCGCAACGGCGCCGCGGCCGGCCGCTCGCCGAAGTGGTCGCGCAGCGCGCGCGCCAGCGCGGCGTCGCGCTGCCCGACCAGCTGCCGCTGTCCCGGCTGCTGCTCGCTCCATGCGGCGCGGCGGTCGGGGTCGGCGGCGTAGCGGCGGTAGACCGCGCGCACTGCGGCGGTCGAGCCGTCGCGGGCGCGCCGGAACAGGCCGGCGAGGAAGCCGGCGCCGTAGCCGAGGTGCATCGTCGCCAGCACGCCGACGAGGCGGAGCGCCGCGTTCCACCCGCGTTGCCGTTCGCCGCGCGTCGCCGCCACCGCGGCGGCGAGGACGCCCGCGTAGGCGACCGCCGCCGCCGCCGCCAGCGACGGGATGCCGGCCACGAGCGGCAGGAGCAGCGCCAGCAGGAGCGCCGACGGCGCCAGCTGGCGTGCCCGCAGGCTGCCCGGCACGCAGCGCAGCGCGGCGGGCTTGTAGAGGCCGTACTCGAAGTACTGGCGCAGGAGCGACCGCCAGTCGCGCCGCGGCGAATAGCTGGAACGGATCGACGCGTCGAGCCAGACGGTCGCGCCGCGGCTTCGCGCCCGCGCGAACCACTCATCGTCCTGGTTCCGCACCAGCTCTTCGTGGAACGGGCCGAACCGCCGCAGCGCGTCGGCCCGGAAGAAGCCGAGGTAGACCGACTCGGCCGGGCCGGAGCGATCGGCGAAATGGAACGCGGCGCCGCCCATGCCGAAGCGCGAGCCGAGCGCGACTGCGACCGAGTGCTGGAACGGCGTGAGCTCGCCTCTGGCGACCATCGGCCCGCCGACGACGTCGGCGCCGCGCGCTGTCGCCGTCGCCAGCGCGGAACGCAGGTAGTCGGGGGCGTAGTTCGAGTGGCCGTCGGCGCGCGCGATCCACTCGCCGCGCGCATGGCTGAAGCCGCGGTTGAGCGCGGTCGAGACGATCACGCCCGGATTGTCGAACCAGCGCACGCGAGCGTCGCGCGCCGCGAACTCCGCGAGGATCGCCTGCGTCCCGTCGGTCGAGCGCCCATCCATCACCACGATCTCGTAGCGCTCGGGCGGCAGGTCCTGCGCCAGCAGGCTGGTCAGCGTCGCCGCGATGTGACGCGCCTCGTTGCGCACCGGCATCAGGACGGTGACGCACGGGCCCGCACGCGCCGGCGCGGCGCGCTCAACTGCGGACGATCGGCTCTCCTTGGCGGCGACGGCAGGCACTCGCTGCGGCTCCCTGCGACGGACTCGGTCGCGCGGCGCCGCGCGCTCGGGCGTACAGCGCGAGCGTCTGCGCGGCGATCGCGCTCCAACTCCCCTCTGTTCGGCAGCGCTGTGCGAGTTTCTTTCCCATTTCTGCGGCCACCGCTCGGTTTCCGATCAGCGCCGTGGCCGCGGCCGCCAGCGCTGCGGGATCTTCCGGAGCGACCAGCCGCCCCGATTCGCCATCGACGACGGTCTCCGGCAGCGCGCCGACCCGCGTGGCCAGGACCGGTTTCTCGCAGGCGGCGGCGAGGAACAGCACGCCGCTCTGCGCCGCGGCGCGATAGGGCAGCACCACCACCGTCGCGGCGGCGAACAGGGCGGGCAGCTCGGCCGCCGGCACGTAGCCGAGGCGCCAGTCGATCCGCGCGCTGACGCCGAGCTTCTGCGCGAGCCGCTCGAGCGGCGCGAACTCCTGCTCGAGCTTGCCGGCGACGATCAGCCGCACCGCGGGCTGCGCGGCGGCGATCGCCGGCAGCGCCGCGATCAGGTCGGCGAGCCCCTTCTCCGGATGGACATGGCCGAAGAAGAGCAGCGTCGGCGGCGCTCCCGCGGCCGCGGGCCGCCGAGCGGCCGGCGGCGCCAGGAACGCGTAGTCGCCGTGCGGAACCACGACGACGCGGTGCGCCAGCCGCGGCTGGCGGGCGACGAGTTCGGCGCGCAGCGATTCCGAGTGCACCACGATCGCGGCGGCCGCCGCATGCAGGCGCGCCGCGCACCATGCGCCGACGCGACCGCTGTTCTTCGGCTGCAGATCGTGCGCGGTGACGATCGCCGGCGCTCCGGTGGCCGCGCGCGCGGCGTGCAGCAGCCCGAGGTGGAGCAGCGGATGGGTGCCGCTCTGCAGATGGAGCAGGTCGGGTGCGAGCTGCCGCAGGGTGCGCAGCAACGCGCGCGGTTCGGTGGCGAGGCGAGCGAACCGCGGCGCGATCGCGAACGGCGGCGGCTGTCGGGCGTCGTCGGCGCGGAACTCATGATCGTGCGCCGTGACCAGCGTGACGGCGGTGCCGGCGGCGGCGAGCGCGGTCGCCAGCGCGCGCGAATAGTGATGGATGCCGCCGCGGCCGGCCGGCTCGAGCAGGGCGACGCGAAGCGGCGGCTCACCGGTCACGGTGGAGCACCTCGGCGACGAGGGCGCGCCACTGCTGCGCGAACCGCGTCGCGGCGAAGCGTGCCACGGCGGTCGCGCGCGGAGTGAACCGCCCGGGATCGGCGAGCACTGTGGTGATCGCCGCGGCGAGCGCGGCGAGGCACGGTTCGTCGCGGCGGGCGGTGCGCGGCGCTACCACGACGCCGAACGGGTGGACGCCCGCGTCGGGGAACGCGCCGGTCGCGGTGGTCACGATCGGTCGATCGGCGGCGAGCGCCTCGAGCAGCGCGTAGGAGCAGCCCTCGTAGCAGGTCGGGAGCACGACGGCGTCGGCGGCCGCCCGCCAGCGCGCGAGCGGCGCCGGCGCGACCGTGCGCAGGGCGGCGACGTTTGCCGGCAGCGCGCCGCGGACCGCGCCTTCCGGGTCGACCCCGGCGGCGGCGAAGCGCCACTCGGGATGGCGGCGCGCCAGTTCGAGCAGGAGATCGAAGCCCTTGGTCGCTTCGCCGCGGCCGACGAACAGCAGCAGCGGCGCGGCC
>VGYY01000352.1 GCA_016872815.1 Planctomycetota bacterium
ACCGCCTCGCCGAGTGCAGCCGCAACATCATCGACCAGTGCGTCGCGCAAGGCGTGCCGTTCGCGCGCGAGTACGGCGGGCTGCTCGACAACCGCAGCTTCGGCGGCGCGCAGGTGTCGCGCACGTTCTATGCGCGCGGCCAGACCGGCCAGCAGCTCCTGATCGGCGCCTACCAGGCGCTGGCGCGGATGATCGGGCTCGGCAAGGTGAAGATGCACCCGCGCACCGAGATGCTCGACGTCGTCGTGGTGAACGGCGTCGCGCGCGGGATCGTCGTGCGCGACCTGATCTCGGGCAAGGTCTCGACCCACGCGGCCGACGCGGTGGTGCTGGCGACCGGCGGCTACGGCCCGGTCTTCTTCCTGTCGACCAACGCCAAGGGGTGCAACGTCACGGCAACCTGGCGCGCCCACAAGAAGGGCGCCTACTTCGCCAATCCGTGCTACACGCAGATCCACCCCACCTGCATCCCGGTCAGCGGCGATCACCAGAGCAAGCTGACGCTGATGTCGGAGTCGCTGCGCAACGACGGGCGGATCTGGGTGCCGAAGACGAAGGGCGACACGCGCAGCCCCGACCAGATCCCCGAGGACGAGCGCGACTACTACCTCGAGCGGCGCTACCCGAGCTACGGCAACCTCGCGCCGCGCGACATCGCGAGCCGCAGCGCCAAGTACGCCTGCGACGAAGGGCGCGGCGTCGGGCCGGGCGGGCTCGGGGTGTATCTGGACTTCGCCGAAGCCATCCAGCGGCTCGGCGAGGCGACCATCCGCGAGCGCTACGGCAACCTGTTCGACATGTACGAGCGCATCACCGGCGAGAATCCCTACGCGGTGCCGATGCGCATCTACCCCGCCGTCCACTACACGATGGGCGGGCTGTGGGTCGACTACCACCTGATGAGCAACCTGCCCGGCCTGTTCGTGCTGGGCGAGGCGAACTTCTCCGACCACGGCGCCAATCGCCTCGGCGCCAGCGCGCTGATGCAGGGGCTGGCCGACGGCTACTTCGTCATCCCCTACACCATCGGCCATTTCTTCGCGTCGACGAAGCAGGAGAAGGTCTCGACCGACCATCCCGAGTTCAAGAAGGCCGAGGCCGAGGTGACCGCCCGCATCCACCGGCTGCTCGCCATCAACGGCAAGCGCACGGTCGACTCCTTCCACAAGGAGCTCGGCAAGCTGATGTGGGACAAGGTCGGCATGGCGCGCGATCGCGCCGGCCTGCAGGAGACGCTGCGGAGGATCCCGGCGATCCGCGAGGAGTTCTGGAAGAACGTCTTCGTGCCGGGCTCGGGCGCGGCGCTGAACCAGGCGCTCGAGAAGGCGGGCCGCGTCGCCGACTTCCTCGAATTCGCCGAACTGCTGGCAGCCGACGCGCTCCACCGCGAGGAGAGCTGCGGCGGCCACTTCCGCACCGAGTACCAGACCGAGGACGGCGAAGCAGTCCGCAACGATCGCGACTTCTGCTACGTCGGCGCCTGGGAGTGGAGCGGCGACGGCAAGCCGGCCGTGCTCCACAAGGAAGCACTGAACTACGAGTTCGTCCACCTCGCGACCCGGAGCTACAAGTGATGAGCGGGCACGATCACGGCCACGGTCACGCGCCGAGCCACAGCGCGAGCCACGCGCCGATGCGGGTGAACCTGCACATCTGGCGGCAGTCGGGTCCCTGCGACTCCGGGCGGATGGTCGCCTATCCGAACGTCGCGTGCAGCCCCGACATGTCGTTCCTCGAGATGCTCGACGTGCTGAACGAGCGGCTCCAGGAGCGGGGCGAGGAGCCGATCGCCTTCGACAGCGACTGCCGCGAGGGCATCTGCGGCATGTGCTCGCTGACGGTGAACGGCACGCCGCACGGCCCGCGCAAGGGCACGACCGTCTGCCAGCTGCACATGCGCAGCTTCAACGACGGCGAGGAGATCTTCATCGAGCCGTGGCGCGCCGCGGCGTTCCCCGTGCAGAAGGACCTCGTGGTCGACCGCGGCGCCTTCGACCGCATCATCCAGGCCGGCGGCTTCGTCTCGGTCCGCACCGGCGGCTGCCCCGACGGCAACGCGATCCCGGTGCCGAAGGAGGAGGCCGACCAGGCGATGGACGCCGCGGCGTGCATCGGCTGCGGCGCCTGCGTGGCCGCCTGCCCGAACGCCGCCGCGATGCTCTTCGTCGGCGCCAAGATCAGCCACCTGCGCCATCTGCCGCAGGGCCAGGCGGAACGGAAGCGGCGCGCCCAGGCGATGGTCGACCAGATGGATCAGGAAGGCTTCGGCAACTGCTCGAACTACCTCGAATGCGAGGCGGTCTGCCCGAAGGAGATTTCGGTCAAGGTGATCGCCGAGATGAACCGCGACTACCTGTCGGCATCGCTCACGCGCGAGGAGCGCAAGGCCGACGCGGGCGGTGCGGGGTGAGCCGCGCTCGCCGCGCATCGGGGCGCGCGGTGCTGGTACTGGCCGGCGCGCTGCTTGCGCTGACGGTCGGCGAGATCTCGATTCGCGTCGCACGGCTCGATCAGTACCGTCCGCCGGCGATCCTCGACCCGTCCGGGCGGCACCTCGCCGACTTGTCCGGCATCGAGCGGTTCGTCGCCGGCACGGCCGCGGAGCGTGGTACCTCGCTCACCACGGTGGTGCCGAACCTCGACGTGCGTGGCTGGTACGACCGCCCCAAGTGGGACTATTTCGACGCCGACGGCTGCATCACCTATCGGACCAACTCGCTCGGATTCCGTGATCGCGAGTTTCCGCTCGACCGCCCGCCTGGAGAGCTGCGCGTGCTGTGCGTCGGTGACTCCTTCACCTTCGGCCTCGGGGTCGAGGGCGAGGACGCCTGGCCCCAGCAGCTCGAGGCGCGCCTGCTCCGCCGCCTCGGCGGCCAGATCGAGGTGATCAATGGCGGATACGCGTCCGGCGTCCACCCGCCGACCTATGCGCCGTGGATCGCGCGCCATCCGGCACGACTCGACGTCGACGCCTTGCTGCTCGGGATCTGCCTCAACGACCTCGATGCCGACATCCCGATGTACATGCCATTGCGGCCGCGAGTGCGCCCGCTGCTGGGCGGCCACGTGCGCCTGCTGGCGGTGGCAGGCCAGGCGTTGGACGGCTGGCTCGACCAGCGCGCCACCGTCCCGCCGCCGGTCCGGGCACGGCGCTACCTCGACCGCCACGCCGAGAAGTGGGGCGCCTTCCGGACCGCCCTGATCTCGATCCGCGATTCGTGCAACGTCGCCGGCATCCGCCTGCTGGTCGTGGTGTTCCCGATGTTGTCGCAACTCTCCCGGGGCTACCCGTACGGCGAGTTCCACCAGGCCATCAGCGATTTCTGCGGCCAATCGGGCATCGAGTGCCTCGACACCCTGCCGCCATTCCTCGGACGCGACGAGCGGGCACTCTG
>VGYY01000353.1 GCA_016872815.1 Planctomycetota bacterium
ATCCGGCGCTGCGCGCCCGCATGGCGGCCGGCCGCGCGCCCGACGGGGTGCCGCTCGCCGACCACCTCGCGGCGCTCGAGGTCCACTACGAACGGGCGCGTCGCGCCGGCCCGCCGGCCGTCGCGCCGATGGCGCCGACGGAGACGCTGCTGCCGGCGTGGGAGCGCCAGGAGACGGCGCTGCGGGCGGGCCTCCTGCAGCTCGAAAAGAGTGGAGTTGCCCCCGGGCCAGACGCCGAACGGGAGGGGCGCTGAGCCATGCGCATCCTGCTGGTCACGACCGGTTTCCCTCCCGACGGGCTCGGCGGTGTCGAGCTCTCGCTGCACCGTTTCTGCGGGTGGGCGCGCCGCGAGGGGCATGAGCTGCTGGTGTTCCGCCGGATCGACCTGCCCGGCGAGCCGGACTACGTGCGGCGCGAGTCGGTGGTCGACGGCATCGCCGTGGTCGGGATCAACTACCGCTTCGGCGACGCGACCTCGATCCAGTCGCTGGTCGAGAACGCGCGCCATCGCGCCGCCTTCGCCGAGGTCGTCGACGGCTTCCGGCCCGACGTCGTGCACGTCCACCATGCGAGCTGCCTCACCACCGAGGTGGTGGAGGAGAGCCAGCAGCGCGGCATCCCGGTCGCGTTCTCGCTGCACGACTTCTGGATGGGCTGCCCGCGCGGCCAGCGCATCCGCGCCGACCTCTCCTACTGCCCGACCATCGAGCCGGAGCGCTGCGTCGCCTGCTGGAAAGAGCTCTGGCCCCACTGGTTCCCGCGTGAGCGCGATGTCACCTTCGACAGCCGCACGTTCGGCGACTACCAGGGGCGCGTGCGCGAGGTGCTGGAGCGCGCTGACGCGCGCATCGTGCCGTCGCCGTTCGCGCGGCGGATCTTCGCCCGCGACGGGCTCGACCCGGCGACGATCGACGTGATCGAGTACGGGATGGACGTCGAGGCGTTCCGCGGCGTCGCCCGCGCGCCCTCGGGGCGACTGCGCATCGGCTACCTCGGCAGCGTCCTGCCGAGCAAGGGCGTCCACCTGCTGATCGATGCGTTCAAGCGGATCGGCGCCGCCGACCTGGCGCTCGAGATCCATGGTCCGGTGCTGCCGTTCCACCAGGATCGCGGCTACGGCGAGCGCCTCGCGCAGCAGGTGGCGGGCTGGGAGGACCAGGTATCGTTCCATGGCGCCTACCGGCCGGAGCGGACGCCGCGGCTGCTCGCGACGCTGGATGTCCTCGTCGTTCCGTCGATCTGGTATGAGACCTACTGCATGGTGATCCGCGAGGGATTCCTCGCCGGCGTGCCGGTCGTCGCGAGCAACTTCGGCGCGATGGCCGACGCGATCGACGACGAGCGGACGGGGCTCCTGTTCGCGATGGGGGACAGCGTCGATCTTGCGCGCAAGCTCGATCGGCTGGCCCGCGACGAGTCGTTGCGCACGCGGCTCGCGGCGAGTCCGAAGCAGGTGGCGACGGTCGAGGCAAACGGCGCGGCGACGATCGCCGTCTACGAGAGGATCCTGCGTGGCCGCCGACGGAACTGAGACGAAGCGCCCGATCCGGCTGTCGGTGGTGATGCCGTGCTACAACGAGCGCGGCACCATCGACCAGATCATCGAGCGGGTCGCCGCGACGCCGTACGACAAGGAGATCATCGTCGTCGACGATGGCAGCAAGGACGGCACGCGCGAGCGGCTGAAGGAACTCGAGCCGAAGTACGGGCTCAAGCTGATCTTCCACGAGAAGAACCAGGGCAAGGGCGGCGCGCTCAAGACCGGCTTCGCCGCCGCCACCGGCGACGTGATCCTGATCCAGGACGCCGACCTCGAGTACGACCCTGCCGACTATCCGGCGCTGCTCAAGCCGATCGAGGAGGGCAAGGCCGACGTCGTCTTCGGCTCGCGCTTCCTCGCCGGAACGCACCGTTGCCACCTGTTCTGGCACTACGTCGGGAACAAGTTCCTCACCTTCGTCAGCAACGTCTTCACCAACCTGAACCTGACCGACATGGAGACCTGCTACAAGGTCTTCAAGGCCGAGGTGGCGAAGAAGATCAGCATCGAGTCGCAGCGCTTCGGCGTCGAGCCCGAGCTGACGGCGAAGGTCGCCAAGCAGAAGGTGCGCCTCTACGAAGTGCCGGTCAGCTACTACGGCCGCGACTATGTCCACGGCAAGAAGATCCGCCCGAGCGACGCCTTCGAGGCGCTGTGGGTGATCGTCAAGTACAACCTCTTCCGCTGAGTGGGTGGCGCCCGCAAGTCTGCGGGCGCGGACGTGGTCGCGGCTACGCGACCACTTCGCAACTTGCGCTGTTCGGCGGCGGCGGCCGGGCGCGGACGCGGTGCGGGTGGCGCCGGCACGTCGGCAGGCGCGGAGGCGGTGGCGGGGCGACGGGAAAACGGTACCGGACGGGCGGTTCGGGGTGATCGCGGGACGGGCGGGTCGTCGATGGCGTCGGCCGGGGGCGGCGGCGATGGACGACGCGATGGACGAACCGATCAGCGACGGGCCGCCGGCATCCCTGGTCGAGCGCTTCGCGCGCCTGCCGCGGTTCGCGGTCGCGGCGATGGTCGGCTGGTCCCTGCTGTCGCACGGGGCGTTCGACTCCTACCGCGTCGCCGGGGCCTCGATGGCGCCGGCCTTCGCCGACGGCGATCGCATCGTCGTCGTCGGCCTGCCCGGCTTCTTCGGCGAGCCGCGCTGCGGCGAGGCGGTGATCGCGCGCGTCGGCGGCGAGGTGGTGATCAAGCGGGTCGTCGGGCTGCCCGGCGACGTGATCGAGGTCGGTGACGGCTGGCTCCGGCGCAACGGCGCGCCCGCCGACGACCTGATCCCGCCCGAGTTCCACGACCACGCCGACTTCGGTCCGCTGCAGCTCTCTGCGGGCGAGTTCTTCCTGCTCGGCGATCACCGCGACGTGTCGATCGACTCGCGTGAATTCGGGCCGGTGGCGCGGACGAACCTGCTCGGTCGCGTGATCCTCAGGGTGCCGGCGGAGGCGCCGTCGGAGCTGGCGGTCGCGCGCGAGCGGCGCTGACCGCCCCGCCCGCGAGCAGCGCGAGCAGTGCCGCAGCGGCGGCGGCCGCGAGCACCAGGCCGCGGCCGAGCTCCGCCGGTGCGTGTTCGAGCACGACCTCGCGCGCCCCCGCCGGCAGGACGACGCCGCGCCACGCCACGTTCGCCGGCACGACCGGGGTCGGCACGCCGTCGACGGTGGCGCGCCAACCCGGCGCGTAGCCGTCGTTCACCACGAGGAAACCGCCGTCGCCGGCACCCAGCGTGATGCGCCAGCGCGTCGCGGCGCGTTCGATCGCGGCGACCGTGGATGGCGTGCCGGCGACGCGGCGGAGCGGCAGGGTGAGCGCGCTGCCATCCGCCAGCAGCAGCCGCGTCGTCGGCGGCGGCG
>VGYY01000354.1 GCA_016872815.1 Planctomycetota bacterium
GGACGCGTGACCTCGCACGGCTCGAAGGCGAGGCGCGCCGCGTCCGGGGTGCCGGCAGCCGCGAGCGGAGTCGCGGGTGGCGGAGGGGCGCGGTCGCAGGCGAGCACGCTCGCTCCCTCCTCGCGCAGGCGGCGGACGGTGGCGGCGCCGATGCCCGAGGAAGCGCCGGTGACGACGACGACCTTGCCGACGAGATCGAAGCCGCTCAGCATGCCTCGTACTTCCAGTTGAGCCGCTTGCCCTGCGCCAGCCATTCGATGGCGGTGGCGATGTGCCGCGCGCGGGCGCTCTTCTTCAGGGCGGCGGCGAACTCGGGGTGGAGTTTCACCGGCGTCTTCGGCCGCGTCTTGCGCATCGGCGCCTTGACGCCCGCATCGTTCAGTTTCATCGCCGTGCGCACGTACTTCTTCAGCGCCGCCGCCGACGGCGGGTCGGCCACGCTCTTCAGGCAGCCGAAGCTTCCCATCGCCTGCTTCGCCTTCGGGTCGTCGCCGACGATCAGGTCGTGCTTCCAGAAACCGAACACGGCGTGCGCCTTGAACGCGGCCATCCCGCACAACATCCCCTTCCACTCGAAGGAGGGCATGCGCCACTTGATCTGTTCGTCGACCTCGGGGCACGCCGCATGCACGACTTCGCGCAGGTGCGCGAGGATCGGCTGCGCGAACGGCGCCGCCTTCGCGACGTATTCATCGACCTTCGGGTTGCGCTTTCCCACGGCTCACTCTCCTCGCCGCGCGATGCTACTTTCCGCCTCCGCCACTCCGATCCGGGACAAGAACGGCACACGAATCCGCACGCTGCCATCGCGGACCCTCGCAGGGAGCCTGCCATGTCGCGTGTCTCGACGCGTTCGCTCGCGTTCGGTCTGTCGATCGCTGCCGCGACCGTCGCTGCCGCTGGCGCGCGCTCGCAACAGGCGACGCCGGTTGCCGACGCTCCCGCGCATGGCGCCGGCGCGGTGCCGATCGACTTCGCCAAGGTCCCGCGCACCATCGCGCGTGAGCCGGCCTATGTCGGCGCTCCCGCTTACGGCTGCTTCCTGTTCGGCCTGAACGGCGAGATCCGCATGTGGGCGGTGCTCGACCGCAGCAAGCCGGACGCGCCGGCGACCGACGTCCTCTACCTCGATCGCGACGCCGACGGCGACCTGACCGAGCCGGGAGAACGCCTGCAGTCCGAGGTCGACGGCCGGAAGGAGGTCGGCGGCGAGCTGGTCGGGCCGACCGCCGTCTTCGCGATCGGCACGATCGAGGTGGGCGGGCTGAAGCACACCGACTTCCGCCTCACCGTCCACCCGCAGCGCGTCGGCTGGAAGATGCGCTGGCGCGGCGAGCAGGTGACGATGGGCGGCTACGCGCCCGACCACGCCGAGTACGCCAACTTCGCGCCGACCGTCGCCGCGGCGCCGCTCTATGTGCCCGGCTACGACCGCCCGTTCGAGTTCGAGCGCTGGATCCGCGAGCCGCTGCGCCGCGGCGAAGCAACCGACTTCAAGGTGTTCCTCGGCCAGCGCGGCTCGCAGCGAGGCACCTTCAGCTGCGTCGACGACCAGTTCCTGCCGGCCGGCGAGTTCGTCGTCGCGACCCTGATCTGCCAGGTCGCCGGCGGCAAGGAGGAGCGCGTCCGCAACGAACTGAAGGAGCGTTGCTGAGGGATGCTCTCCCACGGCCCCGTGCGGGTCCCCGCCAGCGCGCTTCCCGGCAAGGCGATCGTCCGCGTCGAGATGCCGCCGACGTCGAAGTTCCGCTCGTTCGCGACCGACCTCGAGGTCGTCATCGAGTAGTCGCGCGATTCCTGCTGCCCATCGGCGGGGACGCTCATCGTGCTCGCGCCGGTAGCCTCGGCGAGCGCGCGCCTTTGCCGTCGTGGCGGGCACCGGAGATCCCGTCGATGACCTTCCTGACAGCGTCGCTCCTGGCTTGGCAGTCACTGCCGGCGGCGAACGGCGTGTTCCTGCCGCCGCAGGAGCGCGACGTCACCGCGCGCTTCGAGTTGCCGCCGCCCGCGCCCGGCGAGGCCGACTGGGAGGTCACGCTCGCCGCGAGCTTCCCGCAGCTCGCCAACCCCACCAACCTCGACATCGACGCCGCCGGCCGCGCCTGGGTGACCGAGGCGCTGCGCTACCGCGGCATCCCCGAGCGCGATCCGGCGGCGCTGCGACGCGAGCGCGGCGATCGCGTCGTGATCCTCACCGATCGCGACGGCGACGGCGGCTACGACGAGAGCAAGGTCTTCGTCGAGGATCCCGACCTGCTCGCGCCGCTCGGCATCGCGGTGCTCGGACCGCCGGGCGGGCCGCGCGAGGTCTACGTCAGCTGCTCGCCGGCGATCTACTGCTACATCGACGCCGACGGCGATGACGTGCCGGAGCGGCGCGAGCTGTTCCTCGGCGGCTTCGGTGGCCGCGACCACGATCACGGCGTGCACGCCGTAGTGCAGGGCCCCGACGGCGCGCTCTGGCTCAACGCCGGCAACCAGGGACCGCACGCGGTGACCGATCCGGGCGGGCGGCTCCTGCTGCGCGCGGGATCGTTCGTCGATGGCGGCGCCGCCGGCGAGCGCGACGTGCAGAGTTTCATCGGCGGCCTCGCGCTGCGCTTCGATCGCGAGTCGGGTGCGCTCGCGTGCGTCGGTCACAACTTCCGCAACTGCTACGAGATCGCCGTCGATTCCTTCGGCGACGTCTGGCAGAACGACAACGACGACGACGGCAACCAGGGCTGCCGCATCGCGTGGGTGATGCCCGGCGCGAATCAGGGCTACGCCAGCGCCGACGGCCGGCGCAGCTGGCAGGCCGATCGCCGCCCGGGCCAGGCGACCCCCGTGGCGCATTGGCATCAGGACGATCCCGGCGTCGCACCGAGCGGCGCCATCACCGGCGCCGGCGGCCCGACCGGGATCGTGCGCCACGAGGGTCGGGAGCTTGGCGCGGCCTTCGACGGCGCGCTGTTCAGCTGCGACGCCGGCCGCAGCCTGATCTGGAGCTGCGTGCCGCAGCCCGCGGGCGCCGGCTTCGCGCTGGCGCCGAAGCCGTTCCTTGCGCCGAAGGCCGACGACCCCGAGCGGTCGCTGTTCCGGCCGAGCGACGTCGCGATCGACCACGACGGATCGCTGCTGATCGCCGACTGGTGGGATCCGATGGTCGGCGGTCACGGCATGCTCGACCGGCAGGGCGGCGGGCGGCTGCTGCGGGTGCGGCGCAAGGGAGCAGCGTCGGCGCCGCGTTTCGCGCCACCCGACCTCGCCCGCCCGGAGGGGGCGTTCGCGGCGCTCGACTCGCCGGTGGTGCACGTGCGTGCGGCGGCGTACGACGCACTGACGCGAGCGCCGCTGGCCGCGGCGCTGGACGTCGCCGCGGTCGGTCGCGCGATCGAGGCGCTCG
>VGYY01000355.1 GCA_016872815.1 Planctomycetota bacterium
GATCGCCGACAACGCGGGGGCGCAGCCGATCGACCGGCCGGTCGTCGCCGGTGGGCCGGTCGCCTACTGGTCGACGCTGCCGATCAAGGCGATCGTCGCGGCGCTGCGCGCGGCGGGGCTGCCGGCAGCGGTGTCGCAGAGCGCCGGCACCTTCGTCTGCAACCACCTCTTCTTCGGCCTGATGCATGCGCTCGAGCGCCGGCCGGCCGCGCGCGGCGGCTTCGTCCACGTCCCGTGGCTCCCCGAGCAGGCCGCGCGCCACCCCGGCGAGTTCGCCCTGCCGCTCGCCGACCAGCTCCGTGCCATCGAGCTCGTGATCGCGACCGCGCTCGAGACCCCGACCGACGTCGCCCTCGCCGACGGCGCCCTCGCCTGACCCCGGCCCGGTAGAAACGCCGCAGCGACGATTCTGCGGCGCGGGTGGGTCAGCGGTTGGGGGGTGGGGTGGCGAGGATGCTTTCCGGGAGGCGTTCGGTGAGCGGGTAGTCGGCGGGGCGGTCGAGTTCGAGGCCGCGGCGCTTCAGCTCGCGCATCGCGGCGGTCAGCGTGCGGTCGATCCGGACCCGCTCTTCGGCGGTCGGCGCGTGCTTCACGTGCTGCTGCAGCCAGAACGCGCCGCGCCCGAGCTCGCCGCGTCCCGCGTGGTGCTGCGCCAGCCACTCGTACGCCTTGGTGAAGCGCGGCTCGATCGACACCACCTTCATCATCTCGCGCACCGCCCAGTCGTCACGCCCGGTCTCGTGGTAGCAGAGCGCGAGGTTGAAGCGGCTGCCGATCTCGGTCGCATCCGCCGTGACCAGCCGCTCGAGCGGCACCAGCGCCCCCTTGAAGTCGGCGAGCGTCAGCAGCAGGAACCCCTCGATCTTGTCGATCTCCGTGTCGCGCGGATTCGCAGCCCGCACCTGCGCCACCAGCTCACGCGCCTCGAGCAGGAGCTTGCGCCCCTCCGCCGCCTTCTGCTGCCGCCCCTCCGGCGACAACCCCTCGAGCAGCGCCGCGCTGGCCGGATCGACCCCCATCCACAGCCGCCCCTGCTGCACCAGCTCGCGCGCCCGCATCGCCAGCATCAGGTCGCCGATCCGCTCCTTCGCCTCCGGCAGCGTCGGATCGAACGGATCGGCGTCGAGCCCGCCCGTCGCATACCCGAGCCTCTCGAGCGTCGCCCGGTCCTCCGCCGTCAGCGCGAGGTCCGCCTCCCACCCGAGCGACGCCGAATCCGAGAGCAGCGCAGCGAGCCGCTCCTGCATCCGCGCCACCCGCGCGGGGTGCGCCGCGGCGAGGTCGTGCAGCTCGCTCGGATCGTTCGCGAGGTCGTAGAGCTCGGGCGTCCGCCCCTGCACCAGCTTGAATCCGTTCCAGACCAGCGCCTGCAGCGGATGCCAGCGGTACGAATGGAACGGCAGCAGCGACTCGGCGTAGATCGCCCGCTCCGCGTCCGGCTGCTCGAGCGTCGCCAGCAGCGAGCGCCCGCTCATCCCGGGCAGCGCGGCGGCGCCAACCCAGGCCAGATCGAGCAGCGTCGGCGCCACGTCCGCCACCGAAACCGGCGCCGTCGCGCGCGTCCCCGCGGTCACCCGCCCCGGCGCATGCACCACCATCGGCACGTGCTGCGTCGTCTCGTAGACGAAGATCCCGTGCGTCGCCTCGCGGTGCTGGCCGAGGCTCTCGCCGTGGTCGGCGGTCATCACCAGCGCCACGCTGCGCCCGTCCGCCACCAGCTCCGCATGCAGTCGCGCGAGCTGCGCATCGCACAGCGCGATCTCGGCGTCGTAGGCGTCGGCGAACCGGTCGGCGTAGCCGGCAGGCATCTCGTACGGCGAGTGCGGGTCGTAGAAGTGGACGAACAGGAACGCCCGTTCGCCCGCGGCCAGCGTCCGCGTCCACGCGAGCGCGGCGTCGACGACGAGGTTGGCGCGCCGCTCGATGACGGTGAACGCCGCGCCCGCCTTCTCGGTCGTCGGACCGTCGTAGACCTCGAACCCCTGCGCCAGCCCGTAGCGCCGGTCGAGGATGATCGTCCCGACGAACGCGCCGGTGCGCCAGCCGGCATCGCGCAGCACCTCGGCCACCGTCCGCGCGCGCTCGTCGAGCGTGAAGATGCCGTTCGAGCGCACGCCGTGGGCCGGCGGCAGCACGCCGGTCAGCATCGACGTGTGCGAGGGCATGGTGAGCGGCGCCACCGACCACGCACGCTCGAAGCAGGCGCCCTCGCGCGCGAACCGATCGACCGTGGGCGTCAGCCCGCGCTCGCTGCCGTGGGCGCCGATGCGATCGGCGCGCGTGGTGTCGAAGCTGACCAGCAGCACGACGTCCGGCGGGTCGTCGACCTGCACCTCGGGGCCACCGCCCGCAAGGATCGCGACCTCGCGCTGCGGAACGCCGTGCGACTCGCCGGCCTCGTCGCCGCAACCGACGACGCACGCGAGCAGGGCGAAGCTCGCCCGCGCCGGGTTTCGCCTCATTCCTGGGCGGGCGCCTTGGTCTTCGCGTCGTCGCTCGCGCCGGGAGCCAGTTCGCTGCGCGCCGCCTCGGTCGAGGCCGCGACGATCGGCGGCTGCGGCGTGGCCGGCGTCGCCGCCTCGACGGGAGCGACCAGCGCCGGCCGCGCGCTCGCATCGCGCGGCAGCGAGCGCGGCGGGACGTACTTCGGCGCGTCAGCGGCCGTGACCTCGTCGCTCAGATCCTTCAGGCCGCGCTTGAACTGGTTCACCGATCGACCGAGCGACTTGGCGACGTCGGGCAGTTTCCCGCCGAACATCAGCAGGGCGAAGATGAGGATCACCAATATCTCGCCGGTGCCGAGCGGTCCGAGAAACCCGAGCGTCATGTCCGATCCTCGTGCCTTCCGCATCGCACCACCTGGGGCGCGTGGGGCCGCGTCGCACCGACGCCGCAACCGGCGGCGAGTCAGCGCGAGCGGGGGAGAGGATAGCCCGCGCCGGTGATCGTGGCCGCAGCGCGCCGCCGCCGCGCCATGCACTCCTTGCCGGTTCAGTCGTCCCGGAGGGCGACCGGCGCCCGGACATCGACCGCCGGGTCTCGATCGCCGCGAAACTAGAGGCGCATGCCGTCGCGCTCGAACCAGCCGCATGCCCGGCGGCCGCTTGCCGCCAGGGCGTCGCCCGCCGCAGCGCCGGTCACGCCGGCTGCGAGGATCGGCTCGCGCTCGGTGCTCGGCAGATCGTGGGAGAGCTCCATCGGCCCGAGCGGCCATGCCGCGATGACCTCGCGCCGGTCGAGCGCGACGTCGACCCAGCGGAACGTCCCCGCATGCCGGCTCGCCTGGCCGTCGCTGCCGGTGGCGAGCTGCGTGTCGCCGTAGCGCAGCGTCTTCGCATCGAGCCAGGTGAACTCGAGCGTCGCCATCGAACTCA
>VGYY01000356.1 GCA_016872815.1 Planctomycetota bacterium
CGCGGCTCGCGGCGGCGCTCCACCAGCGCATGAACGCGGTCAGCTCGCCGCCACGGCGGCGCGGCGGCAGCTGCGGGGCGAGTCGTTCCGCCGCCAGATCGAGCAGGGCGCGGACGGCGAGCGGGGACTGCCGACGCAGCGCCGCGTCGGGCCAGAGCAGGAGTCCGGCGCGCGCACCGGGCAGGCCGCGCTCGAGGAGGGCGGCGGCGGCGGCGTCGGCGCGCGCCAGCAGGGAGGTTGCGCGCGCGCCAAGGTGATCGAGTCGCGCCAGCAGCGGGTCGGCGGCGGCCTGCAGCGCCGGCAGCAAGTGGTGGCGGATGCGGTTGCGGGCGAGGCGAAGGTCGGTGTTGCTCGGATCCTCGCACCATGGCAGCCCGCGCGCGCGCAGCAATCGGCGCAGGGCCTCCGGCTCGACGGCGAGGAGCGGGCGCCACAGGTGGAGCCCGCTCCAGGGGCGACACGCCGCGATGCCGCGCAAGGCGTGCAGGCCGCCGCCGCGAAGCAGGTGCAGGAGCTGCGTCTCGCGCCGGTCGGCGGCGTGATGGCCGGTCGCGATCAGCGGCAGGTGGTGGCGGCGGGCGAGGTCACGCAATGCCGCGTAGCGCGCCGCCCGGGCCCAGGTCTCGGGGATCGGCGCGCCGGCCACGCGCGACGGCGGCACCAGCGCGACGACGTCCACCTCCACGCCGAGCCGGTGGCCGAGCGCGCGCACGCTCGCCGCTTCCGCCGCCGCCGCGTCCGGCCGGAAGCCGTGGGTGACATGCGCGAGGCGAAGCGGCCCGCTCCTTGCAGTTCCCGCCTCCGCCAGCAACACGGCCAGCGCCGTCGAGTCGGCACCGCCCGACACGGCGACGAGCACGCCGCCCGGGAGCGGGGGGATCAGCAGCATCGATTCCGCCGACGGTCGGGCGGCACCGGCCGCGCCATTTTCCCCGGGGCGCGGGTACGCTCGCGCCCTTCGTTGCACGGCGCCCAGGGTGGGGTCGCGCGCGTCGGAACCAGGAGAGCTGTCGACATGGCGATTCGGATCGGGATCAACGGCTTCGGACGCATCGGCCGCAACGTCTTCCGCATCATGTGGTCGCGCCCGCAGGACTTCGAGATCGTCGCCATCAACGATCTGACCGATCCGGCCGGCATGGCGCACCTCCTCAAGTACGACTCGGTCTTCGGCCGCTTCGACGGCACGGTCAAGGTCGCCGCCGGGGCGCTCGAGGTGAACGGCAAGTCGATCAAGGTGATCGCCGAGAAGGACCCGGCGAAGTTGCCGTGGAAGGACCTGAACATCGACTTCGCCGTCGAGTCGACCGGCATCTTCACCAGCAAGGCCGATTGCCAGAAGCACCTCGACGCCGGCGCGAAGAAGGTGCTGCTGACGGTCCCGCCGAAGGACGACGTCGACCGCATGGTGGTGCTCGGCGTCAATGACGAGCAACTGCTCGCCAGCGACAAGATCCTCTCGAACGCCTCCTGCACCACCAACTGCGTCGGCCCGGTCGCCAAGGTGCTGCACCAGAAGTTCGGCCTCGACCACGGCTTCATGACCACGGTCCACGCCTACACCAACGACCAGCGCGTCTCCGACCTGATCCACAAGGACCTGCGGCGGGCGCGCGGCGCGGCGGTGAACATCATCCCGACCACGACCGGCGCGGCGCGGGCGGTCGGCAAGGTGCTGCCGGAGCTGAAGGGCAAGCTCGACGGGACGTCGCTGCGCGTCCCGGTGCCGGACGGGTCGATCGTCGATCTGGTCGCGGAGCTGAAGAGCGACGCCACCGTCGAGCAGGTGAATGCCGCGTTCAAGGAGGCGGCCGCCGGCCCGATGAAGGGGATCCTCGAGTACACCGAGGACGAGATCGTCTCGAGCGACATCATCGGCAACAGCCACTCGGCCGTGTTCGACGCCAAGTCGACCATGATGCTCGGCAAGCGGACCGTGAAGATCTTCGCCTGGTACGACAACGAGTACGGCTACTCGACGCGGGTGTGCGACCTGATCAAGCTGGCCGCCGCGAAGAAGTGAGCGCGGCGCCGCGCCGGGAGCTGCCATGCGTTTCCAGCGGATCGACGACCTCGACGTGAAGGGACGGCGCGTCTTCGTGCGCGTCGACTTCAACGTCCCGCTGGAGAAGCTGCCGGACGGGACGCAGCGGATCACCGAGGACAGCCGCATCCAGGCGGCGGTGCCGACGATCCGCGACCTCGTCCAGCGGGGGGCGAAGGTCGTGCTCGCCTCGCATCTCGGTCGCCCGAAGAAGGGGCCGAGCGACGATCTCCGGCTGGCGCCGTGCGCGGCGCGGCTGCGCGAGCTGCTCGGCCAGCCGGTCACGGCGCTGCGGGCCTGCATCGGCGCGGAGGTCGACGCGGCGCTGGCGCAGCAGGCGGCCGGCAGCGTCGTGCTGCTCGAGAACGTCCGCTTCCACCCCGAGGAGGAGGCGGGAGACGCCGCCTTCGCGGCGCGGTTGCGCAACGGCTGCGAGCGCTACGTGAACGACGCGTTCGGCACCGCGCACCGTGCGCACGCCAGCGTGACCGGCGTCGCCGCGCTGCTGCCGCCGAACGCGCGGGCGGCCGGCCGGCTGATGGAGAAGGAGCTGGCTGCGCTCGATGCCCTGCTGGCGTCGATCGCGCGGCCGTTCGTGGCCGTGCTCGGCGGCGCCAAGGTCTCCGACAAGATCAAGGTGGTCGACTGCCTGCTCGACAAGGTCGACGCGCTGCTGATCGGCGGCGGGATGGCCTACACGTTCCTGGCGGCGCAAGGGCGCCGGATCGGCGCGAGCAAGTGCGAGCGGGACAAGCTCGACGTCGCCCGGGCGGCGCTCGACAAGGCGGCGCGGCGCGGCGTGCGCCTCCTGCTGCCGGTCGATCACGTCGCCGCGGCGACGTTCGACGCGAAGGCGCCGGTGCAGGCGGTCGCCGGCAGCGACGTGCCGGACGGGCAGATGGGGCTCGACGTGGGGCCGCAGACGATCGCGGCGTTCGAGCGGGAGCTTGCCGCCGCCAGGACCATCGTCTGGAACGGCCCGCTCGGCGTGTTCGAGTGGAAGGCGTTCGAGAACGGCAGCAAGTCGGTGGCGCAGGCGATCGCGGCCGCCACGGCCCGCGGTGCGGCGACGGTGATCGGCGGCGGCGATTCGGTCGCGGTGATCGAGCAGTTCGGCCTGCAGGGCCGCTATCAGCACGTCTCCACCGGCGGCGGCGCCTTCCTCGAAGCGCTTGAAGGCGGCGTCCTCCCCGGCGTCGGCGCCCTGCAGCTCTCCTGACCGCCGTCTCGCGCCGCAGCGGCGCGCCAGGTCGGCCACGGTCGCGCCCGGCGCGGCCACGCGGCGGGAACCTGGGTCGCGGCGCCGCCGTCATC
>VGYY01000357.1 GCA_016872815.1 Planctomycetota bacterium
GGCGTCGCCGGGGCGGCGGGGGGCGCGGGAGCCGCGGCCTCCCCGGGTGCGGCAGCCTCGGGCGTCGGCAGGTGCTCGCGCGCGGCCGGGTCGGCCTTGCCCTGCAGCGGATCGAGGACGAGGTAGGGCCGCTCGCCGAAGTCGAGGATCGTGCCCCAGTGCGAGAGCACGTCGGTGCCGAGGATCAGGTCGGCGTTGGGGATGCGCCGCTCCACCACCAGCACCGCCACGTCGTTCAGTTCCTCGGTGCCGAGCGCCAGGCGCTGCAGCGTGCCGTCGCGGACGGCGCCGAGGCCGATGGCGGTCTCGCGATGGAGGCCGAGCTTGCCGGCGTCGTAACGGATCTGCAGCCGGTCGGCGGTCTCGGTGGACAGCACCGTTTCGGCGCTGCCGGTGTCGATCAGCGCGTCGCAGAAGATGCCGTTGATGCGCACGGTGGCGTGCAGTTCGCCGCCGACGCCGAAGCGGAGCGGCAGGGCGACGTGGCGGGCGTGGCGGACACGCGGCCACATCGCGGTGAATTCGCGCCGCCCCCAGTCGATCCAGAGGCAGTGACCGCGGAAGTAATGGGTGCCGAGCACGCCCTGGACGGGCACGCCGAGTTCCGCCAGCTCGCTGCGCCCGGCGAGCCCGTCGGCGATGTACGCGGTCATGTCGCGTCGCCCCATCGAGTCGACCTCGAGGAACGGAAGGCGCGCCGAGTAGCTGATCGACGGCATCAGCGGATCGCGCACCAGCTCGTGCTTCAACGCCAGGGCCGCGCTGAGCGACGCATCGAGGAGGGTGAACTTGCCGGCGCCGGTGTCGATCAGGAACCAGGCGCGGACGTCGCCGGGCAGGCGCGCCTCGACCACCGGCAGACCGCCCTCGAGGTACAGCGGGGCCAGCACCGGCGGCTCGGCGGGGGTGGCCGGTGGCGGCGGCGAGAACGGAAGGTGGGAGCAGCCGGCCAGGCCCGCAGCGGCGAGCGCGGTCGCGAGCGCGACGGCGAGCGAGGCACGCCCGCCATCAGGCGCGCGGCGGGAAAGGAACCTGTGACGAGTCATCGGCCGCGATCCTCCACCATCCGCGCTGCATCATCCGTCGCGGCGGCCCGGGTGGTCAACCGAGTCGATCCAACTGGCCGCGCGGGCGGGTAGGCGCCACCGCGCGGGCGCGACCGATGGAACGGCGGCGCGGAGACGCCAAGATTCGGGAAAGGGACCGCAGGCGGGTGCCGGTCGGCGCGCAGGGTCGTTCGAAGCGGGAGATCGCGATGAAGTCGCTCGGTCGCTGGTTCGTGCGCGGCATCGTGGTGCTCGTGCCGCTCGCGCTGACCGGATACGTGCTGGTCACCTTCTTCCTGTGGGTCGACCGGCTGGTGTTCGAGCGCGTCGACCAGTTCTTCAAGGTGAAGGTGACCGGACTCGGCTTCGCGCTGGCGGTGGTCTTCACGACGATGGTCGGCTGGTGCGCCTCCCACCTGCTCGGGCGCTGGTTCGAGCGGGTCGCCGACTGGCTCCTCGGGCGCATCCCGCTGGTGAATTCGATCTACGGGACCGCCAAGGACATCCTGCAGGCGCTCGGCGGCGAGAAGAAGACCTTCGAGCGGCCAGTCGTCGTGACGCTGACGCCGGGCGGCAGCGCCAAGGTGCTCGGCTTCGTGACGCGCGAGAACCTGTCGGAGATCGGGCTGCCCGGCGACGTCGCCGTGCTGCTCCAGCAGTCGCTCAACTTCGCCGGCAACATCGTGATCTTCCCGCGCGAGCAGGTGCGGCCCCTGCCGGTCGAGCCCGGCAAGTTCATGACCTTCGTCATGTCGGGCGGCCTCACCGGCGACCTCGGCCCCGGCGCCGCCCCACCCAGGCACTTCCCCACCCTCAGCGAAGCGCAGGAGTGAGACGGCCGATCCGGACAAACTGATCCAGGAACGGTTGTTCCGACAAACTGATCCAGGAACGGTTGTTCCGGAGCGGGCGGCGCGGGGTCAGCGGCTGCCGTTCTCGGGGAGTTCGTCGCGGGTCGGATCGAGGGCGCGCAGCTCGTTCCAGTGCTCGGCCGCCTCGGCCATCTTCTGCTGCTCGCCGTAGAGGCGGGCGAGGTTGACCAGGGCGTCGCCGAGGATCAGGCGCTGCTCGGTGGCGCGCGCGTCGTCGCCGTCATTCTCGGCGGCGGCGAGATTGGCGCGCGCGAGGTCCTCGGCGCGGATCAGCCAGAGCTCGGCCAGGTCGAGATCCCGGCGGAGGTGGTACTGCAGGATCAGCGCGCAGTCGTTCACGATGCGCGGATCGTCGGGCAGGAGTTCCATCGCCTTCCGGTAGGCGCGGAAGCTCTCCTCGTAGTGTCCGGTGTCGCGGCAGATCAGCCCGTAGTTGTTCCAGAACTCCGAGCGCTGCGGCGCCAGGCTGCACAGCACGCGGTAGCCTTCGCGCGCCTTCTCCAGCTCGCCGAGCTCGTACCACCTGCCGGCCACCCAGAACATGCCGCTGATGGCATTCTCGTTCTGCGGCACGCGGCCCCACGCGGCGTTGAACAGCTCGAACGCCTCGTCGAGCCGCTCCTGCCGATGGCGGATCCAGCCCGACCAGCTGCGGTAGAAGCTGATGCGCTCGCCGGCGGCGTCGTGGTACTCGGGGCGGAGCTTGCCGGCGAGTTCCATCCGCTTCTCGGCGGCGACGTAGTCGGCGAACGCCCGCTCGTCGTCAAGGTAGTGGTTGAAGTTCCAGGTGGCGCGTGCGGCGAGGCAGCCGGCCGCGAACCACTCGATCTGCCACGCCGGCTGCGTCCCCTCGTCGTACCAGGCGAGCGCCGCGTCGAACCCGCGGCCGCTCCCCGCCGCCTCGACCAGCAGCGCGTGGCGCTCGAGATCGGTCGGATCGGCCTTGGCCAGCGCGAACGCGCGAGCGAACGCCGCCTCGCCCTGGCCGTCGATGCGCATCAGCACGCGCACGCGCAGCGCCTGGAACGCGGGCGTCTGCGCACCTTCTTCCGGTTCGACGCGGGCGAGCTGTTCGTCGGCTCGCGCCACGCTGGCGTCCGCATTCCCGGCATCGCCCTGCTCGACGTAGTAGTCGGCCTCGGCCAGCAACGCCTCGGCGAGCGTCTGCGCGGCGGCCACATGGCGCGAAGCGAGTTCGACCGCGCGCCACAGCAGGCCGAGGCCCTCGGCACCCTGGCCATTCACGTACAGATGGCGACCGAGCGCCACGTGGACGTCGGGATGCGCCGGCGCGCGATCGAGCGCCGCACGCAGCAGTTCCTCCGCCTTCGCCGCATCCTCGGCGCGCTGCGCCTCGGCGGCGGCGGCGAGCAGGCGGGCGACCTCCTCGTCGGCGGGCGCCGCCTGCGCGACGAACGCCGGC
>VGYY01000358.1 GCA_016872815.1 Planctomycetota bacterium
CCCTCGCTGCCGCCGCCACCACCGCCGCCACCGCGCGCGGCGGCGGCGCGCTCCCGCTCGACCAGCGTGGCGCCCCCGCTCATCGCCGCGGCTCCCGCTCCTCGGCCGGTCGTCGCACTGCCGGCTCGATCTGCACGTAGCGCTTCAAGTGGCTCAGGTACCAGGTGAGTGCCGCCGCGGCGAGGCCGCAGGCGACCACCAACGCCAACGCTCCGGCGTCGTCCTCACGCTGCCAGCGGCGCGCCTGCCACCAGCCGAAGTAGCCGAGGAAGACGATCATCGTCGTGATCAGGATGCGATGGAGCGTGAGCAGCTTCACGCCGGCGCAGCATAGCGGTGGCTGCGCGCGGCTCCGGAGCCGGTCGGGACCCCCTGTGCATGCGGAGCCGACGCGCCGACGCTCCGCGCTCTCCGCTGCCGCGACGCGCCCGGCGCCGCGCCATCACGAGGAGCCGATCGCGCGCGTGATCCCGTGCCACCGCGTGAGCGACAGCTCGCGCGCGTGAGTCGATCACGGGGGCGGCCTCCACCGGAAACGCGCCCGGCTCGCTCTGGAAGGGCACGCGGGATAGAACGCCACGTTCGCCCGGTCCGCACGTACACGAAGGAGCCGCCGATGTTTGCGCCCCCATCGCCTGCACGTCCTCCCGCGCTGGCCGCGCCGCGCGCTCGCGTCGCCCTCGCCGCCCTCGCGTTCTCGGGACTCGCCGCGCTGACCGCCGTCGCCCGACCGGAAGGCGACGCCGCCGCTGCCGCGCCCGCCAAGGGCCGGATGGAGTACTTCACCCACGCCTCGGAGATGCTCTCCGACTCGCTCAACGTCGGCGTCTACCTGCCGCCCGGCTACGAGCAGGGCGAGCAGACCTACCCGGTCCTCTACTTCCTCCACGGCCTGTGGGGCACCTCGCGCAAGTGGGAGGAGCGCGGCACGCCGGCGACGCTCGACGCGCTGATCGCGGCGAAGAAGGTGCCGCCGATGATCGTCGTCTGCCCCGACGGCAAGAACTCGATGTACGTCAACGCCCTCGAGATCGAGGCGCCGTGGAGCGACTTCCTCGCCACCGAGCTGATCGAGACGATCGAGAAGAGGTACCGCGCCCGCAAGGCGCGCGTCTCGCGGGCGATCACCGGCGACTCGATGGGCGGCTACGGGGCGCTCAATTGCGCGTTCCGGAATTCCGAGACCTTCTCCGCAGTGAGCGCGCATGAGGCGATGCTCTTCCCGATCGACCCCGACCAGCTCGATCCGCGGCTGAAGCAGTTCGCGGTGCAGTGGAAGCCGGTCTACGGCGCACCGATCGACAAGGAGAACTGGAAGGAGTGGAGCCCGCTGGCCCAGGCGGAGACGCTTCCGGCCGAGACGCTGAAGCGGCTCGCCATCTACTTCGACTGCGGCAATACGGACCGGTACAGGTTCCACGTCACCGGCGAGCAGTTGCACGAGATCCTGGAGCGGCGCGAGATCCCGCACGAGTGGTACCTGCGCGAGGGCGGCCACGGCCGCGACTACTTCAGCGAGTACGTCGGCGAGTCGCTCTGCTTCCACGGACGCCTGTTCGCGGCGGCCGAAGCCGGCGCCGAAATGGGCGCCGGCTCCCACTGAGCGCAGCGCAACGCGAACCGCCGACGACTGTTTCCCGTTCCAGCCACTCCCTGAAATCGAGAGACCGCGCGTGCTGCAAGAACTGATGGCATGGATCGACCAACGTCCGGTGTGGGGCGTCGTCGCGACCTCGTTCGCGGTCGGCGCGCTGGTCGGCGTGGTGCTGCGCCTCGCGCGGCGCGGCAAGTGGGAGGAGAAGGAGCGGCGCGAGGCCGAGAAGGAGGCCGCACGGGCGGCGGCTGCATCCGTCCGCAGTCCGGGCGCCGCGAGCGGCCCGTGAGCGGCGCCCGGGCAGCGGCGCGCAGCGTGGGGACGCTGCTGGCGGCCGGCAGCCTCTGCGCCATGGCCGTGGCCGGAGCGCGGAAGCCGGCGCCGCTCCAGGACGACGCCGCGGCGCCGATCGTGACCGCCGCCGCGCCGGCACCCATCGTGATCGACGCGCGCGCGCGGCCGCACCGCTTCACCCTCGACTTCACGCTGAGCGAGGAGAGTCGCTCGTCGCTGCGCGTCGAGCTGCGGCCGGAGGACGCTGCCGGGTCGCCGGTGGTGCGCGAGCTCACGCTGCGCTTCGACCCGTTCGAGGGCGCCCGCTGGCACTGGACCGTGCGCCCCGCCGACGTCGTCGCCGATCTGCAGTTCGACGCCGCCATGCGCAGCGCCACGAGCACGCCGCTGACGCAGATCAGCGAGCCGAAGGGGCTGCACTACCGGCTCGCCTTCGCGTTCCACGGCGGCGGCGGCCTGTCGGTCGAGTTCGCCGACGGTGCGCCGTTGCTGGCCGCCCAGTTCGGCGCCACCGCGCCGTTGCGCGTGACGGTGGCACCGGGCGGCGGCGTGACCGCGCTGGCCGTCACTCCGGTCGAGCCGCAGGGCGACGCGGCGCTGGCGGCCGCCCTCGGCGCCACCACCGCCGGCCTGCTGCCGTGGATGGCGCCGGCGCGAACCGACGCCGTGCCGCCGCCCGCCGCTTCGCCGCTGCCGAACTCGGCGCCGCCCTTCTCGCGCGGCTCCCTCGCGGCTGCCGCAGAGGCGATCGCGCCGCCGGTCGCCGTGCGCCCGCTCGATCCGGTGACCGCAGCCGAGGGGCGGATCGCCCGCTTCATCGTCGAGCCGCGCGACCGCGTCGAGATCCCGGTGGTGGTGATCGAGCCGAAGCGGCGTGACCCGGCCCGACCGCTGGTGGTCGTCGCCTGCGCCGCTCCGCTCGGCAAGGCGGCGCCGGCGGCGCTGCAGCACGCGGCCGAGCTCGCCGCCCGCGGCCACGCCGTGGTCGCGTTCGACCTGCTCGACGGCGGCGAGCGCCGCATGAACCAGTCGTTCGATCCGATCGATCTGCCGGAACTCCGGCTGGTCGGCAGCTCGGCGCCGGCGGTGGCGCTCGAGGAGCTGCGGCAGGTCGTGGCGTGGGCGGCGACGCTGCCGGCCGCGACGCCCGATCCGGCCACGCCGGCCGCCGAACTGCACGCCGACGCGGACGCCGTTCGTGCGCTGCGCGGCGCGCCGGAAGCTCCGCGATTCGTCGCGCTGGCCGACCTGTCCGCGGCCACCACCCGCCCCAGCGCGACGCTCGCCGACGTCGCCGTATTCGGCGAGGAGTACCTGCGCGCGCGCTACGACTCCGACCTCTATCACCGCGCGGTGCAGTTGCGCGAGACGTGCAGTCGATCGGACGCGACGCCGCTGGCGCAGCGCGTCGCCGCTGCGGTGCCGCCGGCCGCGCCGCCGGCCGCGCTCGG
>VGYY01000359.1 GCA_016872815.1 Planctomycetota bacterium
GGCTCCGACCGCGCCGGCGGCCGGCGCCGCACCAGCGGCCGCTGCAACACCACGCTCGCCGGCGGACGGCGCTCGCGGAAGAGCGAACGCCACAGGCCGTTCACGAACGTGGCCAGCGCGGAGACGGCCTCGCCGACCCACTCGCTCCCGTCGAGTTCACCGCGCAGCCGGAGCGCGTGCTCCATCGCTCGGTGGCGGTCCGGCGTGTCGCTGCCGCCGTCGGCGGCGCTCGTGCGCTGGCGGTTCCGGCTGCCGCCGCCGCGCAGGTAGTCGAGCACGCGGGCGAGTTCGTCGTGGTCGAACCACAGGCCGTGCGGACGACAACAGTCGACGACGACGCCGGAATCGCCGCCCCAGTTGCGTCGCTGCATCCGCTCGCCGCAATCGGGGCTCGGCAGGTAGCGCACGACCCCTTCCGTGAGGACCGGCTTGCGCGGCTTCGGCAGGAGGCCGGTCCAGGCCGCCGCCGCCGCCGCCCGGCGGCAGAAGTGGTCGAACACCGCCGGCGCCAGCCACAGTCCGGCGCACGCCTCGCACTCGACCAGGGTCGCGCCGCCGTCATCGGTGGCGAAGTCCCGGCGCTGCAGCGTCGCGGCGCAGCGCGGGCAGCGCCGGTTCGCCGGCAGCGGCGTGATCGACTGCTCCGGTGTCGTCGCGCCGCAGTGTGCGCAGTAGCACGCCCGTGACGACATCCGCGAGCCGCAGGCGCGACAGACGCGATCGAGCTCGCGCTGGCGCAGCGTGATCGGCGCGCTGCAGTGGTCGCAACTTCGCGCGCGGTCGCCGACCGGAGCGCCGCACGCCGAGCAGTGGAGGATCCTGATCTCGATGTGCTTCGCCACGGCGCGGCATCGTATCGTGCGCCCTCATGCCGTCCCGAGGCCCGCGCTCCCCGCCGCTCGCCCCCCTCACGCTCGTCGCCGGCCTCGCCACGCTGGCCGCGTGCGACTCCGGCGGCGAACGATCGCCGGACGGGCGGGACGCCGGTTCGACGTCCGCCGCCGATCCGGTCGCCCGGTGGCGCCCGAACGTCGTCGTCGTCACGCTCGACACCACCCGCGCCGACGCGCTCGGCTGCTACGGCGCCGCCGAGGCGCGTACCCCCGCGCTCGACGCCCTGGCGGCGCGCGGCGTGCGCTTCACCGCGGCGCGGGCGACGGCCCCGGTCACGCTGCCGTCCCACGCCTCGATCTTCACCGGCACCTATCCGTTCCAGCACGGCGTGCGTGACAACGGCACCTTCGTGCTCGCCGACGGCGCGCAGACGCTGACCGAACGGTTGGCGCAGGCGGGCTGGCAGACCGGCGCGTTCACCGCCGCCTTCGTGCTCGATTCGGCCTTCGGACTGGCGCAGGGATTCGCGCGCTACGACGACGTCGGCGACCAGCAGGCGGCCACCGGCGGCGAGGGCGAGGAGCGGCCGGCCGAGGTGGTCGTCGACCGGGCACTCGCCTGGCTCGCGACGGTCGATCCCACGCGGCCGTTCTTCCTCTGGGTCCACCTCTTCGACCCGCACTTCCCCTACGCGCCGCCGGCCGACCTGCTGGCCGCCCACCCGTTCGCCGACGAGCCGGGCCGCAAGGGCAACGCCCGCGAGAAGGCGCGCCACCTCTATCGGCTCGAGGTCGCGCACGCCGACCGCCAGCTCGACCGGCTGTTCGCCGGACTGGCGCCGTTCGGCGGCGCCGAGCAGGCGGTGATCGCCGTCGTCGGCGACCATGGCGAAGGGCTCGGCGATCACGGCGAAGCGTCGCACGCCGTCTACGTCTACGACTCGACGATGCGGGTGCCGCTGCTGCTCGCGCACGCGAGCCTCCCGGCGGGCCGCGTCATCGTCGAGCCGGTCTCGACCATCGACCTCGCGCCGACGCTGCTCGCCTGGTTCGGCCTGCCCGCCACCGGCACCTTCGGTGCCGACCTCGGTCCGCTGCTGCGCGGCGAACCGTTCGCGCCCTCGCGCCCGCTCTACTTCGAGAACTGCGCCACCTGGTTCACCTCGGGCTGGGCGCCGCTCTACGGCGTCATCGACGGTCGCCACAAGGTGATCGTCGGCCCGACCGTGCGGGTGTTCGACCTCGAGCGGGACCCGCAGGAGAAGCGCGATCTGGCCGACCAGTCCGCCGAGGCGGTGGCGCGCGCGCGCGCGGTGCTCTCCGAGTTCGCCGACCAGACGCTCGCCGCCACCCGGCACGCGCCCGATTCGGCCGAGCTGGAGAAGCTCGCTCGCCTCGGTTACGTGCAGGCGAACAGCTCGACCGGCCGGCAGGGACTCGTCCCGCCCGGCTGGCAGCCGGAACGGGCGCTGACACCCGAGCAGGGCCAGGAGAACACGCGCCGCTTCTCGCAGGCGAACCAGCTCTGGCAGCAGGGGCAGCGCGCCGAGGCGATCGAGCAGCTGCTGGCGCTCACGCGCGAGGAGCCGGAGAACGGCCACTACGCCGAGATCGCCGCAGCGCTGCTGGTCGAGCTGCGCCGACCGACCGAGGCGCTGCCGCTGGCCGAGCGCGCAGTCGCGCTGGTCGAGAACTCCGCCAACCGCTCCACGCTGGTGGCCTGTCTGCTTGCGCTCGGCCGCACCGCCGAAGCGCTGCGCGAACTGGCGACGACGGTGGCGAAGTTCCCGGACGTCGCCGCAGCGCGCCTGCAGTACGCCCGTGCGCTGATCGACGGCGGTCGCGCGGCCGAGGCGGCGCCGGTGCTGGCCCCGCTGCTCGAGCGGTTGCCCGCCGACTCGCCGCTGCGCGCGCAGGCGCATGGACTGCTCGAGCGCGCACAGGGTCGTTGAACGAGGCTGAAGGGTTCGCGGCCGCCTGATCCGCCCTCCGGCCCGTCCGCGACTTCAGGTCACCAGCAGGTCGAGCACCGCCTTCGGCACCTCGTACTGCGTCGTCTCGTAGTCGGTCAAGGCGTAGCGAAGCAGCCGCTTCTGCTCGCCGCGCCGCTCGTGCTGGACGCGGGTCTCCACCGTGAAGCTCTCGAGTCGGCCATCGGCGGCGAAGATGAGCTCGACCGAGCCGGTCATCTGGGCACCGCCGCCGCGGCGGCCCTGCTGGGCGGAGAAACGCGACGCGCGGTCGCCGCCGGCAAGGAACTCGGCGAATTCCGCCGTCGCGGTCGCGGCCACGACAACCTTGCCGTCGAGTTCGCGCCGGTTCACCTCGGTCAGGCCGGTCGGCAGGCGCTTCAGCAGTTCATGCGGCACGCGCACCGCCGCGAGCGAGAGCAGGTTGCGCGCCTGCATCGCACCCGTCGGAGCGATGCCACCAGCGACCATCGCCCCGCCGCTGGCGCCGCCGGCCTGGCCTCCCGCCGCGGCGCCACCGGCCGCGCCACCG
>VGYY01000360.1 GCA_016872815.1 Planctomycetota bacterium
GCCGCGGGACGCGGGTCGCGCCGGCGGGATCCTGCCGATCGCGGTGGCGACGGTCTGGATGGTGGCGCTGGCGCTCGCCTTCGCCGCGCCGCTGGCGCTCGCGACCGCGCTCTTCCTCGACGAGGCGGGGACGCCGTCGGCACCGCGCGCGCTGCGGCGCGCCGCGGCCGTGACGCGTCGGAGCCTCGACGTGCTGGGCGGCGTGCCGTCGATCGTGTTCGGCCTGTTCGGCAACGCCCTGTTCTGCCGCAGCTTCGGCTGGGGCTATTCGCTGCTCTCCGGCGCGGCGACGCTGGCCTGCATGGTGCTGCCGCTGATGGTCGCCACCTTCGACGAGGGATTGCAGCGGGTGCCGGCGGCGGAGCGAGCGGCGGCGGCCGCCACCGGATTGTCGCGCAGCGCCACGCTCCGCCACGTGCTGCTGCCGCGGGCGGCGCCGCTGCTGCTTGCCGGCACCGGACTCGCGGTGGCGCGCTCGCTGGCGGAAACGGCGGCACTGCTGTTCACCGCCGGTTACGCCGACGGCTGGCCGCGCTCACCCCTCGACTCGGCGCGCTCGCTCTCGGTGCATGTCTGGGATCTGGCGCTCAACGTGGCGGGCGGCGACGCGCGCGCCTGCGCCGCCGCGCTGCTGCTCCTGCTGGTGGTGCTGGCGCTGCACGGCGCGGTGCGCGGTGGGCTCGGCTGGGTGCTGCGGCGGCGTTCGCGGGGGCATGGGGAGTCGGTGCGATGAAGGCGGAGAAGGACTGCTGCGCCGGACGGGCGCTCGGCGCGGGCGGCTGCGGCCGCGTGGCGTTCGAGCGCGTCGACGTTGCCTACCACGGACGGCTCGCGGTGCGCGGCGTCTCGCTCGCCGTCGCGCCGGGGCGGACGCTGGCGCTGGTCGGGCCGTCAGGCTCCGGCAAATCGAGCCTGTTGTTCTGCGTCAACCGCCTGATCGACCTGGTCGACGGCGCGACGGTGGCCGGACGGGTCACGCTGGACCAGCGCGACGTGCGGTCGCCGGAGGTCGATCTGCTCGACCTCCGCCGGCGCGTCGGCATGGTGTTCCAGCGGCCGACGCCGTTCCCGTTCTCGATCCGGCGCAATCTCGAACTGCCGCTGCAGGAGCGGGGGATCGCCGCACGGAGCGAGCGCGCCGATCGGCTGCGTGCCGCGCTGGTGGCGGTCGGGCTCTGGGACGAGGTCGCCGATCGGCTGGAGCGGCCGGCGACGGCGCTGTCGGGCGGGCAGCAGCAGCGACTCTGCCTCGCGCGAGCGCTGGTGCTCGAGCCGGAGGTGCTGCTGCTCGACGAGCCGTGCAGCGCGCTCGATCCGCTGGCGGCCGCAGTGGTGGAGGAGTCGCTCGCCGCCCTGAAGGGGCGGGTGACGACGCTGCTCGTGACCCACTCGCTGGCGCAGGCGCGTCGCCTCGCTGACGACGTGGCGCTGCTGTGGCACGACGGCAGCGCCGGGACGCTGGCCGAACTGCAGCCGACCGCCGACTTCCTCGGTTCACCAAAGAGCGCACTCGCCCGGGCGTTCGTGGCGGGGGCGGGCCGTTGAACGAGCAGTTCGCCCGCCGGCTGGAACGCGGGGACTTCCAGACGCCACCGCCGTTGGCGCGCGAGGTGTGCCGACGGCTGCGCGACGCAGGCCTGGCGCCGGTCTCGATCGTCGAGCCGACCTGCGGTGTCGGCAACTTTCTGCTGGCGGCGATCGAGACCTTCCCATCCGTGCGCCAGGCCGCGGCGAGCGACGTGGACGCCGGCTACGTGGAGCAGGCACGCGCCGCGGTGGCGGCGGCGCCTCGTCCGGTCGCCGGCACCTGGCGCGTCGAAGACTGCTTCACCGCCGACTGGGCGGAACGGATCGCGGCGCTGCCGCAGCCGTGGTTGCTGCTCGGCAATCCACCGTGGGTGACGACGGCGCGCCTGTCGGTGGTCGGCGGCGCCAACGGGCCGCTGCGGCGCAACGTCGATCACGTCCGCGGCATCGCCGCGCTGACCGGCGGCGGCAACTTCGACATCTCGGAGGCGCTGGTCCGCATGGCGTTGCGCCTGGTCGGGCGGGAGGGCGGCGCGGGCGGCGGCGCCCTCGCGCTGCTGTGCAAGGCCACCGTCGCGCGCAAGGCGCTGGCGGCGGCGTGGCGCGAGGAGTGGCCCGGTCTCGCCGATGCCGACGGCGCCTTCCATCACCTCGACGCGCGCCGCTGGTTCGGCGCCAGCGTCGCGGCGGGACTGCTGATCGTGCGCACCGATCGAACCGGCGCGCTGCCGCGCTCGTGTCGCGAGTACGCGAGCGTCGATGCCGCGGCACCGCTGCGCACCTTCGGCTGGCGCGACGGCGAGCTGTTGGCGGACGTGGATTCGGTGCCGGCGCGCGCGACGGTGGCGCCGGCGCCGACCGCGGATGGACGCGATCCGCACGCCCCCGCCGCCCGCTGGCGCTCCGGCATCAAGCACGATGCCGCCGCCGTATTCGAACTGCGCCGCGACGGTTACGGCTGGCGCAACGGCCTCGGCGAGCAGGTCGAACTCGAGGCGGAGCTGCTCTCTCCCCTGCTCAAGGCAACCGATGTGCACCACGGTCGCGCTCCCTCGCGCTGGCTGCTGGTGCCGCAGCGCACCGCCGGCGAGGACCCGCACGCGCGACTCGCCGCCGCGCCGCTCGCCCGCGCCTACCTCGACCGACACTCCGTCCGCATCGGCGCACGCAAGAGCCGCCTCTGGCGCTCCGGCAAGCTCGTGTTCCTGTTCGGCATCGGTCCCTACGCCTTCAGCGACTGGAAGATCGCCGTCTCGGCGCTGCACCTGCCGCCGCGCTTCCGCGTGATCGGCCCGTTCGCGGGGCGTCCGGTCGTGGTCGACGACACGACCTGCGTGCGGCCATGTGCGGACGAAGCCGAGGCCCGCAACGAGGCGGCTGCGCTGGAGTCGGCACGGGTCCGGTCGGCGCTCGCGGCCAGGTTGTTCACGGACCGCAAACGACCGCTGACGGTGGCGATGCTCGATCGGCTGGGTGACCTGCCCCCCAAGGACTAGTCCACCCGCATGATGGCAGGTGGCCGCATTCGAGGGAGGCGGCGATGGCACGGCACAAGAAGTTCGCGCCCGAGCAGATCATCACGATGCTGCGCGAGGCGGAGGTGAAGCAGTCGCAGGGCGCGTCGATCCGGGAGATCTGCAAGCAGCTCGCGATCACGGATCAGACGTACTACCGCTGGCGCAAGGAGTTTGGCGGCCTCAAGGTCGACCAGGCGAAGCGGCTGAAGGAGCTCGAGCGCGAGAACGCCCGACTGAAGAAGGTCGTGGCGGACCAAGTGCTCGACATC
>VGYY01000361.1 GCA_016872815.1 Planctomycetota bacterium
GAGCGCGACCTCTGCGCGGGCGCCGATGGCTTCCTCGCCGAGATCACGGCAGCGCGTGGCGCACGCGTCGCGGCACAAGACGTCGTGGCGCGGCTCCACGACCCGCTCGCGGCGACGGCCGTCGCCGAGGCGCGCGCGCGGCTCGCACAATCGGAGTTGATCCTGCGCGGCGCCGAGAGCGAGGGTGCGGACTTCGCCGCCGAAGCGCGCGAGCGCGTCGCGCAGGCCGAAGCGGCGCTCGCCCACGTGCTCCGGCGCGAGGCTGCGCGCGAACTCCGCGCTCCCGGGGACGGCGCGGGCGTTGCCGCCGCCGCGTCAACGGTCGACGGTGACCTCGCTCTGCTCGCCGGCGACGACGTTCACCTCGACGGCAGTCGGCTCGCGTTCGAGTGCCTCGAGCGGGTGATCGGCGTCGGCCGGGCCGAAGCGGAGCACGACGCGGTAGCGGCCGGGAAGCACCGCCGGGAAGTACTGGGAGCCGGTGCGCTGCGGCGGGTCGAAACGGAGCACCGTGTCCGAAACCGGGCGACCCGCCACCCCCGCGGCGCCCGCGAGCGGCTCGAGCGTCATCGCCAGCAGCGGCCGGCCGGCGCTCTCCGCGGCCGGCAGCGGCAGGTCGTAGCGGACGACCACCTGGCCGGTCGCCGGCAGCGTGAAGCGGACGGTCGGCTGGTGCGGGTCGAAGGGCTGCTGCTGCTCGGCGCCGGCGAAGCGCAGATGGACGGTCGCCGCGACGTGCGGGAGACCCGGCACGAGCAGGTTGCCGTGGTGGTCGAGTTCGGCCGCGATTGATTCGGCTGCGCTGGTCGCTTGGTCCGCGACGACGACCCAAGCCTCGACCTCCTCGCGCAGCGCGGGCGCGATCGGTTCGCCCGCGCTGTCGATTAGCTCGATCGCGAGCGCCACCGCGCGCGGCAGCACGAAAGAGCGCTCCTCGCCCGCCGCCGGCAGCGCCACATCGCGCCAGGTGGTCGAGACGAATCCGTGCGCTCCGACTGAGACGTCGCCACGGATCGCGGCGAAGGCCGGCGTCGTCACGCGCCCTTGCGCATCGCTGCTGCCGCCGCAGCGGCCGCTCTCCGCGTCGTCGCCGGCGCGCACGTCGAGCCACGCTCCCTCGATCGGTTGCCCCGCCTCGTCGACGATGGTGGCGACGAGCGGCCGCAGCGGCAGTTGCTGCACCAGTACGACCTCGCGTGGCTCGTCCGTGGCGGCGACGCCGAGCAGTGCGCCGCACCGCTCGCCAAGCGGGTCGCGCAAGGTGAGATCGAACAGCACGCCGGGCAGGAGCCCCTCAAGCTCGAACGGCCGCGCGGCGTCGCAGTGGAGCAGCAGGCGCAGTCCAGCGGCCCCGTCTTTCCATTTGGTGAGGGAGAAGCCGGCCGAGTTCGCCCACTCTCCGATCGAGCGCAGCGCCGCCGCACTGAACGGCGAGCGCGGCGCCACCAGTTCGACGTTCCACGACTCGCTCCGCGCATCGCCGGCCGCGGCGCTGCGGGCGTCGGCTCGCAGCGGCGCGATCGCGACCGTCACGCGGCGGGAGCGCTCGAGCACGAGGTCGAGCACCACCGCGGGGTCGCGCCCGGCGAGCGCGACGAACTGCGGCTCGAAGCCGGCGGCGGTGACCAGGAGTTCGTCGGCGTCGGGGTCGATCGTCCCGAGTTCGCCCTCCGACTGCGTGCGCCGCTCGCGTTCGCCGCGCCGCTCGCCGTCGCAGACCGCGATGAACTCGGCGCCCTCGATCGGGGCGCCCGCGCGATCGCGCAGCCGGTAGCGCCACGCGGGCGGTCGCGCGACGACGAGCGTGCCGAGGTCGCGGCGGCCGACGATCGGACCGTCGACCACGACGCGCGCGAATCGGCGCAGCCCCGGCCCGCTCTCGTCGACGACGGTGAGCTCCATCGTCTCCCCGATCGGCTGCGAGAGTGCGATGCGCAGTGCGCCGTCGTGGAAGGTCTGCCAGAGGCTGAAGCCGCCGCTGCGTTCCGTGCGGCCGTTGAGCCAGGCGCGGCCCGCGACGACCGGCGCGCCGCTCTCGTCGACGACGCGTGCGCGCAGGCTCGGCAGCGCGAAGAGCTCGATCCGCAATCCGTCGACCGGCGCCTCGATCGGCCGCAGCGTCGTCATCCGCAGCCATCCGTCGAAGTCGGCGGTGATCGGCGCGAACGACCAGCCGTGCGGCGCCTCGAGTTCGCCGGCGCTGTCGGGATCGAGGCCGGTGACCTCGAAGCGGCCGAGTTCGTCGATGGTGATCCAGAGCGATGGGTGGGTGAAGTCGAGGAGCGTCTGCAGCGGTCGCGCCGCCGTCGCGAGCTCGCGGCAGCGCGCGAGCGGCGTCGTCACGCGCAACCACGCGCCGAGCGGCTCGCCGGGTGGACGCCCTTCGCAGTGGACCGTGCCGCGCAACACGCTGCCGCGCAGCGGCCGGACGTCGATCGCAGTGGTGCCGGCGGCCACGGCCACGCGGGTCGCCGGGAGCGCGTAGCTCGCCACCAGGAGGAGGGCGTCGCGCTCCGGGACCGGTGCGAACGCCTGTCCGAGCGAGTGGCTGCGCAGCGGCGTCGCTTCCTCCTCGCCCTGCAACAAGACGCCGAAGAAGTCGGCGACTGGCGCGCCGTCGAGATCGAGCAGGCGCACGACCAGCGACGCTGCTCCGTCGGCCGTCGCGCCGTCCGTACCGTTTGCGCCGGCGATCTCCCCGGCGGCCAACTCCGCCATCCGGGTCGCTGCCGGCGGCGTCACCTCCGCCGCCGCGCCGAGAGCCGCGGTGGTCGCTGCCGGCGGTGGCTCGCCCGACGACGCTTCGTGCGCCGGCCACGCCCACCACGCCGCAGCGGCTGCCATCAGCAGCGCCGCGCCGCTCCACAACTTCATCGTCCCGCTCATCACCCACGCTCCCGCGGCGAACGAGCCGAGGACGCTTCCACCCGCGGCGCCGGTCGCGGCCGCTGCGCTGCCGGTCGCGAGCGGGCTGCTCCACGCGAGCGGCAGGAGCAGCAGCGCCCACTGGCGCGACGTCCCGCGCCGCACCGTGAGCTCCGCGCGCAGCCGTTCGAGGCCGCGCGCGAGTCGCGTCTCGACGGTGCGCACCGGCAGCGCCATCGCCTGCGCGATCGCCGCCGGTTTCTCGTCGCGGTACCAGCGGCGCACCAGCGTCTCGCGGTAGGGCTCCTCCAGCGCCAGCAACGCGTCGACGACGAGCCGCTGCGCCTCGAGCTCCGCGACGATCGCCGGCGGCGCCTCGGCGGGATCGCCGAAGCTGCCGTCGCTGCCGACGTCGCGCGCGACCGCCGCCTCGCGCGTCCGGCG
>VGYY01000362.1 GCA_016872815.1 Planctomycetota bacterium
GGCCGGGGCAGCGAGTGCGCGCGACCGGGAGCCGCGCCGGCTCGCCGATCGCGCGTGGCAGCAGGTCGGTGGCGCGGTCGGCGCTCCCGACCGCGCGCTGCTGCTGGCGAGCGCGCTCGGCGGCCTCCATCACCTCGACTTCGGGCCGGCACCGTTCGTCACCCCGCTCGCCGCCAGGCTCGGTCCCGTGGTCTGCGTCGAACCACCGGGCGAAGGGTGCGCCGCACGGCGCCGTCAGGCGCACGACCTCACGCGGGCGATCGTCGCGGAGCTGGTGGTGGCGGAGCCTTGCCTCGACCTGGCGCGCCTCGCCTTCGACGACGCCTGGAACCTGCTGTCGGCCTGTCCCGCTCGCGCCACCGACGCGGCGACCCGCGAGCGACTGCTCTTCTCGCTGCTGCAGTCCCGCGACCTGCTGCTGGCGGCGCACGCGCTGCTCGCGGCAGAGCGGCCGACTGGCGCCATCCTGCCGGCCGTGGGCGAACTGCTGGATCGCGACCACGCGCAGCGCGACGCGGCGCTGCGGCAGGCGACGCCACGAACGACGCGGTTGCGGCACGACCTGCTCGCCGCCGGAGCGATGGCCGTCTGGTCGGCCGGGGAGCGCATCGTCGCGCTCGTCGGCGGCGACGACGCGGAGCCGGCCGTCGCGGCGCTGCTGGCGGCGGCCGCCGCGCACGGCGCGCCGGCCGCGGCGTTCAGCGTGGCAGCCGCGCGTTCAGCGTGAGCGGGTCCTTCGGGCCGCCGCATTCCGCGCAACCGCATGCGGCGCGCAGGCGATCGAAGGTGTAGATCCCGGTGGCGTGGCCGTCGCTCCAGTCGATCCGCACGCCGTAGTTGCCGACCGACTCGAGCGAACGCGGCGCCACGTCGGCGGGGATCTGCTCCGGCTTCACCATCACTTCGCCGGTCCACTCCTGGATGCAGTGCGCGCAGGGACAGGCGAGCCGCAGGAAGCGCACCGGATAACGGCTCGCATGGCCATCGCTCCAGACGATGCCGAGGGTGGTGGCATCGGCCTGGAAGAACTCGCGCGGCGCGACGATCGGTCGACTCATCGGCGGTCTTGCCGTTCAGTGGCCGTGCTGGCAGCCGGGACCGTGCGCGTGACCGTGATCATGGGCATGGCCATGGCCGTGGTCGTGGCCATGGCCGTGCGCCTAGCCGTGAGCCGGCGCCGGCGCGGCCGGGCCGCCGCTCGCGGCCCCGCTATTCCAGGTGAGCTTCACGTTGGCCTGCGCGGGCGCCTGCGCATTGGCGATCGAGAGTTGCGCCGCCATCGCCCCCGCGACCTTCCGGTAAGCCGCGGTCACCGGCGACTGCGGATTGCGCAGCACGATCGGCTGACCGGCGTCGCCACCCCGGACCACTTCCGGATCGAGCGGAATCTCGCCGAGGAACGGCACCGACAGCCGCACCGCCTCCTCCTGGCCGCCGCCGTGGCGGAAGATGTCCGTTCGCTGCTGGCAGTGGCCGCAGACGAAGAAGCTCATGTTCTCGATGACGCCCAGCACCGGCACGTTGACCTGCTCGAACATCTTGAGTCCCTTGCGGGCGTCGAGCAGGCTGACGTCCTGCGGCGTCGTGACGATCACCGCGCCGGCCAGCGGCGCCTGCTGGCAGAGCGTCAGCTGGATGTCGCCGGTGCCGGGCGGCAGGTCGATGATGAGGTAGTCGAGTTCGCCCCAGTCGACGACGCCGAGGAACTGCTGGATCAGCCCCGACACCATCGGCCCGCGCCAGATCACCGGCGTCTTCTCGTCCGACAGGTAGCCCATCGACATGGTCGCCATGCCGTGCGCCATCACCGGGATGATCTTCTTCTCCGGCGTCATCTGCGGCCGCTTCTGCACGCCGACCATCATCGGGATGCTCGGCCCGTAGACGTCGGCGTCGAGCAGTCCGACCCGCGCGCCGCGTTCGACCAGCGCCAGCCCCAGGTTCACGGCCGTCGTCGACTTGCCGACGCCGCCCTTGCCGGAGGCGACGGCGACCACGTTCTTCACTCCCGGCAGCGCCACCTTCCCGGCGAAGTCGCGTCCGGTGGTGGTTGCCGTCATCTCCACCTCCACCGACTTCACGCCGGGGAGCGCCTTCACCTTCTGCTCGCACTCCGCCTTGAGCTGGTCCTTGACCGGGCAGGCCGGCGTGGTGAGGTCGACGTCGAACCGGACGGCGCCCCCGTCGATGACGAGGTTCTTGACGAAGCCGAGCGCGACGATGTCACGGTGCAGGTCGGGGTCCTGGACCGTCCGCAACGCATCCATGACCGCCGCCGCCGTGACGCCGCTCTTGCTGCCGAACATGGGGGCTCCTCGGACCGCGGGCGCTGGCTGCCGACCGCCATCGGCGCCGACGCGGGGCGCAACACGATAGCGGCGGTCGCGGCGGCGTCCGGTTGCGTCAGCGCAGGCGGGGCGAGACGGCGAGCGCCTCGACCGCGGCGAGTTCGAGCGTTCCCGCTGCGCTCTCGGTCAGTTGCACCGTCAGGTCGAGCCGAAACGGGCCACCGCCGAGGCGCGACACGACCGCGAAGGCGCTGCCGCTCATCACCACCCGGAAGCCGCCGTCAGGATGGGACTCGAACTGCGCCGGTTCACGCTGCAGCCGCAGCTCCGTCACCCGGGCGAGGCTCGTTCGCAGCGCGGCCGCGAAGCCGGTCCGCGTCGGCAGCCACGGCAGGCCGGTGCGCAGCGCGACTTCCGGTGCGCACCACGCCAGGACCGCGTCGGCGTCGCGCGCCTCGAGCCCCGCATCGAGCCCGTCCAGCGTCGCCGCCACTCGCTCCTCGTCGGTCTCGATCAGCAGGTCGAGCGCGACCGGCAGGGCCACCGCCAGGGCGAGCCCGGCGAACAGGAGGCGGCGTCCTGCCGCCGCGCTCACGCCCGCAGCGTCCGGATCGCCGCCAGGACCGCGCCGTGGAGCGCACCGTTGGTGGCGACGATGCCCTGATTGCCGAGCAACTTGCGCCCCCGGGTGAAGTCGAGCGGCCGACCGTCGACGTCGGTCACGCGGCCGCCGGCCTCCTCGATGATCCGCGCCCCCGCCGCCTGGTCCCAGAGGTTCTCGCGGTAGTCCGCCGAGGTCGGCATCCGCAGGTAGATCTCGCCGTCGCCGCGGGCGAGCACGGCGTACTTCGCCTGGCTGTCGAGGCGGACGCTCGGCGTCGCGCAGAGCAATGCCGCGCGCACCCGCTCGTGGCTGGCGTGGTCGCCGTGTCCTGACTCGACGCTCTCGACGATGCGGGCGCGGGCGCCGTCCGCCGTCGGCGCCACCCGCGTCGCGACCGGCGTCCCGGCGTCG
>VGYY01000363.1 GCA_016872815.1 Planctomycetota bacterium
CGCGGCTCGAGCAGCTACGGCGCCTGGCAGGAGCTCGCGCTGCGCTTCGGCCTCGGCGCGAACGACGGCGTCACGGCGGTCGAGGTGCGCTGGCCGTCGGGTGCCGTGACGCGCCACGGCCCGATGGCCGCCGGCCAGCTCCACGAGCTCATCGCCCCGGAGTGACCGATCGGCGCGCCGCCGCGCTCACTCCTCGAAGAGCGCCACCACGCCGGGGGCGTCGAGGAATGCGAGCAGCGTGTCAGGCTCCGCGGCGGGGCGCGCTTCGAGCCGCTCGAAACGGCGCGTGGCGGGATCGAGACGACGCACGTGCAGCCGCTCGAGAGCGCTTCCCTCGGGGGCATGGAGCAGCACCGCGACCGGCCGCGCGAAGGGCGCCGGCGCGCCGGCCAGCGCCAGCGCGTGGAACCGACCCACGCTCGCGTGAGCGGCGGCCGCCGGCGCGACCACCGTCCCGTCGACCGCCACGTGGACGCGTGGCCCCGCGCTGCTCGCCACGACGAGCCGCTGACCGGCCGCGACGCTGCCGGGCGGGAGGCGCAGCTCGAGCGCGCCGTCGAAGCTCGCCACGTTCTCCTCGCGATCGGCCGCGACCACCGCGCGGACCGCCTCGAGGAGCACCGTCGCATCGCCGCGCACGGCATCGGGCAGCACGAGTTCGCCCGAGAGCCGCGCGCCGGACCAATGCGCTTCGGCGATCGGCGCGCCGAACACTCCCGGCAAGCCGGCGAGCGGCGCCAAGTCGATCGCCGCCGCACCCGGACCGCGCCAGCGCACCCGCGGCACCCCATCGAGCGGCAGCCACGGCGCGACCTCGATCGCACCGCCCGCATCGACGCCGCGCGCGACCTCCGGCACCACCATCACCAGCGGCAGCGGCGCGCGCGTCTGGCTCTGCCCGCCGTCGAACTCGAGCGTGTAGCGCTCGCGCCGGTCACGCACGGTGAATTCGGCGCGCCGCCCCTGCACCACCGCGCTGACGCGATCGCCGACGTGGACTCCCATCAGGCCGATCGTGCCGTTCCAGTAGGTCTGCCCCTGGTAGAGCGTCCGCCCGTCTTGCGCCTGCTCGACATGGACCGCCGCCCCGGCCCGCTCGCTGCTGCCGAGCCCCTCGAGTTCGAGCGTCGCGTCGAAGCCGCCGCTGTCGTGGTCGCGGATCACCAGCGCTACTTCCTCGCCGATCCGCGACTCGAACGACGGCGGCACCACGCCGCCGCGCTCGGCCGGCGTCGTCACCGGCGCGTAGAAGCCGCCGCGCAGCCCCTCGTGCCACTCCTCGATCTGCTGCCAGCAGCTGCGGCCGTTCCACATGCCCTGGTCGGTGTAGGCGTGGTGGTTGCCGTGCCAGCAGATTTTCCAGTCGGCGTACTGGTAGCCCATGATGCAGCGGCACATCTCGGGGTAGGCGAGGTAGCGATGCTCGCCTTGCGGCGCGCCGAGGTACTCGTCGAACAGGCCGAGGCCGTAGTGGCCGAACTCATGCACGACGGTGCTGTAGTGGCCGTGCGCGTCCCACGGCCCGTTCCAGTGGCGGCCGAAGTTGATGGCGGTGTTCCACGGCGCGCTCGCCGCGTCGTAGCGATGGCGGATGCCGGCGACGCTCGCGTTGGGATGGATGTGGTTGCACGCCCAATCCCACTGATCGGCGTGGTTCCAGCCGTCGCCGTTGTCGACCACCACGACGCGGCCGAAGGTGAGGTGGCCATCGCTCGCCACGTAGAGGAACTCGGCGGCGCGCCGCATGCCGCGGCCGATCTCCTCGAGGTAGGCACGCGACGCGTCCCACTCGGTGCAGGAGTAGTACGAGTAGCGCGTCAGCGAGTGGGAGAGCGCGATGTCGCGCGCGCCGCCGGGCGTCACGGTCGGCAGCTGCTCGCGGCCGTCATTGCCGATCTTGGCGCTGGTCAGCACCACGTCGTAGAGCAGGTTCTCGACGTCGTCGCGCCGCGCCTTCGCGGCCGGCTCGCGCCAGATCACCTTGCTGGCGCGGAGCTGCCAGGGGCCGGGTGGCACGCCGCCGAAACCGTAGCCGCCGTTGCCGTCGGTGCGGACGTACGCGACGCGCGAGCCGTTGCGTTCCAGCCAGACCTCGGCATCCGGGATCGGCCGCCCCTGCACGTCGACGATCCGGCCGCCAAGCCAGCCGACCGCGGGCGTGGGCACGCCGACGTCGATCGTCTTGCGCGAGCGCGCCCCGTCGCGACCGCTCGAGACGTCGAGCCGCACGAACTGCCCGCCGCCGCTCGCGAGGTTGGGCCGCACGATCCAGCTGCGCTGCACGGTCGCATCGAGCGGCAGGTCGCCAAGCCGGGTCGCGTCCTCGGGCACAGCGTGCAGCTCGAGTCCTGCGGTGAACGACGCGTCGATGCGCAGCGCCTCGCATGGGCCGATCGCGCCGTTCAGCGCGTTCTCGAGCGCGACCACCACGCGCCAGGCGTCGCTGCCAGGCAGCGGCTCGACGAACGCGCGCGAGAAGACCGGCGGTCGCGCGTCGAGCGGCGCCGGAGCCCCGCCCCCCGCCGCGACGAACTCGACGGCGAGCGAGCGGGCGGCGCCGGGCGGCAGCGGATGCGGATCGGCGTAGAGCGCGAGCGCGCTGTCGGAAGCGAGCGGCGTGCCCGCGGCGAACGGCAGGTCGAACGGCGCGGCGAGGAAGGGGGCGAGCGGCCCGAGCAGCGCGCGATCGGGCGCATGGCCGCCGACGCCGCGCAGCAACAGCTCGCGCGCGCCGATCCCCACCACCGCCGGCACCGCGTCGCCAACCCACTCGTCGCTGGCGGAGAGCTCGACGCGGCGGCCGAGGCGCACGAGCGGCGCGTCGTCGAAGCCGTCGATCAGGTCGAGCAGCAGCCGCAGCCCGACCTGGTGCGCGACGCCGCCGCGATTCGTGACGCTCGCCTCGATGCGCAGGCGCGACCGCTCGGCGAGCGCCGCCTCGGCGACGCGCGGCGTGCCGCCGGTCACCACCACCACCACTTCGAGATCGCCCTCGCGCGCGACCAGTTGCAGCCCATCGCCGCGCAGCCCGAGCCCGGCACGCGGCGCGACCATGCGCGCTTCGCCATCGACGAAGAGGCTCACGCGGCTGGTCGTGGTGTCGGGAAAGAGCGAGAGGAGCGGTGCGATGCCGCGCTCCTGCTCGGGGCGCACCGCCGCCGAGAAGCCGCCCTCCTCGGAGAGCGCGACGCTCAGCGCGCCGACGTGCTGCACCGCGACGCCCGCGTCTGCCGACGGCAGAGCGACCGGTGCGTCGGCGCGCGGTGCCGCGAGCATCGCTTCGAGTTGCTGGCGACGCACC
>VGYY01000364.1 GCA_016872815.1 Planctomycetota bacterium
TGACCGCCGCCGCGCGGGCCGCGCCCGCGACCGCCACGACCACCCCGTCCGCCACGACCGCCGCGGCGCGGATCACCGCCGCCACCGCCGCCGCCTCCTTCGAAATCGGAGCTCTGCGGACCTTCCACGCCTTCTTCCACAAGTGACCTTTCTTCCCCGCGCGCGAAGAGGTGCGGCGGAGAAATCGAGAGAGGAGTGTGTCGGGCCCACGACTCCCCGAGGACACGGAGGCAGCGCGGCGAGCGGACCTCGGCCGGCGCGTCCGTGGAGAGGAAACCCCTCGTGCGGCTCCGACACCAAGAGCAGTGCCGGGCTCCCGGCCTGCTCTGAGTTCGAGGGCGGGGATTCTCGCGGCAGCCGTTTCGTTTATCAATGACGCTCCCGGGCTCCCGGGGGAGGCTTAGTTCGGATTCAGAACTACGCCGCACCCAACTATAGTTCGGATTCCGATCCGGAGCCGTCCTTGATCGCTTCGCTCCTGACTCGCGCAGTGGCGCAGTACCCCGACGCAGTGGCCGTGGTCGACGGCGCGCTGCGCCGGACCTACTGCGAACTCGGCGTCCGCGTCGCGCGGATGGCGGCTGCGTGGCAGGCACTCGGCGCATTGCCGCGCGACCGGGTCGCCATCCTCGCCGAGAACAGCGACGACTTCCTGCAGGCGTATTTCGCCGCCGCCTGGTCGGGCACCGTCCTGACTCCGCTGAACTGGCGCAACCACAAAGAAGGGCTTGCCCGGGTCATCGCTCACGCCGAGGCGAAGCTGCTGGTGGCAACGCCGCGCTTCGCCGAACTCGCGGCGGCGACGCTCGCGGAATGCGAGAAGAAGCCGGTCCTCCTGCTGCTGGACGACGCCTTCGCCGCGGCGCTTCCCGGCATTCCGCCGTTGCCGCGGGCCGCGGTCGAGCCCGACGACCCGGCCCACCTCTACTACACGAGCGGCACGACCGGCGACGCCAAGGGCGTGATCCTCACCCACCGCAACGTGACCAGCCACGCGCTGCTGGCCATCGCCGCGCTGCAGCTCAGCGAGCGCGACACCTGGGGTCACATCGCGCCGATGTTCCACCTCGCCGACGCGTGGGCGACGTTTGCCGTCACCTGGGTCGGCGGCTGCCACGTGATGGTGCGCGACTTCGTGCCGACCACCGTCCTCGACGTGCTCGCCGGCGGCGTGACGATCACCAACCTCGTGCCGACCATGCTGGTCGATCTGGTCCATCAGCCCGGGGCCGCCGCGCGTCGTTACCCAGCGCTGCGCCGGGTCCTCTCCGGCGGGGCACCGATCGCGCCGGCGCTGGTGGCGAAAGTGATGGCGACGTTCGGGGCCGAGTACGTGCAGACCTACGGCCTCACCGAGACCAGCCCCTACCTGACCATGTCGTTGCTCACGGAGAAGCTGCAGCGACTGCCCGCGGAGCAGCAGTTCGCGTGGCGCTGCCGGACCGGCCGGCCGCTCGCCGGCGTCGAGGTGCGCGTCGTGCGCGAGGATCTGAGCGACGTCGCGCCCGACGGCCGCGAGGTCGGCCAGATCGTCTGCCGCGGCGACAGCGTGACCCCCGGTTATTGGCGCCATCCGGCGGCGACGGCGGCGGCCTTCCGCGACGGCTGGTTCTGCACCGGCGACCTCGCCGTGCGCGATGCCGAGGGCTTCCTCCACATCGTCGACCGCGCCAAGGATGTGATCAAGTCGGGCGGCGAGAGCATCTACTCGACCGAAGTGGAGCAGGTGCTCTTCGCCCATCCCGCGGTGCAGGAGGCGGCAGTGATCGGCCTGCCGCACCCACGCTGGGGCGAGGCGGTCGTGGCGGTCGTCGTGTGCCGCGCCGGCGCCGCCGCCGACGGCGCGGCGCTCCTGAGCCACTGTCGCGCGCACCTCGGCGGTCCGCAGGTGCCGAAGACGGTCCTCTTCCGCGATGCGCTGCCGCGCACCGGTTCCGGCAAGATCTCGAAGCGACTGCTGCGCGAAGCGCTCAGGGACGAGGTGCTGCCGGGATGAACGGGATGCTGCCGAGCCTGCTCGTACTCGCTCTGGCCGCGCCGGCCGCGAGCGACGCCGATTTCGCCGCGCTCTCCGGTCGCCTCGTCGCCGCCGATGGCACGCCGCTGCCGGCCGCCACCGTGACGCTGCTCGAGTTCCGTGGCGAGCTGACCGCCACCTTCGGCGAGGACCCGTTCGACGACGTGCCGGCCGAGGCGATGCAACTGGTCCGCGGCGAGACGACGACCGCAGCGGATGGCCGCTTCCTGCTGCGGCGCGCCGATCCGCAGCGCTTCCATGCGCTGGCCATCGATCTGGGTCGCCCGGGCGCGGCGCTCCATCTGGTCGACGTCGCGCTCGAACCGGGCGCCACGGCCGAGCTCGGCGATCTCGTGCGGCCGGGCGGCGCGCCGTTGCGCGGCCGCGTCGTCGACGACGCCGGCGCCCCGGTCGGTGGCGCCCGCATCCGCGCGCTGCTGCCGCTCGACCTGCCGTTCCCCGGCGCGCTGATCCAGCTGATGGTGCGCGACCATGCGCCGGGGCGCGTGCTGCTCGCGGGCGCGCCCGGCGAGGTCTTCCTCGAACTGCCGAAGTGGACGCACGCGATCGAATCGCGCCTCCCGCTGCCCACCACCGAATCGGCCGCCGACGGCAGCTTCGCCTTCCCGGCGCTCCCGGTCGGACCGGTCGTGCTGGTGGTCGCCCGCGACGGCCACGCCGGCGCCGTCAGCGCGGTGCTGACCCTCGAGTCCGGCGCGGCGGAACGGGTGGTCGACCTGCTGCTGCCGCGCGGTCGCACCGTGCGCGGACGACTGCTTGCCGGCGAGCGATCGCTGGCCGGCGCCACCGTGCATGCGGGGCCCGCCACCGACCTCGGCGAGATGGGGCCGATGACGTGGGCGCGGCCGCTCGGCGCGACCGGCGCGGATGGGCGCTTCGAGTTGTCCGGGGTGCCGGCCGGCGCGTCGACGCTGGTCAGCGTGCAGCGCAAGGCGGGCGGTCCGATCGTCGTGCTCGGCCCGTTTGCCGGCGACGAGTTCGACGTCGCCGTGCCGCCGATCGCGCCGCTCGAGATCCGCGTGCTCGACGCACTCGGCCGGCCTCGACCCGACGCCGCGCTGCGCTTCATGATCAGCGCGGAGAACTCGGCGGCGCTGCGCGGCTTCGGCCTGCCCCACGATTTCGGCGCGCTGCTCGAGCGCGGCGCACCCGGCACGTTCATCCTGCGCGAGATGCCGCTCGGCAGCGCGCTGGTGCTGGCGCGCACCGACGACGCCGGTTGGGAGTCGGGTCGGACCACGGTTCAGGCGG
>VGYY01000365.1 GCA_016872815.1 Planctomycetota bacterium
GGGGGCGACCGGGGCGTGAGGATCCTGCTGATCGTGCCGGCGCCTCCGGCGATGGTGAGCGGCAACGAGCAGACGGCGCGGCGCCTCGCCGACGGGCTGCGCCGCCGCGGTCATGACGTCGTCTGGTGCACCGCGCCGCACAGCCTGGCGCTCGCCGATCGGGCAGAGCGCGGCGGCGAGCCGCCGTTCGACGTGGTGCACGTCTACCACGCCTTCCGCTCGGCGTGCGACCGCGCGTTCGTGCCGCTGGCGGCGGGACGCGGCGTCCCGGCGCCGGGGCGCCGCCCGGCACGCGTGCTCACCTTCGCCGGCAGCGACCTGCCGGGACTCCCGCTCGCGGCGCAGCATCGGGCGGTGATTGCCCGCGAAGTCGCGCGCGCCGACGCCGCCATGGTCGCCTTCACCGAGCAACGGGACGCCGTGGAGGCGGCCTGGCCGACGTTGCGCGGCCGCGTGGCCGTGATCCACAAGGGCACCGCCCGGCCGGACGGCCATTACCCGCTGCGCCAGCGGCTCGGCTTCCGCCGGGACGAGCGGATCGCGCTGCTGATCGCCGGATTGCGTCCGCCGAAGGGAGTGCTGCGCGCGCTGGACTGGTTTGCACCGGTCGTGGCCGCCGAACCGCAGGCGCGCCTGGTGCTGCTCGGCGCCGAACTCGATGGCGACTATGCCCGCACCGTGCGCTCGCGGCTGGCCGTCACGCCATGGGCGCACTGGCTGCCGCCGATCCCGCGAGCCGAGATCGGCGGCGCCTACGCTGCCGCCGACGTCGTGCTCAACACCTCCGACTATGAGGGGCAGAGCAACGCCTTGCTCGAAGCGCTGGCCGCCGGCCGCCCGGTCGTCGCGCGCGACGCACCCGGCAACCGCGAGTGGCTCCGCGACGGCGTCACCGCTCGTGTCGTCGCCACGCCGTCCGAGTTCACCACCGCCACCCTCGCCGCCCTGCGTCGCGAGCCCGCACCGCTCGCCATCGCCGCGGCCGGGCAACTCCATGTCACCCGCCACCACTCCGTCGAACAGGAACTTGCCGCCCTCGAGCAGCTCTACGCGCGGGCGATGGCCGCCGTCGCGCCCGACCGGCCGCCCACCCAGTAGTTCTCGGCGCGCTGTCTTCGCCGCGACCGGAGGCCGGGGTCGCGCCGCCGTTGCCGCCTTCGCCAGCGCGGCCGACGGCAATGGCGTGACGCCGGCGGTCGGGCGGTCGGGGCGTGCTGACGGCGGATCGACGCGATGCCTCGCTGGCTGCTCCGGTGATGGCCGAGCCGCTATCCTCCGGCGCCTTGGTTCGGGGCGTAGCTCAGCTTGGATAGAGCGCGTGTCTTGGGAGCACGAGGTCGCCCGTTCAAATCGGGTCGCCCCGACCATCCATGCCCCGCGGGCGCGTCCCTCCGTGGTGACGCCATTCTCGAAAGAGGAGTGTCCGCGATGTTCGCCCGTACCGCACCGTCTCGACCGTTTGCACGTCGTGCCGCTGCCCTGGTCGCCGCCGCCGCCCGCGGTGAGCCGGGGCGGCATGCTGAGTTCGAGCGCGCCGCCGACGTCTCCTGACGCTGGCGCTCGCGCCGCCCGCCGGCGTCGTCAGGCGGCGTGCGCGCCGCTCACGGCACGTGGCGGACGTCGCAGAGGATCCAGCGGAAGCCCGGCCAGGCGAGCGACTGGATCGGCGCCTTGCCCTCGATCTCGATCGTGGTCGCGCCGGTGGCGACGACGAAGCGCTTCAGGAGCCGCGAGCCGTCGCTGCAGCGCGCCTCGACCTCGAGCGGCATCTCGTGGTGGAAGCGTCCGGCGCTCTTGCACTCGATCGCCACCGTCGCCTTGTTGCCTTCGAGCTTCGGCGCGTGGACGGTGTAGGTCGGCCAGCGCGTGCCGTAGAGCCATGGCTGGAAGAAGGTGCGCAGCGAGCCGCCGTGCTGCTTCTCGCAGGCGGCCTGGAAATCGGCGCTGGAGCAGGTCGCGCTCCGCCAGCGCGGATCGCTGCAGAACTCCTTCAGGGCGGCGAAGAAGGGAGCATCGCCCATGACGTAGCGCAGCATGTGCAGCAGCCACGCGCCCTTGTCGTACATCTGGGTGTCGTACGCCTCGGCGGCGGTGGCGCGGCGCGGACGGAACACGGTGGCGAGGTCGGAGAGGCCGGACTTCTTCGCCTGCATGAAGTCGAGCGCCTCGTCGAGGCCGTGCACGTGCTCGACCCAGAGCGCCTCGGCGTAGGTGGCGAACCCCTCGTGCAGCCAGAAGTCGCCCCAGCTGCCGGCGGTGACGGCGTTGCCCCACCATTCGTGCGCCGCCTCGTGGACCAGCACGTAGTCGAAGTGGGTGTTGCGCAGCTCGTAGGGATCGACCTCGCCGGTGCCGCGGATGGCGTCGGGGAAGCTGTTGCCGTAGGCGATGACGGTGGCGTGCTCCATGCCCCAGATGGGCGTCTCGACGATGCCGAACTTGGCGTCGGCGAACGGGAACGGGCCGAACTTCTCGCTGAAGAAGGTGAGCAGCTCGGGGACCTGCGCGAACTGCTTGCGCGCCTTCGCCTCGCTCTCGGGCAGCACGAAGTACTGGAGCAACAGCGGCCGGTCGAGCCCCGGCAGCCGCGCCGAATCCTCGATCTTGAGGAACGGACCGACGGCGATGGCGATGGCGTAGGTGGGAACCGGGTGGTCGAGCCGCCAGCGCCACGTGGTGACGCCGGCGCCCTTCTCGACGTCGACCAGGCGGCCGTTGCTGACGGCGGTCAGGCCGGTCGGCGCGGTCACGTGCACGGCGACGCGGTCGGCGCGATCCTCCGGATGCCAGAACGACGCCTTGCACGGCCACCAGGTGTAGTCGCCGATGGTCTGGCAGCTGCTGGCGATCCACGGCTGCTTGCCGACCGGCGTGCGCGTCCACTGGAAGCCGTTGAAGTCGTCGCGCCGCTGCGGGCGTCCCGAATACCAGACGCCGAGCGTGAAGCGATCGCCGCGCCGCAGCGCGACCGGCAGCGTGACGCGCACGCGCTCGCCGTCGTGCTCGGCCGCCAGCGCGTCGCCGGTGACGAGCTGCTTGCCGAACAGGTCGCCGGAGATGCGCGCCACCCCCTGCAGCAGCAGCGGCGGCGCGAGGTCGAGCTCGACCACCGAAAGCGTCTCGGCCACGACCACGCCGGCGATCCCGGTCACGCCGCGCAAGGTTTCGGAGACCGGATCGACCAGCACCTCGAGGCGGTAGTCGCGGACGTCGTAGTCGGCGCGCGGATCGCTTTCGTCCGCGGCGGCGGCGGCCGGTGCGGCGGCGGCCGGCAGCGCGGGGCGCGGCC
>VGYY01000366.1 GCA_016872815.1 Planctomycetota bacterium
CGCCGGCGGCTCGATCCGCGCGCCGAAGCGCACCTCGATCGTGCCGCGCCGGGGCAACCGGCGGCCGCGCGGCAATGCCTCGTGCGTGCCGACGATGCCAGCGCAGAGCACCGGCGCGCCACCCTGCAGCAGCAGCGAGGCGACCCCGAGTTGCCCTTCGGCCAGCCGTCCTGAATCGCTGATCGCCCCTTCGGGAAAGATGCCGACCACCCCGCCGCCGCGCAGCACCTTGAGCGCCTCGCGCAGCGCTTCGACGTTGACCGCGTCGGCCTCGACCACGATGCAGTCGAAGATCCAGACCCACGGCCGGAACAGCGGCTGGCGCGCCACCTCGGAGGTGATCAGGTAGGTGATCGGACGGTGCAGCGCGGCGCCGAGCGCGATCGGATCGAGGTAGGAGACGTGGTTGGCCGCCACCACCAGCGGCCCCTGCGGGAACGGGTGGGGCCGGCTGCGGACGCGGAAGCGGAACCAGAGCCCGAACAGCAGCCGCCCGAACAGCCAGAGCAGCAGGTAGAGCAACAGACGGAGCGTGCCGCGCGAGCGGACCGCGGGCGTGCTCCCGGCGGCGGCGCTGTCCGCCGCGCGGCTCACCCCGTCCCTGCCGCCGTCGCTGCGCCGATCACGCGCCGATCACCCGTCGCTCACCCGTCGTTCACTTCAGCGCGGCGAGCTTGCCCCACTCGGACGTCGGGAACTCCCCCTTGCAGCGCGAGAACAGCTGCTTGGCGCGCTTCTGGTTGTTCTCGCCCGGGCGCGCCGCGAGGCAGGTGCCGCCCTTGAAGAGCGCTTCCGCCAGCAGATCGTTGCCCTTCAGCTCATCACCGTAGTGGAAGATGGTGCGGAAGAACGGGAAGAGCGCCTGATCGAACTCCTCGACCGACGGCTTCTCCTTGCTGATGAAGGTCGAGCCGAGCCCGTTGTAGGCGCCGGCGACGACGGCGGTGTCGGACGCCTGGCGGTCCTTGATGATGTCCTCGAAGAACTTGCGCGCCTTGTCGATCTGCCCCTGCTGGATCATCACGTAGCCGACGCGCAGACGCGCCATGTTCGCCACGTCGGGAAACTCGGCCGCCTTGGCCTGCAGGTCCTGGTAACCGGTGAGCGCCTTCTTCGAGTCGTTCTTCTCGTCGAGTTCGAGCAGGCGGAAGTCGGCCAGCAGCTCCCAGCGCTGACCGAGACTCTTCAGCGTCACCTGCCCCTTGAGCTGCTCGTAGGTCGCCTTGGCCTCGTCGGGCTTGCGCTGGGCGCGCTGGCACTGCGCGATGCGCTCGTAGCAGTCGCCGTAGAAGCGGGTCTTCGGCACCGCCGTGAGCAACTCGTTGTAGGCCTTGATCGCATCCTCGAGCTTGTTCATCCGGCGCAGGCACTCGGCGACCTGGAACAGGCCGTACTGCTTCTCCCAGTTCTTGGCCGGCGCGGCGGCGGTCTTGAAGAACTCGGCCGCCTTGGCCAGATCCCCGGCCGCCAGTGCGTCCTCGCCGAACTCGTAGAACTTGCTCTTCTTGCCGGTGTAGCGCACCTCGCGGACCTTCGCGGCCGCGAGCGACTGCTCGGCCTGGATGCCCTTCTTCTTGTAGGTCAGCCCTTCGTAGCTCTCGTTGGTGACGGTGACGTTGGTGAGGGTGTCGCCCTTGTAGAGGACGATCTCGTCGGCCCGCGCCGCGCCGGCGAAGGCGACCAGCGCAGAGGCGACCACGGCGACACGCGACAGCTTGGCGAGCGTCATCGGCGGGAGCTCCAGTCGAACGGGCGGAAACGAAGGCGGGGGATCAAAGCCGCCTCGGCAAAAGGGGTCAAGGCGAACGCCCCGGAGGCGCCCGGTTTGGCGAACGCGGCGGCCGCGCGACGGTTCAGCGCAGCGCGTCTTGAACGTCTCCGGGGTCGGCACCGTCACCGGGCAGCTCCGCGCCCGCCTCGCCGCGCACGTTCCAGCGCCCTTCCGGCTTGCCGCGGCGGACCGCGATCAGTTCGGCCACGATCGAGACGGCGATCTCGTCCGCGGTGCGGGCGCCGAGGCGCAGCCCGACCGGGGTCCGGATGCGTCTCAACCACTCCCGGTCGACCCCCTCGGCGACGAGCGAATCGAACGTGAGCCGTGCCTTGGTACCACTGCCGATCATGCCGAGGTAACGCGGAACGGCTCCGCGCCGCCAGATTTCGCTGAGGATCCGCTTGTCGTCGGCATGCGAGCGCGTCATCACCAGGACGTAGGTGGCGCGGTCGATCGGGACGGTCCGGGCCGCGGCGTCGGGGTAGTCGACCCGGGTCTCGGCGGCCATCGGAAACCGCTCCGGGCAGGCGTACTCGGGGCGGTCGTCGGTCACCAGCAGCCGGAAGCCGACCCGAGCGGCCAGGGTCGCCACCGCCCGACCGACGTGGCCCCCGCCGAACAGGATCAACGGCGGCGCCGTGATCGGCTCGAGGTAGACCTCGACATCGCCACCGCAGATCAGGGCGCCGTCGACCGAGTCCTCGGCCGTGAGCGCCATCGCCACCCGGCACGGTCGCTCCTCTTCGATCACCCGCTGCGCCTGCCGCTTCACCTCTTCCTCGAGGCAGCCGCCGCCGACCGAACCGAGCGTCGACCCATCCGCCCGCACCAGGATCTTCATCGGCTCGCGCGCCGGCGCCGAGCCGCGTACGGCGATCACCGTGGCCAGCGCCGCCGCGACACCCCGCTCCCGCAGGGCGACGATCTCGCGGAATAGGCGGTCCTCGATCGAATGGGCCGCGGCGCCGACCGGCGAGTCGAGCGGAGTGACGACGACGCGGGCGCGACTCGGTTCGGCGCTCATGGCGGCGGGAGGATACGGCGCGCGCCGTCTCGACCCGGTGCTGGGTGGCGAAGCCCGGCCGCCGTCGAACCAACCAATATGGTTGGTTGACAACCATCCATTACGCGCCATCATCCCGCGCCGATGGAGCTGCTCGACCTCGCCCTCGACCGCGACCACGACGTGCCGCTGCGCGCGCAGCTGGTGGCCACGATCCGTTCGCGGATCGAGTCGGGCGAATGGCCGCCCGGCACCCGCCTGCCCTCGAGTCGCGACCTGGCGGCGCGGCTCGGCGTGAATCGCACCACCGTCGTGCAGGGCTACGCCGACCTGGTGACCGCGGGCCTGCTCGACTCGACCGTGGGTCGCGGCACCTTCGTGCGCGAGCGCGAAGGCGGCGCGCGCGACGCCGGGGCAACGGTGGGCAGCGCGCGCCGTGACGGGCCGCTGCAGTGGGAGCGGCTGCTTTCGCGCGGCCGGCCGCTGCCGCTGCTGGCCG
>VGYY01000367.1 GCA_016872815.1 Planctomycetota bacterium
CTGGGCCGCCGGGATGGCCGAAGCCGCCGCCGGGTGCCCCACCGGCAGGGGCGCCGAAATAGCCGCCGCCACCGCCGTCGCCCCATTGGCCGCCGCCCTGCTGCGGGTGGCCCCCACCGAAGCCGCCACCGGGTCGCGGTCCAAGGCGTCCGCGCCCGCGCCGCCGCCGCTTGTTGCGGAAGAAGCGCCCACCGCCGTCATTGCCGCGCGGTTGGAAGTCGTTCCCGTCATTCAAGGCAAGGGACTCCGTTGCGGCCCGCTCATCTGCACCGGGGACCCACGGCAGGCCGCCACGCCGCTCCACGGCGATCGCGACCGGCCGAGGCCCGCACGGCGGTCGTTCGCGAGGAACGACCGGAACGGGCGATAGAACGAACGGCAGGACCGGCTGGTGACGCTTGGCGATCGACGAATCGACCCGCCTGCGCACCGATCGACCGACGGCCGTCCGGAAAAACCACGCGAGACTCGAACTGCTTGGATCCGACCGGACTCGCTCCGGCTGCATGCGCACGGGCGCCGGGAACCGCATCGGCACGCGCACCCTCGCCGATGAAGTTCCCGCAGCGGACCGCCACTCCGTCACTGCGAGTCGCGGTACTGCTGGCCGTTGCCGGTTGCGGCGCCGCAGCGCCCTCCGAAACTCCGGTCCCCGGGGAAACGCTGCCCGCGAAGCCGGCGCCTGTCGAATCCGCCCCCACTCACCGTCTGAACGCCGCGCCGGAACGGTCGACGACGACCCCGGCGCGCTTCCTGATCGCCGCCGGGGACGCCGCGCTGCAAACCGGGAACCTCGATGCGGCTCGACGCCACTTCGAGGGCGCGCTGTCCCTGACTCGCGACGTGTCGGCCGCGGAAGGAGCGCCGCTGCGGGAGGCGTTCCTGGCGCATGACCGACTGGGCAGCCTTGCCGATCGGCTGGGCGCCCTGGAAGACGCTGCGGATCATTACCTGCGCGCCCTCGACTTGCAACAGGTGGCTCCGGAGCCCGCCGCGCCGGTGGCCGTCCGCGCCCGGCTGGCCGGCATTCGCCGCCGCCAGGGCGATCGCGCCGCCGCCGAGCGGGAACTGGCGCTCGCGCGCAGCGCCATCGCCGTCGACGCCGCGCCGGCGACGGCGGCGCTGGTCTATCGCGAGCTCGGCCGGTTGCGCCTCGGCGGCGCGCCCGACGACGTCGCGGCCGGACTGTCGGCCCTGGCGCAGGCTTGCTCGCTCTACGAGCGCGCGGGACTGCCGGCTGCAGTCGCCGCCTGCCGGCTCGAGCGCGGCAAGGCGCTGCTGAGTTGCGGGGAGGCGCGCCAGGCCATCGCCGAATGCTCGCGCGCGCACGGGTTGTTCGCACGTGAGGAAGTGAAGGGCCATGAACACGCCGGCGATGTGATCGCGGCGCTGCAGGCGCTGGCGGATGGTTACGAGCAGCTCGGCGATGCCGCGACGGCGACGAGCTTCCGTCGCCGCGCACGCGAGCGGCAGGCGCAACTCGCGGCAACGCCGGCCGTGCGGCCGCCCGAACCGCGCCGCGACTGAGACCGCGCGCTACCATCGCCTGCGCCCGCCGTGCCCGCCGGCACGGCACTCCCCGTCGAGGACCCCGTGGCGCGCAACAAGGTCGTCCCGAGCGCCCTGGAGGCGATCGCCGACATCGCCGACGGCGCGACGTTGATGGTCGGCGGCTTCGGCCTCTGCGGCATCCCGGAACACCTGATCGCCGCCCTGCGCGCGCGCGGGGCGACCAGCCTCACCGTGATCTCGAACAACTGCGGCGTCGACGATTTCGGGCTCGGCCTCCTGCTGGCCAATCGCCAGATCCGGAAGATGGTCTCGACCTACGTCGGCGAGAACCAGGCGTTCGAGCGGCAGTTCCTCAAGGGCGAACTCGAGGTCGAACTGGTGCCGCAGGGCACCTTCGCCGAACGCATCCGCGCCGGCGGCGCCGGCATCCCGGCGTTCTTCACGCCGACCGGCGTCGGCACCCAGGTGGCCGAGGGCGGGTTGCCGATGCTCTACGCTCCGGACGGCTCGATCCGGAAGGCGTCGCCGCGCAAGGAGACGCGCGAGTTCGACGGCCGGACGTGCGTGATGGAGACCGCGCTCAAGGCCGACTTCGCGCTGATCAAGGCGTGGCGCGCCGACGAGTACGGCAACCTGCTGTTCCGCCGGACCACCCGGAACTTCAGCCCGATGATGGCGACGGCGGCGAAGGTGACCATCGTCGAGGTCGAGGAGCTGGTGCCCGCCGGGATGATCGATCCCGACGCCGTGCACCTGCCGTGCATCTACGTCGACCGCCTGGTGGTCGGCGGACGGTACGAGAAGCGCATCGAGCAGCGCACCGTGCGCAAGCGGGGAGCGTGACCGTGGGCAGTCCGACCGAAGCGCGCGACCGCATCGTCGTCCGCGCCGCACAGGAGATCGAGGACGGCTTCCACGTCAACCTCGGCATCGGCCTGCCGACGCTGGTGGCCAACCACGTCGCCGCGGGGAAGCACGTGTTGTTCCAGTCGGAGAATGGGCTGCTCGGCATGGGGCCGTTCCCGTTCGAGGGCGAGGAGGACGCCGACCTCATCAATGCCGGCAAGCAGACGGTGACCGCGCTTCCGGGCGCCTCGTTCTTCAGCAGCGCCGACAGCTTCGCGATGATCCGCGGCGGCCACGTCGACCTCACCGTCCTCGGCGCGATGCAGGTCTCCGGAGACGGCGACCTCGCCAACTGGATGATCCCCGGCAAGCTGGTGAAGGGAATGGGCGGCGCGATGGATCTGGTCGCCGGCGCGCGGCGCGTGGTGGTGACGATGGAGCACTGCGCGAAGGGCGGCGAGCCGAAGATCGTCACGGCGTGCACGCTGCCGCTGACCGGACGGCGCGTGGTGCACCGCGTGATCACCGAACTGTGCGTGCTCGACGTGCGGCCGGGCCGCCCGCTGCTGCTGATCGAGCGCGCGCCCGGCGTATCGGTCGACGAGATCCGCGCGAAGACCTCGGCCCCGGTCGAGGCGGCGCCGGCGCTGCGCGAGATGAGCTGACCGCCGCCGGCTCTCAGGGGCCCCGTCCGCTCCCGAGCCGCTGCTCGACGCGCCGCCGCTCCGCCTGCAGCTCCGGCGCCAGTTCCGACAGGGGCGGCAATCGATCGATCAGTCGACGCGCCTCCTCGGCGCGGCCGACATCGTGGAGCAGCCCCGCCAGCGCGAGCTCGCAGCCGACCCGCTGCGGCGCGTCGGCCGGCAGCCGGCCGCCGCCGCGCCCACCCGGTCC
>VGYY01000368.1 GCA_016872815.1 Planctomycetota bacterium
CCACCCGGAGGACCGCCGCCGCCGCGACCGCCGCCGGCACCGCCGGCGGCGCCGCCACCGCCGAAACCGCTGAAGTCGGGCGCGACGTAGAGCTCCCAGGCTTCGCCCTTCTTGTAGACCAGCTCACCCGAGCGACGGAACGCGACGGTCTCGCCGCGCGTCAGCTGCTCGCCCTTGCCGACCTCGACCATGCCGACGACCGACGTCGGGGCCGGCGGCGCTGCGCCGGCATCGCCACCACCACCACCGGCCGTTCCGCCCGGACCACCCGGCGCGCCGCCGCGACCGCCGCGACCGCGACCGAAGCCGCTGAAGCCGTCGTCGATCAGTTCGAAGCTGTAGCTCTTCACGCCGTCGAGCTTCGCGATCTTCTCCTTCAGCATCGCGGTGGCATCGCCGGTGGCCGCGGCGGGCGGCGGCGCGACTTGCGCCAGCGCCGGATCCGCGGCGAGCAGGAAGGCCGAAACGCACACGTTCAACAGCATCATCGACTCCTTCATTGCGGCGACCCGCGCCGATGACCCCTCCGGCGATCCGCTGACGGCGCGGTCCAACTGCGCGTCACGACGGCTCGACGCGGCGGGTCGGGGACGGACGCGCCGCGATTCGGAGCATGGACTTCTACGCCCGTCGAACCCGCATCGAACGAACGCTACCGTGTCATTCTGGCGACATATTGCAGGGTCGCGCCGCACGCGCCCGGTGCCCGCCCGCGCGCTGCGTCGCGACGCACCTTCCGGAGAGTTGACCGCTCCGGGATCGCGGGCGATTCTCCGTTCATGCGACTCCTGATCGTCGAAGACTCGGACGCCCTGCGCGAGACGCTTCGCAGCGGACTCGAAGGGCTCGGCTACGTCGTCGACGCCACCGGACGCGGTGATGACGGGCTCGAGCGCGCGCTGCGGGGTGCCTACGACCTCGCCATCGTCGACGTGATGCTGCCGGGCATCGACGGCTTCGAGCTGCTGCGACGCGTCCGCGCCGCCGGCAACAAGGTGCCGGTGCTGATCCTCACCGCGCGCGACACGGTGCCCGACCGCGTGCGCGGACTCGACCTCGGCGCCGACGACTACCTGGTCAAGCCGTTCGCGGTCGAGGAGCTGCTGGCACGGGTCCGCTCGCTGGTGCGCCGCGGCAAGAGCGTCGCCAATCCGGCGCTCCGGATCGACGACGTCACGATCGACACCGTCGCGCAGCTCGTGACGCGCTGTGGCAAGCCGATCGACCTGTCGCCCCGCGAGTACGCGCTGCTCGAGTACCTCGCCACCCGCGCCGGCAGCGTGGTCACGCGCGAGGAACTCGAGAAGCACCTGTTCGATCAGGAACCGGCCGACGGCAGCAACGCCGTCGACGTGCTGGTCGGCCGCCTGCGCCGCAAGCTCTGCCCGCGCGGCACCAACGAGCTGATCTACACCCGCCGCGGGCAGGGCTACCTGATGGCGGCACCGACGTGACCTCGATCCGCGCCCGCATCACGCTCGCCGTCGTCGGCGCGACCGCGGTGTCGGTGGCGCTGGCCGCGCTGATCGTCGGGTTCACCGGGCGCAAGATGCTGTTCGACGCGCTCGACGAGCGCCTGACGTCGAGCGCGCGCTGGTTCGCGGTCGTGCCGCGCTGGCCCGACGGCGCGCGCGACGCGACCGGGTCCGCGAACGGCGGTGCCGCCGCGGCCGTGGCGCCCGCTGCGGACGGCTCGACGCCCGCGGCGACCAGCGGCGATCGGCGCGAGCGCGGCGGCGGCGACTCGCGCGAGAGCCGGGATGGCCGCGACAACCGGTTCAATCTGCCCGGGCCGCAGCGCTGGGTGCTGGTGCAGGACGCCGCCGACGGCGCCGAGCTCTTCGCCCTCGGCGAGGCGCTGCCCGACGGACTCTCGCTGGCGTATCTCGGCGTCAAGCCCGGTGCTGCGCCGATCGATGCCGACCTGCACGACGGTCGCATCCTGCGCGTCTTCGCCATCGCGTCGGAGAGCTTCGTTCCCTGGGGCGGCCGCGGGCGCGGGAGCGGCGGCTCGACGCCCGACACCACGCAGGACGCGGCAGCGGGCACGCCGCCGGCCGCCGTGCCCGCGAACACCCGCCGTCCGGCCATCACCTGGATCGCCATCGACGCCACCGAGACCCACGGCGAGGCCGAACGGCTCGGCTGGCTGCTGGCGGCGGCCTGGCTGGCGGCGACTGCGGTCGCCTTCGCCATCGCGCGCACCACCTCGCGCCGCGTGCTGGCGCCGGTCGCGCTCCTCTCGCAGCGCATCGCCGCGCTGACGCCGCAGCATCTCTCGTCGCGCGTCCCGATGGCGACCGTTCCTGACGAGCTGGCGCCGACGATCGAACGGCTGAACGCGCTGCTGGAGCGCCTCCAGTCGGCCTTCGAGCGCGAGCGCGCCACCATCGCCAACATGGCGCACGAGCTGCGCACGCCGATCTCCGCCCTGCGCGCCGAGCTCGAGTTCGCGCAGTTCCGCGCCGACACCCGGCCACTCGACCGGCGGACGATGGAGAAGAGCCTCGCGCTGGCGCTGCGGATGCAGTCGCTGGTGAACGGCCTGTTGACGCTGTCACGGATCGAGTCGGGGCAGGAGACGCTGGCCAGGGCCGAGGTCGACGTCGCGCGACTCCTGCGAGAGGCGTGGTCGGCGGTCGAGGCGAAGGCGGCCGAGCGCGGCCTCGTGCTCCGCCTCCAGGCGCCCGACTCGCTGCCGGTCGTGACCAGCAGCGAGCACCTCGCCATGGTCATGGCCAATCTGCTCGACAACGCGCTCGCGCACGGCGCCGCCGGCGACCTCGATCTCGTGCTGGAGCCGCGCGGCAATTCGCTCCACCTGCTGGTCGAGAACCGCTGCGACCGCAAGACCCCGCCCGCCGAGAACCTGTTCGAGCCGTTCTGGCGTCAGGATCCATCGCGCACCGGCGAGCGCCACTTCGGCCTCGGCCTCGCGCTGTGCGACCGCGTGATCCGCCTGCTCGGCGGCACCATCGCCGCGCGTCAGGGCGACGGGCGGTTCACGGTGATCCTCGAGCTGCCGCTCGGGCCGCCTGCCGCGGCGGACCCGGCGGCAGGCACGCTCGCGGCCGGCAGCGACGGCGAGAGCGCGGCGCGCGACGCGCTCGGCAGCGTCACTTCGTCGCCGACGCCGCAGACAGCGCCTTGAGGATCGCCGCTTCCTGCGCGGCGCTCGGGCCCTGACGCAGGAGTTCAGGATCGGACAGGTTCGGCGCGGGTTGCCCC
>VGYY01000369.1 GCA_016872815.1 Planctomycetota bacterium
CACCCGTCGATCCCGACGCGCCCGACCCGCGCCAGCGGGTGAAGCCGGTCTGGCGCGGCGGCAAGCCGCCGGTCGCCGGCGAGACGCCGCCGCCGCCGGACGCGCGCTGGCTGCAGGTCGAGCAGTACGACATCGACTTCCAGGGCAAGAACCTGCGCACGCTCCGGGTCGGCAAGCCGGGCTGGCCCGAGGTGCTGCTGCTCCACGGCGCGCGCTTCGACTGCCGCACGTGGCTCGAGCTCGGCACTCTCGACACGCTGGCGGCGGCCGGGTTCCGCGCCGTGGCCATCGACCTGCCGGGCTACGGTCGCTCGAAGGAACTGCACTGGAAGGAGGAGGAGTTCCTCTGGGCGGCGCTGCCGCTGCTCGACCTGAAGAAGCCGGTCGTCGTCTTCCCGTCGATGAGCGGCCGCTTCGCCTTCCCGCTGATCGTCGACCACGGAGCGGCGTTGCAGGGGATCGTCCCGATCGCGCCGGTCGGCGTCGCCGACTGGGGCCCGAAGCTCACCGGCAAGGAGCTGCCAGCGCTGGTGGTCTGGGGCGAGGCCGACACCGTCGTCCCGATCCAGCAGGCGGAGACGCTGCGACAACTGCTGCCGAAGAGCGAGAGGCTGATCCTCGCCGGAGCGAGCCATCCCTGCTACCAGGACGATCCGGACGGCTTCCACGCCGGACTGCTGCGCTTCCTCGCGCCGTTCAAGCCGGAGGAGCCGCTGCGAGGCGGCGGCCGGCCGCGGCGCTGACCGGAAGCGGCCGCCGAAGCCTCGGCCAGCCGATCAGCCGCCCGACCGGCGCTCGGCGTCGCGTACGAAGAGCAGCGCGTACTCGCGGGCGTCGTGGATGCCGCGCGCGGCCCAGAATTCCCGTTCCTCGCTCAGCGCCCGCTCGCCGAGCATCGCGACGGGCGTGAGCCCGGCCGCGACGAAGCTCGCGCTCGCTTCCGCGCGGGTGACGGCGAAGGGCGGCCCGAACTCGCTGGCCGCGGTGAAGTCGATTCCCACCAGCAGGAGGCGCCCGCCCGGCGCCAGCGCCGCGGCGAGGGTGCGCGCGTAGGCAGAACGGCGGGCGCGCGGCAGCGCGACGAAGGCCGCTCGGTCGAAGATCGCGTCGAAACGGCCGTGGCGAGCGGGGTCGAGCGCGAACAGGTCGCCGCACCAGAACTCGAGCGCGCCGGCGGCGTGGACCGTGAAGGGCGGCGCCGCGCCGGGACGCGCGACGAAGGCGAGCGCGTGCGCCTGTGCCAGCTCTTCGCGCGCGCGCGACGCGACGTCGATCCCCACCACCCGCGCTCCCTGTGCGGCGAGCCAGGGCAGGTCGACCGACTTGCCGCACAGCGGCACCAGCACCCGCGGCGGTGCGCCGGCGACGGGCGTCGGGCCGGCCGGCGGCGGCAGCAGCTCGGCGCGGTGCGCCAGCAGCCATGGCTGCGGCTGCTCGCGATGCCAGCCGGTCCGCCCCTCCTGCCAGCGCGCCTGCCAGAATTCCGGCGCGGCGGCGCTGGCGGCGGCCCGCCACGACGGCGGTCGGCGCGCGAGGAACGCGGCGATCCCCTCGTTCGCATCGGGCGTCGCCATCAGCTCGCCGCGATAGCGGCGCTCGATCGCGCCCAGCAGCCGCCCGACCCGGTCGGCCAGCTCGAAGCGGGCGGCAGCCGCGGCGTGGCGCAGCGCGCTGCGCGACTTCGGCAGCCACTCGGCGGCGATGAAGGCGCGCGCCGCCGCGCCCGGATCGACCGCCACCGCGTCGACGAGGCCGTGCGCCAGCGCCGCCTCGGCGGCGACGGCGCGACCCGTGGTGAGCAGCAGGTCGGCGAACGGCTGGCCGACGCGCGGCGGCAGCAGCAGCGAAGCGACCGGTGCGAACACGCCGAGTTCGACCTCGGGTGTCCCCAGTTGCGCATCCGGCGCGGCGAACAGCCGCTGCGCGAGGAGGGCGAGCTCGAGCCCGCCGCCCAGGCAGCGTCCATGGACCACGGCGACGGACGGCAGAGACGCGGCGATGAAGTCGCAGACGAAGCCGTGGAACTCGCGGAGGAAGGGGCCGATCCGCTCGGGCCGGTGGTCCTCGATCGACGCCCCGTACGAGAAATGCGGCCCGTCGGCCTCGATCAGCAGCGCATGCGGCGCTGCCGCCACCGCCGCCGCCAGCTCGACGCGCAGCGCCTTCACCAGCGCGAGGTCCAGGATGTTCCCCGGCGGCGCCGACAGCCGCCAGACGCGCAGCCGCCCGTCGGCCTCGTCGGTGACGCGCAGTCGCGGCTCGCTCGCGGACGCTGGTTCCATGGCCGGCGCATTGTGCCGCGAAAGCGGCGTGATCGGCGGCCCGTCCCGGCGGCGCTCAGCGCGCCGGGAGGCGCTCCGCGGCGATGGACAGATCGGCGTCGGGCGCCAGCAGCAACTTGTGCGCGGCCGCGCGGAACGGCGAACCGAGGTGGAGCGTCGCCCACTCGCCGAGCGCCGGCAGCCGCAGCACGCCATCGGCCGGCAGTTCGAGCAGCGCAGCGCAGGTCGCGACGTGGAGCCCGAGGAACGCCGGACGCCCGAGCGGCGGAGTGACCCGCACCGTCGTCGTCGCCGTCTCGGTCAGCAGCACCACCGTCTCCCCCGCCGCGGCGCGCGTGCCGCGGCGGCGGCCGAACGCGGCGCGCGCCCCGGTCGTGAACGCGAGGACTTCGGCGTCCTCGCCGTCCGCCTGCGGCAGCAGGGGCAGCGGCACGCGGCCATCGACGTCCGACTCGACCGTGAAGCAGGCCGGATGCGACCACGCGTCCGCACCGTCGGGGCGCGCGTCGTCGCGCGCGATGCACCAAGCGCCGGGCTGCGGCTCGCCGCTCGCGTGCAGGACGACGAGCGGCCGCATCACCACCCGTGCGGCGTCGCCGGCGATCGCGTCGGCCTTGCGCTCGTGCCAGGCGTACGAGACCACGCCGTCGGCGCCGCCCGGCAGTCGCGTGAGGTCGAGGTGGCGGCGGAAACCGCATCCCTCCGCCACCTGCGCGCCGCTGCGGTCGCCGCGGAAGCGCGGGCGGTCGAGCGCGAAGCTCGGTCGATCGCGCTCGAGCGTGAGCAGATCGATGCCCCCCCACGCGGGATGGTGCCAGACGGCGTCGGCGAACAGCGTGAACACGCCGGAACGGAGCGCGCCGGGCGCGCGCGCGGCGGTGGCACCCGGCAGCGGCGCCGCCATCGCCGGCAGCACCAGCACTTCGAGTTCGAGCGCGGGGCGCT
>VGYY01000370.1 GCA_016872815.1 Planctomycetota bacterium
TCGCCTCGGCGCGACAGCCGGCGCAGCCGGCGAGATGCGCCGCCGCCGCCGCGCGCTCGGCCAGCCCGGCCTGCTGCAGCGCACCGTCGATCACCAGCGCGCGGGCCGCCTTGCAGTCGAGTCGTGGCGTGCCGCCGTTCATGACCCGCTCCCCGGAACCAGCAGCGTGCGCAGCGCCTGGACGGCGGCGTGGACCCGCGACTTCACCGTTCCCACCGGAATGCCGAGGATCGCCGAGACCTCGGAGTAGGGCAGCGATTCGATGACGCCGAGCTGCACCGCGTCCCGCAGCGTCTCCGGCAGCTGCGACAGCGCCGAGCGCAGCCGGAGCAGATCGTCGGCGCGCATCGCGTCGAGCGCCGGCGTCGTCCCCTGATCCACGAGGCGGTCCAATCGATCCTCCCCCTCTCCCCCGTCATCGCCGCGCGCGCGCTGGTCGGGCCGCACGCGCCGGGCGCGGGCGACGTCGATCCAGTAGTGGCGGGCGATGGTGAAGAGGAACGTCGCGAAGCTGGCGCCGGGCTGGTAGCGATCGCGCGACTTGTACAGCCGCACGAACACCTCCTGCATGCAGTCTTCGGCCAGTCCGCGGTCCCCGCATTGCCGGAAGAAGAACGAGAGGAGACGGGCGCTCCAGCGTCTCACCAGCGCGTCGAACGCCGCGCGTGACCCGCCGGCCGCAACCGCCATCAGTTCGCGATCGTCCTCCGGCATCGGCGTGGGACCTGCCGGCGGAACGGAAGACGACCCGGGTCGGTTCAAGCGCTCTCTCGTCCCGGGCGATCGTGCGCCTTCAGCGCTCGCTCGAGCCAAGCCGCCGTCCGCGGCCCGCCGGCCAGGAGGCTGACGCGACGGACTTCCGGCGCGACGTGCTCCAGCGTGACCGTCAGTCGGTCGGCGGGCAATTGCGGCGCGAACCGTTCGCCCCACTCGAGGAGCGCGACGTCGCCGGCCGCCAGCACCGGCAACAAATCGGCGCGGCGGAGGTCTTCGAAGTTCGGCGTGAAGTAGACATCGAAATGGTGCACGGTGCGCGTGCCGCCGTAGGTGTGCAAGAGGGTGAAGGAGGGGCTGCGCACCTCGCCCGCCACGCCCCCGGCACCGCGCACGAAACCGCGGACGAAGCAGGTCTTGCCGGCGCCGAGTTCACCGGTCAGCACGACCAGCTCGCCGCCATCGGCGGTGGCGCCAAGCGCCGCCGCCAGCGCTTCGGTCGCCGCCGCCGACTCGGTGCAACGCGCGATCGTCTCACCGGTCATCGGGCGCTCCGAACCGGTGCTCGAAGCCGCCCCGCGGCAACGCCTCCTCGCGCCCGTCGGCCGCTCGCAGGCGGACGCCGGGCCCCGGCGTGATCGCGCCGATCACCGCCGGCGTCAGCTCCGCCAGCGCCGGCACGCGCGCGAGGCGATCGAACGCGTGCGGGGCCACCGTGAACAGGAGCTCGAAGTCCTCGCCGTCGTGCAGCGCCTGCGCGACCGTGGCGCCCCCCTGCGCGCCGAGCGGGCGCAACGGCAGCGCCGCGGCGTCGACGCGCGCGCCGACGCCGGACGCCGTGGTCAGTTGATGCAGGTCGCGAGCGAGACCGTCGGAGAGGTCGATGCAGCTGGTCACGACCCCGCTCGCCGCCAGCGCCACGCCGGCGCGCCAGCGCGGCTCGAATTCGAGGTGGTGGCTGGCGCGCGAACCGCCGAGCGGCCCGGTCACCACCAGCAGGTCGCCCGCCTGCGCACCATCGCGGCGCATGGGCGCCCGGCCGTCGAGGAAGCCGAGGCCGGCCACGTCGATCGCCACGCCGCTCGGCGCCCGCGCCAGATCACCGCCGACGAGGCTCACGCCATGCGCCGCCGCCAGTGCGAGCATGCCGTCGAACAGCGCACGGACGTCGGCCATGGCGACGTCGGCGGGCAGCGCCAGCGAGCAGAGCGCGGCGACCGGCCGGCCGCCGACGGCGCCGATGTCGGAGAGCACGCGCGCCAGCGCCTTGCGCCCGACCTTGCCCCACGGCTGCTCGCCGCGCAGGAAGTGGACCCCTTCGTGGGTCTGGTCGCTCTTCAGCACCAGCCCATCGCCGGCCGGCGAGCGCACCACGGCCGCGTCGTGGCCGATGCCCAGCGCCACTTCCGGACCGCGCGGGGCGCGCGCGGTCAGCCAGTCGATCAGTTCGCGTTCGCTGAAGACCATCGCCGGCAGCGTAGCCGCACTCACGAGCGTGGCAGCCCGCCGAGCGAGCCGAGGACGCGCACCTTGAGGCGTTCGATCGGCAGCGGGCCGAGGTAGCGCGAGTCGAGGTGCCTGCAGGCGGAGTTGTCGGTGAACAACAGCACATGGTCGGCCGGGACCTCGTCCGGCAATCGCCCGACGATCTCGGCCGGCAGCACGAGCGACGTGTCGCCGATGTCGAAGCGGATCAGCGCGCCCGGCGCGGCCGCGGCCGCGTCCTCCACCCGCGGCCGCACCGCATCGCCGGGCAGTCCGACCAGTCGGGCGAGCCGCAGCTCCCCCATCTCGGTCGCCTCGCCGGTGCGGTCGAACAGGTAGAGCGCGCCGCGGTGGAGCGTGAAGTCGTCGTCGGCGAGCGTGCGCACCAGCGCCTTCGCCCCGGGTGCGACCTCCGGCGTCGAGTCGTCCTCGAGGGCGATGGTGGTGAACCGCAGTCCCGACAGCCCCCAGGTGATCAGCAGCGCGCCGAGCAGGAGCACCGCCCAGCGGACGCTGCGCTGCACGCTGCGGGGATCGCGCCAGTCGAGCTTCATCGCCGCTCCTCCGCGGTGCCGCTGCTGGCCGCGCCGCCGGCCGCCGGCGCCAGCCGTTCGCGCACAACGGCGGCCACGCGCGCCGGATCGCCCGCATCGAAGAAGAGCCTGATCGCGGCGACGTGGCGGATGCCGTGACGGGCCAGCTCGGGCAGCCGCTCCACCGTGATGCCGCCCAGCGCGAAGCAACGGAGCGCCGGCGGCAGGCCCGCCGCCAGCGCGAGGAAACCGTCGGGCCGCAGCGGCGCGGACTCCGGTTTCGACGGCGTCCTGAACAGCGGCGCGAGGAACGCGTGGCGACAGAGCGCCAGGTCGGCGACGCCGCGGCTCACCGGCCGATGCAGCGACACGCCGAGCGCGAGCCCGGTCGCGGCGAAGGTCGCCGGCGGCGGCGACCGCTCGGCGAGGTGGACGCCGGTCGCGCCGAGCGCGCGCGCCAGCGCGACGTCCTCGCTCACCCACAGTTCGACG
>VGYY01000371.1 GCA_016872815.1 Planctomycetota bacterium
CGCCTAGGCGAGCGCGCCGACGAGCGCGCCGAACGCGAGGTCGCGACCGACCGACGACTGTGGCGCGGCGAACGGCGGCTCGGGGCGAGCGAACATCGGCGCACGGCACACTACACCGGCCACGCCGCGGCAGCGAGGCGACAACCCGACCCCAGGCATCGCCCCTGCCGACCGCCGCCGTAAGATGCGCTTCGATGCGCGTTTCCTGGCTCGCCGTCGCCTTGCTGCTGCACATCGCGCTCGCGACCGCGTACGCCATCGCGACGCCGGCGTTCGAAGGGCCCGACGAGAACAGCCGCTACGAGTACGCCCAGCACCTCGCCAACGCCGGCAAGCTGCCGCTCGCTCCCGCGCTGGCGCAGGCGCGCGGGCTGCCGCAGACCGACGGCGTGCTGCTGGCGCACGATCCGCCCGCCTACTACGCGCTGCTCGCCGGCGCGCTGCTGGCGACGGGCGCCGACGCGGCGATCTTCGCGCCGCGGCTCAACCCGCGCTTTGGCGCGCCCGACGATCCGGCGCGCTTCCTGCGCTTCGAACACGGCAGCACGCAGGGCGAAGGCCCGCTGCGGCTGCTGCGGCTGATCTCGGTGGCCATCGGCGCACTGTCGATCGTGCTGGTGCACCGGCTCGGCCGCGCCTGCTGCCCGACCAACGCGCGCGTCGCCGACCTCGCGGCGCTGCTGGTTGCCTGCCTGCCGATGTGGTCGTTCCTGCACGGTGTCGTGCACAGCGACACGATGGCGACGGCGCTCGCGTGCGGCACGTTGCTCGCGCTGACGCGATGGCTCGACGGCACGACCCGCAGCGGGCGCGCCGGCGTCGGCCTCGGCCTGCTGCTCGGACTCGGGCTCGCCACCAAGCTGTCGACGCTGTTCCTGCTGCCGCTCGCCGCCGCCGTCGCCGTCGCCGTGCTGCGCCGGGACCGCAGCCGCTGGCCAGCGATCGCCGCCGCGCTGCTCGTCGCCGCCGCGATCGCGCTGCCGACGCTGCTGCGCAACCACGCGCTCTACGGCGACGCGCTGGCGCTCGGCGTGCACGACGCGACGTTCACGCCGATCCCGCCGGAGGCACGGTCCAACTGGCTGTTCTTCGGCTACCTGCCGACGATCTTCCCCTCGCTGTTCGGGCGCTTTGGCTGGTTCGCGCTGCCGCCGGCGGAGTTGCTGGTGTGGATCGGCGCGCTGGCCACCGCCCTGGCCGTCGCCGGTTGGCTGCGCGGCCGCCGCAACGCGCACGTTCGTCTGCCGGTGCGCCACCGCGCGCTGCTGCTCGCCGCATTGCTGCTCGTCTTCGCGGCGACGACCCACTTCAACTGGTCGGCAGCGCAGCCACAGGGCCGGCTGTTGTTCCCCGCCATCGGCCCGGCCGCCGTGCTGCTCGCCGCTGGCATGCTGCAACTCGCGCACGGCTGGCGCGGCCGTCTCGGCTTCGCGCTGGCGCTGCCGGCGACGGCAGTGTGGGTCTTCGTCGGCTGGTTCCTGCCGGCGTTCGATCCCGCCCTGGCGCCCGCACCGGCGTGGCACCGTTCGGTCGTCGACGCGCGCCGGCCGGACGCCGCGCGCGCGACCATCGCGTGGCAGATCGGCGACTTGCCGCCGACGGCGACGCCGCCGACGCTGCGCTGGTCGGAACCGGCCGCGCCGCCCGATGCGCGTTACGCGCTGTACGCGCACGACGAGCACGGCCGCGTGTGGCTGGCGGCGTTCGAGTGGGGCGGCGGCGCGCTGGCGCTGGCCGGCGGCGAGGCCGTCATGCCGGACGCCGCGTTCGGCCTGCTGCCGACCGACCGCGACGTGCTGCTGACGCTGCGCCGCGCGCCGGTCGGCGCCGGCGACGATCCGGCGGCGCTGCCGCACAGCCCGCCGCTGCGCTACCGCCGGCTGCGCTGACGCGCCCGAGCTACTCGCGGCGCACCAGCGCCAAGCCCGCCGGCCCGGTCGCCGTTGGCGACATCGGGTTCTCGACCGTGTCGATCCGCACCGCGTCGAAGGCGCCGACGCCCGCCGGCACGGCGACGAGTTCCTGGCGCAGGCCGACGAGCGCGCGCAGCGGCGGCAGTTGCGGCGGCTGGGGCTGCGGCACGCCCTTCGCCTCGCCGACCACGACGCCATCGCGCAGGAAGCGCACGCGGAAGTCGCAGAAGCCCATCGCCTGCAGGCGCAGCGTCTGCGCCGGCGTCGCCGGCGACCAGCGCACGAGCACGCCGCCGTCGTAGACCAGCTTCACCTTGGGCTCGTCGAACCAGTACGTGCCGAGCGGCAGTTCGGCGGCGAGGTCGGCCGCGGCCACGTCGACGGTCGGTGGCATGCGGTACTCGGTGGCGACGAAGTCGCGGAAGCCGGCGTCGAGTTCGCCGCGCCATAGTTGCCACAGCGCGCGCCAGCGTTGGCCGTCGAAGACCGGCGCACGCGTCACGAGGCGCAGCGCGTCCCAGTACGCGCGCAGCCCGGGATGGCGCAGGCGGTTCTCACCGGTGACCAACGACTCGTAATACCCCTCCGGCACACGCCGGATGATGTGGCCGATGCGCCAGTTGCGCGGATCCTTGGCCGGCAGACGGGTCAGCAGCGGATCGCACAGCAACGGATCAAGCAGCGTGCCGTCGCGGCCCGCGCGGAAGCCGGCGACACCGACGGCGCCATTGAGCAGCACCCAGCGGCCGCCACCCTCGGGACGCACCGCGCCGTGCAATTCGCCAAAGCGCGGCGACTGACGATCCGGCGCGAACAGCCCGAGCGCGGGGTAGTAGACGCGGCGCTCGTCGCCAACGCCGCCCTGGGCCAACCGTTGCTCCGGCGCTGGCGCGGTGTCGCAGCGCGGCGGCAACAGCCACTGCGGCAGGCCGCGCAGCGCCACCAGTCCGACGATCACGACGGCCGACAGCGTGGCGAAGCGCCGCGGCCATCGCGACCAGCACGCTGCCAACACGGCGAGCGCGACGACGAACGGTGGCAGGAAGAAGCGGCCCGCCATGAAGTCGCCGCCGACCTTTGCGACGTACGCGCAATACAGCAGCCCGCCGAGCGCGAGCCCGCGTGCGCCGCGCAGCAGCAGCGCCGCGCCGAGCCCAAAGACGACGATCGGCAGCAGCACGGGATCGTCGGTCAGCGCGAAGCGCGCGTAGGCGAGGCCCTGGCGCGCGAGTTCGTCGGCCGGGATGCCGATGCCGAAGGCCTTG
>VGYY01000372.1 GCA_016872815.1 Planctomycetota bacterium
GGCCGCTGCGCCGCCCCCGACCTCGCCGCCTGGCAGGCCGCCCTCGCCGACCTCCGCGATCGCTGACGCCGCCGCGCCGCGTCACGCCGCGCGCAACGGCGTCGAGAGCCGGACCCACACGCGATGGAGCACGCGGCGGCTCGTGGCCGCGATCGGGCCACGGCCGTGCAGGACGCGCCGATTGTCGACCACCAGCACCTCTCCGGGCGCCAGCCGGCGACGGATCGCCGCGCTCCTCCCCGCGGCCGACAATGCGCCACGCAACGTGTCGAGCGCGGCCTGATGCTCGGCGACCGGATCGACGGCGCGCAGCCATGGGGAGCAGAACAGGGCCATGCCATCCACCCCGCTGCGGAGCACCGGGCGCGACTCGCTCGGCGGTCCGCCGGCGAGCGGCGGGCACGCCAGGCGGACGTCGCGCAGGACCGCGCGAAGCGCCGATCCGATCCCGGCGACGACGGGCGCGGCGTCGAGCAGCAGCGTGGCGCCGTCGTCCGCGTCCTGCGCCTCGCACCACCATGCCACCAGATCGGCATCGGGGTGGTCGGTGTGCAGCGGCACCGGTCCGGGTCGCGCGACGTAGGCGTGGGCACCTTCCCGAAGCGCGATCCGCTCCTGCCCGACGATCTCGCCCCAGGAACCCATCGCGGCGAAGAACTCCTCGCGCGTGCGGGACGGCGCCGCCAGCAGGAAGCCGGCGGCGCCGAGCTCGGCCGCGCGAGCGGCCGTGCGCCCCACGGCGTCACTCCGAGCACGCGTGCCAGCAACGATCCTGGCAGTCGTGCCAGCAGTTCGTCGTCGCTGCGTCGGTCACCCACTTGCCGTCGTCCGCATAGGCCTCGCCGTACCGCGCCTCCCACCGGCGCGCGGTGCGCAGGAAGACCTGCTTCAGGAGCGGCAGTTCGCCCGGCCCTTTGCCGAATCCGCCATCGTGGTCGAGCAACCCGCCGAAATTCGCGAGGCAGTCGCGGTGATAGGCCACCGGCGAGAGCATGTGCAGGTGCCAGAACAGGTCGATCTCGCGGGTTGGCGCCATCGCCGAGCGCGGATGCTCCTGCTTGAGCGCCAGCCAGCGGCGATAGCGCTCGAGCCCGCGCTCCCGCCGCGCGCGCGACCAGTCCTGCGGAAAGGTGTCGGACCGCTCCGACGCCGCGACCAGATCGACCGAGATGCTGACGTCGCCGGCGATCGAACCTGCGGCGACCACGACCTGCGCCTCCATCGCGAGAGCCTCCTGTTCCTGGCCGCGCCCGGCGCCGGAGGGAATCACCGGCGGGGGTCGCGGCAACCGCGAGGAGGAATGCAACGGCAGGTCCGGATCGAGCCGCCCCGGGGCACCCGGAAACGCGCTTCGCAGCCCCGTCGGGAGGCTCGCGGAACGCACTGCGCGCCCGGCTACGCGCGTAGCGGGAGGCGCGACGAGCCGGCTTGGCCGCGACGCCGAACGGGGGCGCCCGCTAGCCGCCGGACGAGGTGTCCGTGGTGGCCGGGTCGCTGGTCGCCGGATCGTTGGTCGCCGGGTCGACGGGGATCGCCTGCGGCGCGTCCGCTTCCAGCGCGTGGCGGACCGCTTCGACGGCCAGTTTCTGCGCCGTCGGCATCACCTCGCGCGAGGTCCAGATCGGGTAACCGTGCGTCTCCTCGCCCCGCCGCAGCAGTGCATCGAACGCCGCGCGGCGAGCGCCGGCATCGAGCGACAGCGCCTGGCGCCGGAGCGCTGCGAGCGGCCTGGCGAAGGCGTCGTCGCCGGCAGGGTCGGCGCCGAAGCAGCCGGCGACCGCATCCCACAGCTCGCCGAGCCGCAGCGTCGCCGAGAGGCCGACGCAGACGACGTGCAGCCCGAGGCCGACGTCGGCGAGCTGCCGGTCGTGCTCGCCCTGCCACGAGAGCGGATGACGGCTGAAGCCCGGGTCGCCGAAGTGCGGCTGGCGGATGTCGAGCAGATCGCGCGACTCGCGCCGGTAGTCATACGCGTGCAGCAGCGAGACGCCGACTTCGTTGCGCTGCTCGCGCATCGTCGCGAATCGCCCCTCGACCAGCCCGGCCGCGCGGCCGTCGAACGAGCCGACGCCGAGCTGCAGCGCCTCGCTGGCGCGCACCTGCGCCGCCAGACCGGGGCCGAAGGTCGCCGTGACCTCGAACACCTGGGCGAAGTCGTGCGCGCGATCGCGCCACGCCGCCGTGCGGCAGCCGCCGCATGCCGCCGCCGCGCTCGCGACCGCGAGCCAGGCCCCGATCCGTGACTTCATGCGCCCTCTCACCGGTAAGCGGGGATGCCCGTGACCGCTTCGCCGATGGCGAGCGTGTGGATGTCCCAGGTGCCCTCGTACGTATTGACCGACTCGAGGTTCACCATGTGGCGCATGGTCTGGTATTCGTCGAGGACGCCGTTCGCGCCGAGCATGTCGCGGCAGATGCGGGCGATGTCGAGCGCCCAGCCGACGTTGTTGCGCTTGGCCATCGAGACCTGGCTGTGGGTCACCTTGCCGGCCTCCTTGAGCCGCCCGAGGCGCCACGCGAGCAACTGCCCCTTGGTGATCTCGGAGACGACCTCGGCGAGCTTCGCCTGCACCAGTTGGAAGCCGGCGATCGGCTTGCCGAACTGGATGCGCGCCTTCGCGTAGTGGAGCGCCTCGTCGTAGCAGGCCATCGCCGCGCCGAGCGCGCCCCAGACGATGCCGTAGCGCGCCTGCGTGAGGCAGCTGAGCGGGCCCTTCAGCCCCTTCACGCCGGGGAGTCGCGCGGAGTCGGGAACCACGACGTCCTGCAGCACGAGCTCCGACGTGACCGACGCCCGCAGCGACAGCTTCCCCTTCATCTCGGGCGCGCTGAAGCCGGGCGTCCCCTTCTCGACCAGGAAGCCCTGGATCCCGTCGGGCGTCTGCGCCCAGACCACCGAGACGTCGGCGATCGTGCCGTTGGTGATCCACATCTTGGCGCCGTTCAGGACCCAGTCGGCCCCCTTCCTGACGGCGCGCGTCTCCATCCCGCCCGGGTCGGAGCCGTGGTCGGGTTCGGTCAGCCCGAAGCAGCCGATCGCCTCGCCCTTCGCCATGCGGGGCAGCCACTTCTGCTTCTGCTCTTCGGTGCCGTACGCGTGGATCGGGAACATCACCAGGCTGCCCTGCACCGAGG
>VGYY01000373.1 GCA_016872815.1 Planctomycetota bacterium
CGACCGGGGTCGCGCTCGGCGACCAGGTCACGCTGCGCGCGGCCGTCCCGGTGCGCGAGGGCTGCCGCGACGGCGAGCGCGTCCGCCTCGAGCACCGCGGCGGCGCGACTCCAGGCGCCGCGATCGACTTCACCGTGGTCGGCGTGCTGGCGCCCGGCAGCGTCGGCAACCAGCCGCTGGTGGTGCTGCCGTTCGAGACCGCGGCCGAGCTCCACGCCGGGACGCACGTCCACCCCACGTGGTGGGGCCGGCTCCGCGACGGCGCCGTCTGGCAGGACCTCGCCGAGCGGCTGAAGGAGCACTACACGGTCGCCAAGCCCAAGGGGGCGATGATCGGCGAGCGGATCGACCAGAAGGCGTTCCGCAAGTCGCTCGGCATCACCAGCTGCCTCGCGCTGCTGCTCGGGCTGTTCGTCATCTACAACGCCTTCTCGATGGCGCTGGTCGAGCGCGTGCGCGAGATCGGCCTGCTGCGCGCGCTCGGCCTGACGCGCGGCGAGATCGCCCGCGCGGTGCTGCTCGAGGGTTTCCTGCTCGCCTGCGGCGGCGTGATGATCGGCGCGGCGCTGTCGGCCGGGATGGTGGCCGGCATGCAGGAGTTCGGCATCACCACGCTCGGCGCCGGCAAGCCGCTGCGGATCCTCGAGATCCCGTGGCCGACGGTCCTCGGCGTGGCGGCGCTCGGCGTGCTCTTCGCCCTGTTCGGCATGGCGGCGCCGCTGCTGCGGGCGCGCCACCTCTCGGTGCTCGACGCGCTGAAGGCCGGGCGCCTCGCGCTCCGGTCCGATCCCGGATTCCAGCTGCGAGTGGCGCTGCTGCTCGGCACGCCGCTGCTGATCCCGCTGTTCTTCGCGCTGGTCACGCCGCCGCTCGGCGAGCGGCAGGAGCAGGTGGAGGGGCTGATCTTCCAGCTGGCGGCGGTGGTGGCGGCGTTCGTGCTGCTGCTGATCGCGGCGCCGCGCCTCATGCAGCGGCTGGTCGAGTGGACGCTGGTCCCGCTGCGCGCGCTGCTGCCGGTGGAGGCGCGCCTCGCCGAGGCGGCGGTGCGCGGCGCCCGGCAGCGCATCGTCGGCACGCTGACCGGCCTCGCCGTCGTCGTCGCCGCGGTCTTCGTCGTGCGCGCGGTGAACCAGGGCTTCCTCGACGAGGTCGCCCGCTTCTCCGACGTGGCGATGGCGGAGCGCGTCTACGTGCGCACCCGGCCGCTGCCGCGCGCCGAGGCGGAGCGGCTGCTCGGGCTCCCCGAGGTGGCGCGGATCGACTGCGCGTCGGCCGAGGTGCTGACGCCGTTCCCGCTGCGCGGCCTCCACGGTGCGACGCTGCGGGCGGAGGCGGCGGCGCTGCGCCTGCCGCCGGCGGTGGTGGCCGAGTTCGAGCGCGGCGAGTCGCTGCTGCTGTCGTGCTTCCTCGCCGACCAGATGGGCTGGCGCGCCGGCGACACGGTGAACCTCGCCACCTTCGACGGTCCGCGCCCGTTCCGCGTCGGCGCCGTGACCGACGCCATCGGCTACTGGCCCGACGACCGCAGCTTCGCGGCGCTCGAGATGCAGCGCATGGAGCAGCTCTTCTGCGTGGACGACGCCGAGGGGCGCCACTTCGTGCTGACGTTGCAGCCGGGAGCCGACGGCGGCGCGGTCGAGCGCAAGCTGGCGGCGACGCTGCCCCCCTCGCCCGACCGACAGATCCGCAGCGCGGCGACGGTGAAGCGCTTCTACCTCGCCGACGGACGGCGCGACTTCCACGTCTTCGACGTGATCCTCTGGAGCACCGCGGCGCTGGCGACGGTCGGACTGCTCAACTCGCTGGCGATCGCATTGCTCGAGCGGCGCCGCGAGATCGCGCTGCTGCGCACCATCGGCCTGACCGGGCGGCAGGTCGGCCGGATGCTGCTGGCCGAGGCGCTGGCGATCGGCGTGATCGGCGGCGTGCTGGCCGCGCTGCTGGCCGCGCCGGTGAGCAAGCTGGTGCTCGACGCCGTGCGCGTCATCAGCCGGCTCGAGCTGCGCTGGTGGTTCTCGCCCGGTCGGGCGCTGGCGCCGTTCGCCGCCGCGGTGGCGATCGCGCTGATCGCCGCCTGGTGGCCGGCGCGGAGCGGCGGTCGCATCGATCGCGGCGCGCTGCAGCGCCACGAGTGACCGCGGGGCGCGCTCAGCGCGAGCGCTGCACCGCGACGACGCCGAGGAGCACCAGCAGCAGGCCGGTCCAGAACGGCCAGCCGAGCGGAGCGAAGGTCGCGGCGCCGAGCCAGGCGGGCGCCGCCGCCGCGAGGAGCGTCTGCAGCGCCGCCGTCGCCGGCGGCTGCGCGTTCATGCAGATCGCGACCTCGACCGGGTGGAGGTGCTTCAGCAGCTGGCTCCACAGCAGGTTCATCACCACGCTGGTGACCACCACCATCCAGGCCAGCCCGATCCAGCCGCCCGCCGGGATCGCGGCCCAGTCGATCTGCTTCAGCTGCGCGGCGCCGATCGGCATGGTGGCCATGGCGCCGAGGATCAGCGTCCAGGCCGTGACCGTGCGCGGATCGTGGCGGCGGGACAGCGCCCGCGTCGCGACCGTGCAGAAGACCCAGGCCACCACTGCCACCAGCAGCAGCAGGTCGCCGTGGCGGATGCGCGCCGCCTCCGGGCCCGAGTTCCACGGTTGCAGCACGACCACCGCGCCGGCCAGCGCCACCCCGATGCCGAGCGACGTCCTGCGCGCCGGCCAGCGCCGCTCGAGCGCGCTGGTCAGCAGCAGCACCCCCATCGGCGTCAGCGCGTAGAGCAGGGCGCCGTGGCTGGCGACGCTCGCGCGCAGACCGCAGAGGTAGATGTACTGGTTGATCGGGACGTGGAGGATCCCGAGGCCGAGCAGCTTGAGCCAGGTCGGGCCGTCGAACTGCGGCCGCGGGATCAGCGTGCCGGTCAGCAGGAGCAGCAGCACCGTCGCGCCGAGCGCGCGCGCCAGCGTCAGCGCGGCGTGCGACGGGAAGACGTCGGCCGCCCGCTTCGACAGGACGTAGCTGACGGCGGCGCAGGCGACGTGGGCCGCCATCAGCAGGAGCTGGGTCGAGCGCCTCATGCCGTCGCCCCGGCCAGCGCGTCGAGCTCGGCGGCGGTGAAGCCGGCGGCGAGGCGGCCGGCGCGATCGAGCGG
>VGYY01000374.1 GCA_016872815.1 Planctomycetota bacterium
CTACTCGCGGGTTCGGCAGATCCTCCAGAACGAGACGGCGACGATCGGCCTGTTCCAGGGCCTCTTCCCGCGCAACACCTTCACCTTCAATCCCGGCTGGACCCGCGACATGAAGACGCTGCCCGCCTTCGACGACGTCCGCGCGCTGCAGCGGACGCTGCGGGAGCGCGGGCTCGAGCCGGCCAACGCCGCCGACGAGGCCGGCACCGGCCCGGCGAGCTTCACGCTGACCGACCCCGACGGCAACCCGATCCTCATCGACCAGCACGTGAACAAGCCGGCGAAGTGAGCGGGCGGGCGCGCATCGACCTCACCGTCGGCCGGCGCCCTTCCTCACCCCCTGATCGACGCCATGTCGATCACGAAGCGGTACTTGACGTCGCCGCGGGCAAGCCGCTCCCACGCCGCGTTCAGCTGCTGCACGCGGACGGTCTCGACGTGGCAGGCGATGGCGCGTTGTCCGCAGAAGTCGAGCATCGACTGCGTCTCGGCGAGGCCGCCGATCATCGAGCCGGTGAGGATGCGGCGCGGGGCGACCAGCGAAAACGCCTTCACCGCCTGCGGCTTCGGCGGCAGGCCCACCAGCACCAGCGCACCGTCGAGTCGCAGCAGGGCCAGCAGCGCGTTCAGGTCGTGGTCGCCCGAGACGGTGTCGACGATCAGGTCGAAGCTGTCGGCGTGGCGCGCCATCGCCGCCAAATCGGTCGTGAGGAGCGCGCCGCTGGCACCGAGTCGCTCCGCATCGGCCGCCTTGGCCGGTGAGGTGGTGAGGACGACCGTCTCCGCGCCGAGCGCGCCGGCGAACTGCACGCCCATGTGGCCGAGTCCGCCGAGCCCGACGATGCCGACCTTCTTCCCCGGCCCGGCCTGCCAGCGCTTGAGCGGCGACCAGGTGGTGATGCCGGCGCAGAGCAGCGGTGCCGCGCGCGCCGGATCGAGCGTCGCCGGCAGCCGCAGCGTGAACGCCTCGTCGCAGGTGATTCGCTCGGAGTAGCCGCCGCAGGTCTGCCCGCCCGAGATGCGGTCCTCGCTGCCGTAGGTGAAGGTCGGCCCCGTGCTGCAGAACGGCTCCTCGCCGCGGCGGCACGGCGCGCAGGTGCGGCACGAGTCGACCAGCACGCCGACGGCCGCCAGTTCGCCGACTCGGAAGCGCGTCACCCGCGATCCGACGCGCCGCACGCGGCCGACGATCTCGTGGCCCGGCACCACCGGATAGGTCGGCGGCTCCCACTCGCTGCGCGCGAAATGGAGGTCGGAGTGGCAGATGCCCGCCCACAGGATGTCGAGCTCGACGTCGGTCGGCCGCGGCTCGCGCCGTTCGATGGTGATCGGGGCGAGCGGAGCGGTCGCGGAGGCGGCGGCGTAGGCGCGGATCGGCATGACGACTCCGGCGGGGCGGCGCGCCGCCAAGCAGGCAGCGACGGGCGGCGGAGGATAGTGCTGATCGGCAGCGGACGTCGGGTCGCGTCCGCGCCGCTCGCTCACGCGAGCAGGTCCTTCACCACCTCCGCCTTTTCGACGCCGGAGAGCTTTGCGTCGAGGCCGCGGAACGGGAAGGTGAGCCGCTCGTGGTCGATGCCGAGGCAGTGGAGCAGCGTGGCGTGGAGGTCGCGCACCGGCACCTCGTCGCGCGCGATGTTGTAGGAGAAGTCGTCGGTCAGGCCGTGCTCGTGGCCGGGCTTGATGCCGCCACCCGCCAGCCAGACGGTGAAGCAGCGGCCGTGGTGGTCGCGGCCGGCGCCGGGGTCGGCCGGGTCGCCCTGGCTGAAGACGGTGCGGCCGAACTCGGTGAAGAAGCAGACCAGCGTCTCGTCGAGCAGGCCGCGCTCGGCGAGGTCGGCGAGCAGCGCGGCGGTCGGCTGGTCGACGTCGCGGCACTGGTTCGGCAACTGGCGCCGGATCGCGATGTGCTGGTCCCAGCCGCGATGGAACAGCTGGACGAAGCGGACGCCGCGCTCGAGCAGCCGCCGCCCGAGCAGGCAGTTGGCCGCGTAGCTGCCCGGACGCCGGACATCGGGGCCGTAGCGCTCGAGCGTCGCGGCGCTCTCGCTGACCGGATCGACCAGCTCCGGCACCGACGCCTGCATGCGGAACGCCATCTCATGCGCGGCGATCCGTGCGGTCACCTCGGGATCGCCGGATGCGGCCGCGTGCAGCGCCTCCAGTTCCGCCAGCTCGTCGAGCTGCGCGCGCCGCTGCGAGCGGGTGATGCCGGCCGGGTCGGCAAGGTAGGGGACCGGGTTGGCGCCCGGCCGCAGCGCGACGCCCTGGTGCGACGACGGCAGGAAGCCGTTGCCCCACAGCCGCGCGAAGATCGGCTGGCCCGGGTTCTTGCCCGAGCCCTGCGACACCAGCACCACGAACGCCGGCAAGTCGGAACAGTCGCTGCCGAGGCCGTAGCTGACCCACGAGCCCATCGACGCGTAGCCCGGCAGCTGGTTGCCGGTGTTGAAGAAGGTGATCGCCGGATCGTGGTTGATGGCTTCGGTCTGCACCGTCTTCACGAAACAGAGGCGATCGGCCTGCGCCTGCAGGTGCGGCAGCAGGTCGCTGATCCAGCGTCCGCTCGCGCCGCAGGCGCGGCCCGGCGCGATCGGCGCGACGACCGGGAACGTCGCCTGCCCCGAAGTCATGCCGGTGATCCGCTGCGTCCCCTTGATCGACGGCGGCAGCTCCTGGCCGTGGTACTGCGTCAGCGCCGGCTTGCCGTCGAACAGATCCACGTGCGACAGTCCGCCCGACTGGAACAGGCAGATCACCCGCTTCGCCCGCGGTCGGAAATGGGGGAGCGGCACGCCGCCGGCCGCGCCGCCGCCCGCCTGCCCGCGCGCCGCCGGCGCCCCAAGCAGCGACGCCAACGCCACCGCGCCGATGCCGTGCAGCCCGGCGCCGAGCAGCGCCCGCCGCGTCAGCAAGCGCATCGTCTCCTCGCGCGGATCCATCGAACGCTCCTCACCGCTTCGAGATCGTCTCGCTCAGGTTCAGCAGCAGCGTGGCGATCTGGGTTAACGCCGCGTGCTCGCCCGGATCGAGCGTCGCGTCGCGCGGCGCCTCGCCGTGGGCCAGCAGCGCCGCCGCCGCCGCCGGGTCGTCGCGGTAGCGCGCCCGCTCGCG
>VGYY01000375.1 GCA_016872815.1 Planctomycetota bacterium
GCGGTGCTGCTCGGGATCGTCGCGGTGCTGGGCGTGGTCGGCGGCGCCGCATTCCTGTTCGGCGGCGGCGACGACGGCGGCGGCGGCGCCACCGCGGCGGCCGCTTTCGACGCGACCTACCAGCAGGTGATGCAACTCGACGGCGAGTGCCGCTTCGACGAGGCGCTGTCGGCGCTGCAGTCGCTGGTCGCCACCGCCAAGGGGCCGCAGCGCGAGACGGCGCAACAGCAGTTGCGCAACATCGAGCTGCGAAAGAAGCGCTTCGCCGACGGCAAGACCGAGCTCGACGCGTTGCGGCGGCGGGTCTCCGCCGATTTCCGCGGCGAGTCGCGCGGCGACGTCGGGCGGTTCATCGACCGTCACGGCGACCTGCGGCCGCTGGTCGACCAGGCCGAGAAGCTGCTGGTCGACCTGGACGAGCGGGCGAAGAAGCCGTCGCCGCTCGCCGGGATCGAGCTCGACGACCTGCGCCTTCCGGCCGACCCGACCGTCGCCAACTGCATCGCCGAGGCCGACAAGTGGCTGGCGAAGGAGGAGTTCGCCAAGGCGCACTTCCTGTTGACGCGCGTGACCGCGGCCGACGACGGCGAGCAGCGGCAGCTCGACGCGGCGCTGGCGCGGGTCAACGCCGCCGCCCGCAAGCTGGGCCAGGAGATCCTCGACCGCGTCGAAGAGCAGCTGAAGGCCGGCCACGTGCTGGTGGCGATCGGCGAGTTCGACGACGACAACATGCGGCCGTTCAAGGGCACCGACATCTGGTACGAGATGCTCGACAAGGCCGACCAGATCGAGGATCTGATCGACCAGCGCTACGCCCAGCGCCCGTTCCCGCGCCGCAAGCACCATCGCGACAAGCCGGGCACCGAGAAGAAGACCTCGTTCGCCGACATCAGCGACGACTTCCTCGCTGGCCGGCAGCCGGCCGGCGGCGCGACCACGCGCGGCGCCATGTCGGCCGGGCGGACCGCGGAGCCGCCGGAAGCCGCACGGCCCGGCGCGGCCGCGGCGGCGGCGATCGAGCAGGCGCGGGCGCTGCTGGTGGCGGGCGACTTCGCCGCCGCCCGCGATCTGCTCGACACGGCGCTGGTCGGCGCCAGCGACCCGGCGGTGAAGCAGGAGATCGCCCGCGAGCATGAGCGCGCGGCGCGCCCGGCGAAGCTCGCGCAACGCGTGGTCGAGCTGCTGGCGCAGAAGCTGCCCGGCAACTGCGACGTGACGCTGCGCGGCGGCCGCAAGGCGCGGGTGACCGGCAGCGACGGGCAGCAGTTGATGCTCCAGGCCGGCGGCAGCACGTTCACCGCGGCGCCCGGCGAACTGGCCGCGACGGCGTTGCTCGAGCTGTCGGGCCGCCTGCCGCTGCAGGCCGAGGAGCAGCTCGATCGCGCGTTCCTCGCGCTGGCGACCGGCGACGACAAGGCGTTCTTCGGGGCGATCGGCAAGGCGGCCGATGGCGCCGCGGCGAAGGGCTCGATCGACTCGGCGCTGGCCTACCAGCGCCGACTCGACCGCGTCCCCGCGCGCGGTTTCGTCCGCGTCGCCGACGGCTGGCGCACCTGGGAGGAGCGGGCGCGCGAGGAGCTGGCGGCGGAGCTGAAGGCGGCGCTGGCGACCGTGCTCGATCGCAAGGGGGACCCGAGCGCAGTCCGCCTCCGCTTCATGGAGCTGGCGGCCGCGGCACCGGCCGACGCGCTGGAGCAGGTGCGCGCGCGTCGCAGCGAACTCAAGCGCGCCTTCGAGCAGGCGCCCGACCAGGCGCGCATCGCGAAGCTGGCGGAGAAGGCGGAGCAGCTCGCCGCGGCGCGCCAGCACGCGCTCGAGCTGATCTTCGACGAGGTGAAGTACTTCTATCCCTACCGGCCGCCGGCGGTCGCGCCGGAGCGCGCGATGGAGTACGCCGCCGCGCAGCAGGAGGTCGACCGTCGCGTGAATGCGGTGCGCGAGCTCTGGGGGCGTGAAGAGGCGGTGCCGCCCGAGCCGCCCGAGCCGCACGTGCCGCTGACCAGCGGCTTCATGGCGACGCTCGAGGAGCTGAAGCTGCTGCGGTCGCTGCTGGTCGACCTCGGCGCCGCCAACGACGACGACGACCGCGCGCTCAGGCTGGCGTGGGCGCTGCCGACGCGGACGAAGACGCTCCACGTCCGCAACTTCGCGCGCGACGAGTTCGAGCGCGCGCGGCTCGACGAGGATCTGCGGGTGGCGACGCTGAATGCCAGCCAGGTGGTCCGCGACGACGGGCCGTCGCGCGAGGAGTACGAGCAGGTCCGCGTGACCAACCAGTACCGGGCGATGCTCGGCCGGCGGATGCTGGCGCACAACGACAAGCTCTGGGAGGCGTCGGACAGCCACAGCCGCTGGATGGCGAAGACGGGGCGCCTCTCCCACTTCGAGGACGACGATCCCGAGCGCGCCTCGCCCGAGCAGCGCATGCGGCTGGCCGGCTACACCAGCGGCGCCGGCGAGAACTGCGCGGTCGGCTCGAGCGGGCCGCTCGAGGTGCTGATCGGCTGGTGCCACAGCTCCGGCCACCACCGCAACCTGCTGTACGACAGCCACACCGAGATGGGGGCGGGCCAGTCCGGCTCGTACTGGACCCAGTGCTTCGGCGGTGGGCGCGAGTACAAAGGCAACCTGATCCGCGACTGATCGCGCGCCGCCGCGCTAGCCTTGCGCGCCCCGCGCCGGACGGCGCGATGGCGACGCAGCGGCGGCGACGGCGCCGCGCCCGTGGAGAGCGTGATGGCTTGGTTGATGGTGAAACTGGCGAGCGGCAAGGAGCGCGGCCACGAGCTCCTCGACGACCTGACCTTCATCGGATCGGCGCAGGAGTGCGAGATCCGGGTGGCCGACGCCGCTCCGAAGCACTGCCAGATCGTGAAGGCGGGCGCCGGCCTCAAGCTGATCGACCTCGGCAGCCCGGCCGGCACGCGGGTCAACGGTCAGAAGGTGAAGGACAAGGCGCTGCTCGACGGCGACGTCGTCGAGGTGGGCGCCACCGCGCTGACGTTCAAGGCGGGTGGTTCGACCGCAGCCGCGGCGAAGGCCGCTGCCGTCCCGGCGGCGCGGCCAGCGGCTCCTGCCGCGCGTCCGGCC
>VGYY01000376.1 GCA_016872815.1 Planctomycetota bacterium
CGCGCCGCGCGCCGCGCCGTTGCGGGTGGCGGCGGCGATCGCCTGCCTCGCGCTGGCGCTGCTGCTGTTCCTCGGCCGCGGATTCGGCGTGCCGCTCGCGGGATACGCGATCGCGCTGCTGCTGGTGGCAGCGCTCGCGCTCGGCGCGCGGTCGCTGCTGACGCTGCTGCTGCGAGTGCTGGCGCCGCCGCTCGTCCGCGTCTCCGGCGTCGCCGCGCGTCTCGCGCGCGATCATCTCCACCGTGCCGCCGACCAGTCGGCGCTGACCGTCGTCGCCATCGCGCTCGCGTTCGGCCTCTGCTTCTCGACCGACGTGCTGGTGAAGAGCTACGTCGGCATGCTCGATCGCTGGTTCGCCGCGAACGTCGGCGAGGACCTGCTGGTGATGGGGCGCGACTTCATCGGTTCCGGGATGATCGGCAGCGACTTCCCGCAGGCGAAGAACGGCGAGCTCGGTGCGATCCCCGGCGTCCTGCACAGCCACGGCCTGCGCTTCTCCCGCATCCAGTACGAGGGGGAACGGGTGCTGCTGTTCGCCTACGACGCCGGCGCGCCGCCCGAGGCCGGCGCGCCCGAGTTCGTCAGCGGCAGCAGCGCCGACCAGGCGGCGCTGGCGCGCGGTGAAGGCTGCTTCGTCAGCGAGGGGTTCGCCCGTCGCTTCGGCCGCGGCCGCGGCGACGCCATCGTCGTCACCAGCCCCGACGGTCCGTTGGCGCTCCCGGTGCTGGCCGTGGTGCACGACTACCTCTGGCCGCGCGGCTCGATCTGGCTCGACGACGAGCGCTACCGCGCGGCGTTTCGCGACCTGCAAGTGCAGGAGTTCGCCCTGACGCTCGATGGCAGCCGGCCGCTGGCCGACGTGCAGCGCGACGTCGAGCAGGCGATGGCCGATCATCCGGGCTGCCTCGTCGCCGATGCGGCGACGGTCCAGCGCAACGTGATGCAGGTGGTCGAGCGCTACTGGACGCTGCTGCTGGCGCAGGAGGGGCTCGCGGTCGCGGTGGCGTTCCTCGGCACGCTGCACGCGCTGCTGGTGTCCGTGCTGCTGCGGCGGCGCGAGCTGGCGCTGCTGCGCGCGCTCGGTGCGCCGCTGTCCCTGATCGGCCGGATGCTGCGCACCGAGGGGGTGCTGCTCGGCTTCGCCGGCGGCCTGCTCGGCGTCGGCTTCGGGCTCGCCGCCGCCGCCATCGCAGTGAAGGTGCTGTCGATCGAGGAGATGGGCTTCGCGGTGCCGCTCCTGCCGTCGTGGCCGATGGCGCTGCTCACGGTCGGCGCGGCGACCGTCACCGGCTGGCTCGCCGGCGTGCTGCCCGGGCGCCGCGCGGCGGCGGCGGCGCCGCGCACCGCGCTGCTCGATACGATGGGTTCGTGATGGACGGCACTGCGATCGACGTGCGCGGTTTGGCCAAGTCCTTCGGTGCGAAACGGGTGCTGAAGGAGGTCTCCTTCGCGCTGGCGCCGGGGGACGTGGTGGCGTTCCTCGGCCCGAACGGCGCCGGCAAGTCGACCACGATCCGCATCCTCACCGGGCAGCTGGCGCGCGACGCCGGAAGCGTGCGCGTGCTCGGTCTCGATCCCGCCACCGAAGCCGCCGAGATCCGCCGCCGCGTCGCGTTCGTTCCCGACGTCGCGCCGCTCTACGACGCGCTCACGCCGGTCGAGCAGCTCGAGCTGGTGGCCGGGCTGCAGGAACTCGACGACGCCACCGCGGCGAAGCGGATCCCGGCGCTGCTCCAGTCGCTCGGCCTCGACGAGCTGGCCGACACGCCGCTCGGCGCCTGCTCGCGCGGCAACCGGCAGCGCACCGCGATCGCGACTGCGTTCCTGCGCGAGCCCGAGCTCGTGATCATGGACGAGCCGCTGTTCGGGCTCGACGCGCCCACCGTCCTGCAGGTGAAGGAGATCCTGCGGCAGCTGTCGCGGCGCGGAGTCGCGGTGCTGTACAGCAGCCATCTGCTCGACGTCGCCGAGAGCCTCGCCACCCGGGTGCTGATCCTGCACGAGGGGGAAATCGTTGCCGACGGCGCCCCGGCGGCGCTGCTGCGCGGGCAGCCCGAGAAGTCGCTCGAGGCGCTCTTCAGGCGCCTCACCTCCGACGCCGACGTCGAGGCCCGGGCGGAACGTTTCCTTGCGAGTTCCCGTCTCAAACCGTGAGCCGCCGCCTCGGCGGTGATGGAGGTCGTCCGTGCTTCGATCGAACCGGTTGCAGGTCGCCGCGTGCCTTGCCGTGTGGTGCGCCGGCGGGTGGGCGATGCAGGAGACGCCGGCGCCGCCCGTTGCGCCGCCCGCACCTCCCGCGGAGGGCGACGAGACGGACGATCCCGCGGCCGCGCCCGACGAACCGGAGGATGCCGCGGCCAAGCGGCGCGCGGAGCGCGACGCGCGGCGGCGCGAGCGGCGCGAGAAGAAGGAGAAGCCGCGGGCCAACGTCGGCGAGCGCTTCCTCGACATCCCGGCGCCCGGCGCCGGACCCGGCCAGCTCCGCTTCTTCGAGGCCGCATCCGAGGCGGACGGGATCCGGCGGCAGTTCGATCCGATCAAGGACGACGTCGCCTTCGAGGTCTGGCTCGACGGCCAGCCGCCGCGGCAACGCGTCATCGAGGAACCCGATCCGGCGAACCCCGGCACGATGCGGGCGGTCGGCAAGCAGACGGTCGTCTCGGTGCTCGAAGTGACGAACGCCGAGTGGGACGACTACTTCAGCAGCCTGAAGCGCTTCACGCCGCCGGGCGATGACTCGACCTTCCTCACGGTGCTGCTGGCCGAGGTGCTGGAGCAGAAGGCGATGATGCTGCGCTACCGCGACGACCTCGCCGACGTGGCGAAGCGTGCCGAGGTGGCGGTGGCGAGGCTCAAGGCCGGGACGCCGTTCAAGGACGTGGTGCGCACCCTCAGCGAGGACGAGACGTCGGTCAGCGCCGACGGCCTCGTGCTCGAGTCCGATCGCGGCGAGCTATTGCCGCTCTATCCGTTCTCGCGCGTCCTGTTCGAGCTCGAGCAACCGGGCGACATCGCCGGGCCGTTCTTCAACAAGCAGGCGGCCTACATCCTGATGGTCGACCGGATCAC
>VGYY01000377.1 GCA_016872815.1 Planctomycetota bacterium
CGCCCCCCGGTCACCGCGACCGCGCTGCCGGCCGGCGGCGGCGCCGCGACCGCGGACGCCCGCGTCGATCGCCTCGCGATCGGCGACCAGGTGCGGATCGTCGTGGTCGGCCAGACCGACCTCTCGACCGAGCTGCCGGTGCCGCCCGAGGGCGCGATCGAACTGCCGGTGCTCGGCCGCCTCGAACTGGCCGGCCGCACCGTCGCCGCGCTGGCGCAGGAGCTGCACCAGCGCTTGGTCGCCGCGAACTACGTCGTCCACCCCGAAGTCGCGGTCAGCGTGGTGCGCTTCGCGCCGCGTCGCGTCTTCATGGTCGAAGGGGTCGCGCGGCCCGAGGCGTACGAACTGCCGATCGGCGGCGGGCTCCACCTGACGCAGGTGATCGCGCTCGCCGGCGGCCTGTCGCCGGGCGCCGATCCCTCGCACGTGACGATCCTGCGCCGCCCGCGCGGCGGCGAGCCGCAGCGACTCGCCGTCGACCTCCGCGCGATCCTCGACCGCGAGCTGGTCGACCTCGACCCGATCCTCGAGCCCGACGACACCGTCCTGGTGCGCGACCTGAAGCAGGGCGAGCAGCAGGTGTTCGTGACCGGCAAGGTGCGGACGCCCGGCTCGTACCGCTTCTCGCCGCGCGAGGGGCTGTCGTTCCTGCAGGCGATCGTGCTGGCCGGCGGCCTCGACAAGTACGCCAACCCGGCGCGCGCCGCGCTGCTGCGCCGCACCGAGTCCGGCCGCGAGACGCTGCCGGTCGACCTCGAGCGGCTGCTCGCCGGCGAACTCGATCGCGACCTCCCGCTGCAGTCCGGCGACGTGGTCTTCATCCCCGAGTCGTTCTTCTGAGGCGCCATCCGATGAACCCCGCCACCGCGCCCGCCGCGCCGATCCGCGGTTTCCCCGACCTGCTGCGCGCGATCCGCCGGCGCAGCGCGCTGGTGCTCGCCACGATGGTGCTGTCGGCGTGCGCTGCCGCGGCGTGGGCCCTCCGCGCGCCGAAGCAGTACCGCGCCACCGCGACGCTGCTGGTCGAGCGGCCGCTGCCGACCGACCTCGGCATCGCCTCGCCGTTCGCGACCGCGCAGGAGGTGGGCCGCTTCGCCGCGACCCAGCTCCAGGTGCTGAAGAGCCGGGCCGTGCTCGACGTGCTCGAGGCCGCGCTCGACCTCGCGACCTGGCCCGAGTTCGCCGCGTTGCCGGCCGCCGCGCGCGGCCAGGCGCTCGCCGACGCGATCGTGGTCGAGCCGCGCGGCGACAGCGCGCTGGTCGACGTCAGCTTCGTCGGCCTCGATCCGGCGCGCGCGGCGCAGCTGGTCAACCGGCTGTGCGACGCCTACCTCGCGCACGTCGCCACGCGCGAGAAGGAGAACGTCAGGAACGACCTCGCGGTGCTGAACGCGGAGCTGCCGCGCCTGGCGCAGCAGCGCGACGCGGCGCGCGCCGAGCTCGACGATTGGAAGAGCCGGAACGCGACGCTGACGTTCGACGGCCGCGACGAGCTGCTGCAGGAGGAACTCAAGCTGCAGAGCCGGAGCGTGCAGGAGCTCACGCAGGCGCAGGACGTGCTCGAGGCGCGCTGCGCCGTGATCGACACGACCGCCGAGCGCGACCTGTCGGCGCTGGCGCGGGCGCTCGACCTCGAGCCGAGCCGCGCGCTGGTCGAGAAGCAGGTCGAGTTCGAGACCCGGCGCGCCGAGCTCGCCGGCACGCCCGGCACCCGCACCGCCCAGTTGCAGGCGCTCGACGCCGAGATCGCGCGCGTCGCGGGCGAGCTCGCCGACGAGCGGCGGCGGGCGATCGACGCGCTGCTGCTCAAGCGCGGCATCGCGCGCACGGCGACCGCGCACGCCGAGGCGCGCCTCGCGCAGCTGCGCGCCACCGCCACCGAGCTCGATCGCGCCAAGTCGGCCCACGCCACGCTCTCCGTGCGGGTGACCGAAGCCACGTCGATCCTCGAGCGGCTCACCCTGCGCCGCGACGAGCTGATGGTGCTCGCCGCTCGCGCCGGCAACGCCAGCCGGATCTTCGTCCAGGACCCCGCGACGGCGCCGACCCAGCCGTGCGCGCCGCACGCCGCCGCCGCGATCGCGATCGCGCTCGTGCTCGGGCTGCTGGTTGGCGGCGCCGCGGCCGTCGCGATCGAGCGGTTCGACGACCGCGTCGGCGCGATCGAGGAGCTCGAGACCTCGCTCGAGACCAGCTCGATCGCGCGCATCCCCCATTTGCCGACCCGGGAGGGACGCGCGCCCGAGCACCAGTGGATGGTGCGCCCGGAGACCTTCCCCGCCGACGACTTCTGCAAGCTGTTCCTGACCCTCGGCGGCGATCAGGGCACGCCCGGCCGCGCGCGCACGATCGCGGTGCTGTCGGCGGTGCCGCGCGAGGGCAAGACGCTGGTGGCGACCGGCGTCGCGCTCGCCGCCGCGCGCGCCGGCTTCTCGACGCTGCTGGTCGACGGCGACCTGAAGCGGCCGCGGCTGCAAGACGTCTTCTCGCTCGACGGCGAGCAGGGGGCGCTCGATCTGCTGGCCGGCCGCTGCGCGCTCGCCGACGTGGTCCACCGCACCGCCTTCGAGCGGCTGTCGCTGCTGCCGGCCGGCACGCCGACGCCTGACCTCGAACGACTGGCCCAGCCCAAGGCGCTGGCGAAGTTCGTCGAGTCGCTGCGCGGCGGCTTCCAGGTCGTCGTGTTCGACACCTCGCCGACCCTGCTCTCGGCCGACGCGTTTGTCTTCGCCCGCAGCGTCGACACCCGCGTGCTGGTCGCTTCGGCGGCGAGTTCGAAGGTCGGGCCGCTGCGCCAGGCGATGAGCCAGCTGCGCCACCTCGGCATCGAGGTCGCGGGCACGGTGATCAACCATTTCGCCGCTCCGCACGAGCCGTACGGCCCCTACGAGGCGAAGCCGACCGGCGCGGCGGGCAGCGCGCGCCGCCGTGCGCCGAGGACGCCGGCCGGCAGCGCCATGGAGGCGTGACGTGCACGGCGCGGGTACGCGCTCCTGGTCCCTCGCGCTGCTGGCGGCCGCCTGCGTCGTCAGCGAGCGGTTGCCCGATCCGCGCGCGGA
>VGYY01000378.1 GCA_016872815.1 Planctomycetota bacterium
TCCAGTTGCTCGAGCTGCGTTCGCAACCGGCCGAGCTCGCAGCGCTGCTGCAGCGCGCGCCGCGCCCGCACGAACCGCTCCTCGCCCGGGTTCATGGCGCCCTCTTCGGCGCGCCCGCGCCCACCTGCGACCGCACCAGCCCGACCACCCGCCCCTCGACCGCGACCGTGGTGCGGGCCGGATCGATGACGGTCGGCCGCAGCCGCGCATTGGCCGGCTCGAGCACGACGCGGCGCGCCGCGCCCTTCCCCTGCACCCGCCACCGCTTGACCGTCACGTCGTCATCGAGCCGCACCACCGCGATCTGGCCGTCGCGCACGCTCGCCGTCTTCTGCACCGCCACCAGATCGCCCGGCGCGATGCCGGCCTCGATCATCGAGTCGCCGCGCACGCGCAGCAGGAAGTCGGCCGGCGCCGAGAAGAGCGCGCGATCGACCTCGAGCAGGCGCTCGTGCTGCTCGACCGCCAGCAGCGGCACGCCGGCCGCCACCTCGCCGATCAGCGGCAGCACCATCCCTCGTCCCGCTGCCGGCGCGACCGCCGGCGCGGGCGCGGGCGCCACCACCTCCGTCAGCCGGATCCCGCGCGCCCGCCCCGGCGCGAGCGCCACCACGCCTTTGCGCGCGAGCAACCGCAGGTGCTGCACCGCCGCGTTGACCGACCGGAAGCCGAGCCCGGCGGCCAGTTCGGCCTGGGTCGGCGGGTAGCCGTGGTCGCGGGTGAACCGCCGGACGAAGTCGATCACCCGCAACTGGCGAACGGTGAGGGGACGCATGGCTGCCGCCTGACTCGCTGGCACTCGTCGCGCCGCCGGGCGCCCACCCGGGAACGATCGAGTACTGTGTTTAAAGACAGTATTCCGATCGACTGAAAGCGCAAGGCCTGTCCACCCGCTCCCCCCCTGAGCGCCGCCGGCAGGCGACCGCGCTGAAAGAGAGCCCTGAAGCGCCGCGCAGGCAGTTTTGCCTTCAAGCCCCCGGACGGGGCGCACCGATGGGTCCCGGCAGGAAGGCCCTCACCACCAGGAGCACGCGGCGGCGCTCACCACGCCCTTCGTCTCTCCGGAGGATCTGCCGTGCTCACCCTGCCGCTCACCCGCCACCTGCTGATCGCCACCGCCACGCTCGCCTTGCCCGGTGGCGCCGACCCGCGCGCGCCGCTCGCCGGCGCAAACGATCGGGCCGCCCCGTCTCTGCTCGAGCACCGGGCCCGCACGACCATGACGCTCCACGGCCGGTCGTTCACCGCACCGCCGGGCGTGCAGCTGCTCGGGCCCGACACGCTGCTGATCGGTGGCGAGCTGGTCACGGTGCCGCCCGACGTGTTCGTCGAGTTCACGCCCGAAGGCGACGCGATCTTCGAGCTCTCGAAGGACGTGCCGCCGCGCTCGTGGGTGCTCACCGTCGGCAAGAAGAAGCTGGTCGCCAGCGCCGGCGCCCGCGCCGTCGTGCCGTGGCCCGGCAACGGCGTGATCCGCGTCGAGTGGAGCCGTTTCTCCTACCAGGTGCCGGCGGCTCGCGATGCGCTCGGCACCGCTCGTGACTTGAAGGATCCCCTTGATGCCAGCCCGTACCGCTGACTCCGGGCAGCGCGCGCGGCGCTCGCCGCCGCTCCGGCACACGCTGCTCCTGCCGACGCTGCTCGCGCTCGCGCCGGCCGCCGAAGCGCAGCAGTCGGGGACGGCAGCGAGCGACCACGTCGTTCCCGCCGACACCATCGGCTGGCAGTCGCTGGCGCAGGACCTCTTCCTGTCGGGGGAGAGCAGCCTGGTCGATCCCGGCCGCATCGAGCCGCTGCCGCGCAACATCCTCAAGTTCGGCGCGGTCGAGCTGCTGCCGAAGTTCGACGAGCAGCTGGTCTACGACGACAACCTCTTCCTGACCGAGAACGACCGCGAAGGCGACTTCATCCTCCGCAGCGGCATCGGCCTGCTGGCCGACTACCGCTTCGGCCAGGGCGCCCACCGGCTGAGCGCCGGCGGCGACGCGACCCGCCACACCTTCCTCGGCGACGATGCCGACGACTTCACCGAGACGCTGCTGTCGGCGCAGCTCGAGCTCACCTTCCGCCGGCTCGCGTTCGCGCTCGGCAACCGCTTCGAGGATCGCACCGACCCGCTGCTGTCGGTCTTCACCGGCAAGATCGAGCGGACGATCAACACCGTGCACGGCCGGGCGGGCTGGAACGACGACGACCGCAAGTTCGAGCTGCGCGGACAACGCTCGACCACCGAGTACGACGACGACGCCTTCACCACGTTCGACCGCGACGAGGATCTCCTCGCGCTCGAGGGCGCGCAGCTGGTCGACGAGGACGCCTGGGCGTTCGCCCGCATCGACCTGCTGGCGCGCAGCTTCGACCAGGGCGCCATGAACGACATGGACGGTGTCGCCGCCTCGGTCGGCCTGCGCATGAAGCGCGGCGACGACATCGACGGCATGGCGCGCCTCGGCCTCCGCGCCGAGCGCTTCGACGACGGCGTCGCCACCGACAGCGACGACTCCGCCATCAGCCCCGAGCTCGAAGCGCGCCTGCGCTGGTGGCTGGTGCGCTCGGCGGCGCTCGAGCTGCGCGTCGAACGGACCACCGAGTTCTCGCCGGTGTCGAACTACCAGACGGCGACGCGCGGCGAGGCGACCTGGATGCAGCAGCTCGAGCAGCGCCTCTCGGCGCGACTCGGCGGCGGCATCGAGCACGTCGATCCGTCGAGCACCGACCCGACGTTCTTCCGCTACACGCTCGGCGCCGGCCTGCGCTACGCGGTGCTCGAGAACGCCGACCTGACACTGGCGTGGCGCCTGCGGTTGCGCAACACGAGCGCCGCCAACGGCGACTACACCGGCAACCAGCTGACGCTCGGATTCTCACTGCGGTTGTGACCGCAGTCGCCGCTCCGCCCGCGTGAGAAACGGGCGGCGCGCCGGATCGAAAGCGAGGAGGAGAAGGACATGGAGGAGCGCGCGCGACGCGCCGGCGCCTGCCGGCGACTGCAAGCGGTGTTGGCGGCCGGCCTCGCCGCGGCATGCAGCGGCGTGCCGGGCCCGCCGGAAGCGGC
>VGYY01000379.1 GCA_016872815.1 Planctomycetota bacterium
GACGCCGCCGCGCTCGCCGGCGCGGTCGTCGCGCTGGCGCACGACCCCGCCCTCGACGCCGACGGCCGCCGCCGCTTCGCCGCGACGCTCGACGAGCTGATGGCTCCTTTGCCGCCTGACCTGCGCCGGTCGCTGGCGACGGTCCTCACCGCGCGGCCCGGTCCCTGGTACGGCGCCTTCGCCACGCTCGCCGTCGATCTCGCCGGTCGCGCACCCGATGCCGCGGCGCTGAAGCGCGTCGCCGACGGGATGGCAGCGGCGCTCGAGACCGACGCCGGACACGGGAACGCCGCCGTCGTCGACGCCGCGGCGGCGCTGGCGCTCGCTGCGCGGCGCTGCGGCGATGGCGAGGCCATGGCGCGCTGGAGCGACCTCCTCGCCAGCCGCTGCCCCACCCATCCGGAGCTGCTGCTCGAACAGGGCTTCGCCGCGATCGCCGCCGGCCTGCCCGCCACCGCCGCCGATCGCTTCGATCTGGCGTGGGTGCTCGGCGGCCGCGACGCCGACGCGCTCCACTGGCTGGCGACGCGGCGGCTCATGGTGGATCAGGATCCGCGCGCGGCGCGGGAACTGGCCGCCGCGGCGATCGCGACCGCCAAGGCGCACGACCGCGCGCCGCTCCGCGCGGCGGCCGCCGAGATCTCGGCGCGCGCCAGTTTCGTGCTCGGCTCCTTCGATGCCGCGATCGCGAACTGGAGCCGCGCATCCAGCGAGCTCGGGGGCGATCCGCAGGCGCGGGTCGAGAGCGCGCTCGAGGCGTTCGCGCGCGGGCTGCCGGCGGCGCAAGGTCGATTGGCGACGATCGCCACCGTCGAGGGGCCGCATCAGGCGCTGGCGCGCAAGCTGATCGCGCTGCTCGAGGCCACACCGAAGGGGTGACGGCGGCCTCGCCCGGCCTTCGCGCGACGTGTCCTTCGTTTCCGGCGCTCTCAGCCGCGCCCGAGTTCAGCGACGACGGCGCGCGCCGCGGCGGCGCCGACCGCAGCGGCCGCCGTGAGGCCGTGCCCGCCGAGCCCGCAGGCGTAGTGCAGCCCGCGGATGCGCGCATCGCCGCGCAGCACGAACCGCTCATCGTCGCGGCGGGTGCGATGACCGGCCCTGAACTCGGCGGTCGCGGCGCCGGCGAACGGCGGGAACGCCGCGGCGAGTAGCGCGGCCACCCGCGGCGCTACCGCCGGATCGGCGGCGCAGTCCGACGCCGGCCACGGCGCCTCGTCGCAGCCGCACGCGAGCCAGCCACCCTGCTCCGGCCGCGCGTAGAACCCGCGGAGGTGATCCCACACCCACGGCCACGCGGGATCGATCCGCGCGTCGGGCTGCGTGCGCAGGAGATGGCGCCGGTATGGCCGCACCTGCGGGTCGCCGCCGCCCGCCGCGCGGCCGAGCGTGCCGGCCCAGGCGCCAGCGGCATCGACCACGACGCGCGCCGCCTCGAAGCGCCCCTTGATCACGACTCCGGCGATGCGCCCGCGCTCCACGGCGAGCGAATCGACCGGACTCTCGAAGCGCACCGTCGCGCCGCCGGCGCGCGCCGCGGCGAGGAAGCCGGCGACGACCGCATGCGGATCGGCGACGCCATCGTCGGGACAGCGCAGGAACGCCGCCCCTTCCGGCGGAGCGTAGGGCGGCAACGCCCGCGCGAGCTCGGCGCCGGTCGCCGGGATCACTCCGGGACGAACCCATCGCGCCGCGACGTCCGGTGCCGCCACCAGCCACGAGCCGGTGCGCCGGAAGTCGGTCGTGCCGGGGAAATCGGCCGGCGGAGCGGCGAGGAACGCGGCGCCTTCGTCGCAGAACCGGTCGAGCTCGGCGTCGCCGGTGCTGCGGCGCACCAAGGCGGCGTTGCGCCCCGAGCTGTGGCGCGTCGGCGTCGCCTCCTGCTCCGCGACCAGCAGCGAGCGCACGCCCTGCCGGACCAGGGCGAAGGCGGTGGCGGCTCCGGCCAGCCCCGCGCCGACGATCACGACCTCCGTGTCCATCCCGCTTCCGTTCGCCTCGTCGCCGTCTCGATCCCGCTCACGCCACCGCTGCCGCCGGCGGCACGCTCCAGGGTACCGTCCACGGCACCGCCCGCGACAGCAACGCCTCGCACGGCCCGCAGCGGAACTCGGCCAGCAGCGCGCCGAGCCGGTCCGCCGTGCGCTCGAGATTCCGATAGTGGCGCAGGTGACCGAGCCGGCCGATCACGCCGGGCGACGCGCGGGGCTGCCCCGGGTCGAGTTCCCACGGGTGCAGATAGACCACTCCCGGCAGGTCGGCGCGTTCGGCGGCCCGCAACGCCGCGCGCGTGAATGCGAGCGGCAGCTGACGCAGATAGCCGCCGCCCGCCGCCGGCAGGTTCTGGCCGAGCACGCGCCACGTCAGCAGCGGCAGTTCGACCAGCGAACGGCCGCCGACGGCGAGCTGGACCGGAACGCGGGCGAAATCAGGCACGCCATAGCGGTCGTGGCGGACCGGGAAGATGCTCGAGTCGTAGTCGAGGCCGAGCTTCGCCAGCCGTTCGAGCGCCCACCAGGTCGACTTCATCACCGAGAAGGTCGACGCGCGGAACCCCCGGACCGGCCGTGGCGACAGCGGCGCCAGCAGTTCGAGGCTGCGGCGCACGTCGGCCTCGAATGCGTCCGGGCCGAGCTCCTGCGCCATGCGGTGGGAATGGCCGTGGGAAGCGATCTCGTGGCCGGCCGACGCGATCGCACGCACGACTTCGGGCTCGTGCTCGGCGATCCAGCCGAGGACGAAGAAGGTCCCCTTCACGCCGGCGCGATCGAGCAGCTCGAGCGACTTCTCGACGCCCACCAGCGCGCGCCGCGGCAGCCGCTCCCAGTCCGCTTCGGGGAAGGCGCGCCGCAGGTTGACGGCGTGGAAGTACTCCTCGACGTCGATCGAGATCGCGTGCGGCGGCGGGGCGGTCACGGGGTGGCTCATTCGCGCGCAGGGATTACGAAACAGGGGAGCGCGGGCGCAAGCGCGGCATCGACCACGGGCAGGAAGCGCGCGAGGAAGGCGGCGAGGTCCCGCCGCGCGGCGACGCGGTCGG
>VGYY01000380.1 GCA_016872815.1 Planctomycetota bacterium
GGCGCCTCCGCGCCGCTGGTCGGCCGGTTCGGCGGGTGACCGACCGCGAGGAGCTCGCCGCCGCGTTCGCGCCGGGGCGGGTGTGGCCGGCCGAGGTCTGGGTGTGCGGCGGCGACGGCACCCTGGGCGACCTGGCGCAGCGGCTGCCCGGCGGCGCGCGCCCGATCGTCGGCCTGCTGCCGACCGGCACCGGGAACGTCGTCGCCCGTACGTTGCGGATTCCGCTCGGGATCGCCGCGGCGCTCGAGGTTGCCTGGTCGGCGCCGCCGCGCCGGCTCGATCTCGCATGGATGAACGGTCGCGCCTTCACCTTCATGGCCAGCGTCGGCATCGACGGCGAGCTCGCGGCGACAGTCGCCGCGCGCCGGCGCGGCCCGATGCGCCGCACCGACTGGGTGAAGGCCGCGTGGAGCCTCGGTCGCGCTGCGCGCGAGACACCGTTCACGGTGGCGGCCGATGGCCGACCGCTCGGCACCTTCCGCTACGCCGCGCTGTTCAACTGCGGCCTCTACGCCGGGTCGTTCCCCGTCTGTCCATCGGCGCGCGTCGACGATGGCCGCCTCGATCTGCTCCTGCTGCGCGCAGCGATCGCGCCGCGCTTCATCCGGGTGGTGCTGGCGGCGCTGCGCGGTCGCGCGGCGGCGCTGCCCGATGCGCAGCTCGTCTCGGCGCGCGAGGTCGTGGTCGAGGGGGCGACCGCGGTGCAGGTCGACGGCGATCCTGCGCCCGGCGGCCGGCTCGCCTTCAGCGTCGACGCGGAGCCGCTCGCGATCCGCGCGCCGGCCCCAGTTTGAGCGCCCGGCAGGTCGGCGGCGCCCCGCGCGCGATCAGCTGCGGAAGATCACCTTCTCCCGGCCGAACCACCAGGCGCACCAGGCGATCGCCGCGGAGGCCAGCAGCGCCGTGCTGCCGAAGATCACCGCGATCTCGGCCCACGGCAGCTCGGCGCCGCCGGCGGTGAAGACGGCGCGGAGCGCCAGCGCGGCGTTCAGGATCGGGACGCACGCGAACGCGAGGTCGAGCTCGATGGTGGGGATCATCGAGATCATCGCCGGCACGACGATCAGGAACTGCAGCGGCATCATCAGCGACTGCGCTTCCTTCTGCGACTTGGCGTAGAGCGAGAGCGCCAGCATCACCGCCGAGAAGACCCCCGCCAGCGGCGCGATCAGCAGCAGGCAGGCGATCACCTGCAGCAGCGAGAGGTCGAGGCGGAACATCGCGCCGATCTCCTTGCCCGCCAGCCCGGAAGCGAACGTCCACGCCATGGAGCCGGTCACGGCGATGCTCGCCACCAGCGCCGAGAGAAAGACGACCGCGAACTTGGCCAGGGCGATCTCGCTGCGCGCGGCGGGACTGACCAGCAGCGTCTCCAGCGTCAGTCGCTCCTTCTCGCCGGCGCCGAGGTCGGTTGCGGGGTAGAGGGCGCCGACGAAGCTCATCAGGATCAGCAGGTAGGGGAGCAGCCCGCCGAGCAGCTTCAGCAGCCGCCGATCGGGCGGGGCGGCATCGCGTGACGCCACCGCGACCGGCGTGATGAACGTGGCCGGCAGCTCCTCGCGGGTGAGTCGCGCCTCGGTCACCAGCGCCCCCGCGGCGAGCAGGGCATCGCGCAGCCGCCGGTGCGCCTCGGCGCTGAGGTCGAGCGCGCCGTCGTAGACGATCTCCACGGCGACCTGGTCGTCGCGCTGCGGCAGCTCGGCGTCGAGCGCGCGCGGGACGCGGAGCGCGGCGTGGATCCGTCGCTGCGCGATCGACTGCGCCGCCGCGAGCCGTTCCGGGTCGGCGCGGATCCGCTCGGGCACCTCGTCGATCGGCGTCGACGGATGGGTCGCCTGGCGCTCCGCGGCCTCCGCCGCCGTCACGAACTCGAGCGTGAACAGCGGATTGGTCAGGGCGGCGACCTGCTTCAGCGAATCTCCGCCGCCCTCCTCCTCGAGGCGCCGGCGCAGCGCCGGATCGGCCAGCAGCGCTTCGACCGCCGGGCGCCACGCCGCCAGCAGTTCGGCGCGGCGCGGATGGTCGCGCACGCGCGGATCGCGGTCGAGCGTCAGCACGACCTGCATGCGGCTCACGCCGAGATCGGCGACGATCGCGTCGAGCGGGGCGGCGACCGCCGGTCCGATGTCGCCGAGCACGCCCGCGAATGCGTCGCCCTGCGCCTCGATGCGGGCGCGCAGGAAGTCGAGCAGCCGATCGCGCTCCTCCGGCACGGCCTGCACCACGAGGCGCCGCTCCTGCGTCTTCCTCGCCTCGCTCTGGGTGACGCGCGACATCAGGCCGGCGAGGCACGGTGCGAGCAGCGTCGGCAGCGCCAGCATGAAGAACAGCGTCTTGCGGTCGCGGAGCGTGTCGAGGAGCTCCTTGCGGAAGATCGTGCCGATGCGTCGGAGCTCCATCCGGGCCCTCCTCAAGATCGCCGCGAGGTTGCCGACAACGGGGCCGCATTCAAGGACTCCTCGGGGGGCTCGATGGAAGGGCGCGAGACGGATCGACCGCGCAGCGGCGCGCTGGCGCGCTTCCTGGCGACGGAACTGCGGCTGCCGCTTTCCACGCTGGCGCGACTCGGCGCCCGCCTCGCCGGACGCACGGGCGAGCAGAAGGCGGTCGGCCGCGCGCTGGCGCGCGAATGCGAGCGGCTCGACGTCCTGGTCACCAACGCGCTCGAGTTCGGGATGATCGCCGAGCCGGTCGGTGGCGGCGGCGAGGTGGTGCTCGCCGAGGCGCTCGAGAAGGCGATCTCCGGGCAGCGCGCCTGGATCGAGGCGCACCAGATCCGGCTGCGCGTGGTCGACTCTTCGCGCGAGGCGGCGATCAGCGGCGAGCGCGACGTGCTGCTGCCGTGCCTGTTCGCGCTGTTCTCCGACCTGCTCGAACGACTGCCCGACGCCGCGACGATCGTGGTGCGGTTGCGCGACGTGGCCGGGCTGGTGCGGGTCGACATCGAGTCGCCGGCGCCGGCGGATGCCGCGGCGTTCGCGCGGCCGGCGCGGGTGCGGCTGTGCGATCTCGCGCA
>VGYY01000381.1 GCA_016872815.1 Planctomycetota bacterium
ACTCGCTCTCCGCCGGCGCCCCTGCGAGCGCCCGCGTCCCGCCGCGCGCCGCGTAGGCCGCGCGCGCGCTCGCCGCCACGTCGAAGCCGTGCGGCAGCAGCGTGTCGACCACCTCGACCACGACGTCCGCGGGTGCGCACCACCACTTGTTCAGCTTGTCGAAGCTGCGGCGCGACAGCCCGCGCACCACGTCGACCAGCGTCGGGTGGTACGGGAAGCGGATGACCAGCTGGCCATCCTCGCGCAGCTCGACGACCTTGAGGTTCACCGGCCGCGGCTCACGGGATCGCCTTGGCGCCGCCCGGGAAGAAGTCCTCGGGGTCGGTGCCGAGCGCGTCGGCGACGCGGTTGATGTAGTTGAAGTAGGCGATCACCTGGACCGCGTCATGGATCGCGCGATCGTCGAAACCGGCCGCCCGCAGCGCGGCGACGTCGCCGGCGCCGCACTCGGACGGCGCGCGCGTCATCTTCTCGGCGTACTCGCACAAGAGCGCGTCGCGCGGCGGCAGCCCCGCCTTGCGCCAGTCGGCCTTGACCGCGGCGACGAACGCCTCGGCCGCCAGCGTCCCGCGCTCCTTGTCGACCTCCGACCGGAGGTCGTGCGCATGCGCCTCGAGTCAGTAGAAGCACTCGTTCGCGCGCGACACCACCACCGCCAGCAGCTCGCGCTGGATGCGGGTGAGCGGCGACGCGCCGTGCATCGCCGTGCCGTAGAGCCGCATCGACGCGTCCAGCACCGGCGGGTTCGGGCTCATGGTGCGGACGATGTTCCAGATCCGGCCGGCGCGCGCAATCGCCGCGTCGTACTGCCGCTTGAGCGCTCCGGTCGCCTCGTGAGGCTCGACCAGCCGGATGTGGGCCATCGCCTCGCTCCTCGCCGCCGACGCGCAGGGCTACCATCCCCGCCATGCACGAGCCGCGACGCTACTCCGTGATCCGGGATCCCGTCCACGGCGATCTCTATCTCTCGAGCGAAGAGATGGCGCTGCTCGACACGCCGCAGATGCAGCGGCTGCGCGGCGTGCGCCAGCTCGGGACGGCGTACCTCGTCTATCCCGGCGCCCAGCACACCCGCTTCGAGCACTCGCTCGGCACCGCCCACGTGGCCAGCCGCCTGATCGCCGCGATCAACCAGAACCGCAAGCTCCGCCCCGAGGGGCTGCTCGGCATCGCCGAGGACGAGGAGCGCATCGTGCGGGCGGCGGCGCTGGTGCACGACGTGACCCACATCCCGTCGGGCCATTGCATCGAGGACAGCCGATCGCTGCTCGAGCGGCACGACAGCGCGCCGCGCTACTTCCGCGTGCTCGACGGCGGCACGGAGCTCGGCGCGGCGCTCGATCGCATGGGGATCCGGCGCGAGGTGCTCGCCGTGCTGCTCGCCGACACGGAGGCGGCGGCGGCCGGCCTGCCCGCGGTGCCGGCCTGCTGGCGCGAGCTCCTCTCCGACACGATCTGCGCCGACCTGCTCGACTACCTGAAGCGCGACGCGCTCTTCACCGGGCTCAACCTGAACTACGACGAGCGGGTGCTGTCGTACTTCATGGTCGACCGCGCCTCGGGCCACCTCTACGTCGACATCGAGAAGCGCGGCCTGCTGCGCGAGGACATCCTCTCCGAGCTGCTGCGCGTGCTCGAGGCGCGCTACTTCTTCAGCGAGCGGGTCTACTACCACCACGCCAAGGTCGCCGCCGGCGCGATGGTCTCGCAGATCGTGGAGACCGCGCTGCTGCACGGCGGGCTGCAGGCGGAGCAGCTCTACGCGCTCGAGGACGCCGAACTGCTGCCGTTGTGCGAGCGGCACGTCGCGGCGCCGACCGCGCCCGCGCAGGCCGCGGCGCGCGGCGAGCTGTTCGGGACGCTGCCGGGCGACGTCGCCGGGGAGCTCGCGCGGGCGCGGGAGCTGATCGCGCGGCTGCGCTCGCGGCGGCTGCTGAAGCGCGCCTGCGTCTGGCCGCTCTACGCGAACCGCGGCGTGCAGCAGGCGCTGCTCGACCGCTTCTTCGCGCCGGGCCGGGCGGGCGAGCGCCAGGCGTTCGAGCGCGAGGTGCGCGCGCGACTGCGCAAGGCCGGCCACGAGCCGGTGATCGTCCAGCTCTACTGCCCGTCGAAGCGGATGCAGCTCAAGGAGGCGCAGACGCACGTGCGCTTCCCGGGCGCGGGCGCGATCGCGCCGCTCGCCCAGTTCTCCGACCGGGTGGCGCGCCTCGCCGACCTCGAGCGCTCCTACCGCGACCTCTGGAAGCTCTACCTCTTCGCCGCGACCGAGGAGCCGGCGACGCTCGCGGCGATCGCGGCGATCGCCGGCGAACTCCTGCCCGGCGCCGTCAACGTCTACCAGCCCGCGGCGCGCTGACCCGCTGCGCCGAAGCGCCTCACCGCTCGAAGGCCGGCGCCCCCTCGGTCACCGTGACGGCGGCGTCGAGCGGCACGTCGGCGAAGGTCTGCGTGATCCCCGACGCCGGCCAGTGCACCTCGAGCGCGAGGAGCCGCGTCGCCTGCCCGAGCCCGAGCTCGAGCTGGAAGCTGTTGCCGCCGAAGCTCGAGTTGCCGCCGCCGTCGGCATGGACGGTCCGCTCGCCCGCCGGCTCGGCGATCCGCACCCGCACGCGCGCGCCGACGCCGAAGCGGTTCGACTTCGTCCCGCGCAGCCGCACGGTGAGCCAGCGGTTGCCGTGGCCGGGGTTGTCGTAGCAGGCGTTGCGGAAGCCGTCGTCGGGCAGCGCGCCTCCGGTCTGCGCGAAGAGCTCCTGGTCGCCGTCACCGTCGAGGTCGCCGAAGCTGACGCCGTGTCCCTTCTGCAGGTGGCCGGTCTAGGTCGACGCGCTCACGTCGAGGAAGCGGCGCCCGCCGTCGTTGCGATAGAGGACGTTGGGGTAGAGCGCCGAGTAGTCGGGGGCGCCGGTGGCGAGATAGAGGTCGGGGAAGCCGTCGTTGTCGACGTCGCCGAAGTTGCTGCCCATCGGGAAGGCGATCCGGTCGAGGCCGACCGCCGCCGTCACATCGAC
>VGYY01000382.1 GCA_016872815.1 Planctomycetota bacterium
AGCCGGGCGCGTCGCCGCGCCGCGCCGCGACCCCGCCGCTCAGCTCCCCGCCGGGCCCGCCGGCGCGAGGTTGAACAGCGAGTCCTCGAGCTCGACGTCGATCTCGACGCGGTCGAGCTGCAGCGTGCAGCTGCCCATGGCCGGACTGAGGTTGCCCGGCAGTTCGCGCTTGAAGGCGACGCGGACCCCGCCGACGTCGCGCCAATCCGACAACTGCGCGACGGCGACCGGCAGCGGCAGGCCGGGGAATGCCGCGAAGGCGCCCTCGATGGCGACCGTGTCGAAGGTCTGGGCGGAAACGTAGTAGGCCATGGCCGGCGGCGTCGCGCCCGCGACGACCACCTCGTAGCACGCGCCGCCGAGCGGCATCCCGACCGACGAGGTGAAGGTCTCGCGCCGCAGTTCGACGTCGTCCGTCCAGTCGATCCAGGCGCCCGCGTCGACGATCGGGTTCAGGCGCAGCAGGGCCGCCACCTCCTCGGGCGGCAACACCGCCTTGCTCCCGAGCGATGCGCGCCGGGTCGCCTCCCCGCCGGCGACGATCGTCGTGGCATGGCCGAACGGCTCGGCGTCGTAGTCGATCCGCAGCGTCTCCGGCCCGCGTGCGACCAGCGTCCAGCGCCCGGTCACGCCGGCGTTCGGGAAGCTGACCTTCCCGACCATCCGCACGGTCCGCCAATCGGCCGCCTTCGCGCCGCCGATCCGCGCCTCGCGCTTCGCGAAGAACTCGTCGAGCGAGAGGTCGGGCGCCTGATCGCTGTTCTTCGCCACGACCTGCTTCATGCGGCGCTGGGCGAAGCCGTGGACGAACTCGAGCGCGACCGCGTGGCCGCTGCCATCCTCCTCGACCCGGATGTACGCCGTCGGCTCCTCGCGCAGCCAGCAGCGCCCCTCCGCGTCCGGCCACCCGAGCGTGTAGATCGTCGTCGCCTGCAGCCCGAGCCCCGGCGGGATCACCAGCGTCGGCCGCCCGCCCTGATCGACCAGCGTGTTGTTGGCGCGCCCCTCCATCCCGCCGGTGAAGGTGCCGAGCCACTTGCTCCAGCGCTCCTTCGGCAGCGGCTCGCCCTCGCTCCAGGTGGCGCGATCCTTCCACGTGCCGAAGAGCGCGTCGAACACCAGCGGCATGATCGACGCCTGCAACTGCGACTGGCTGGCATTGGCCAGCAGCACCAGCCCCGCGTCACGGCTCGGCAGCAGCGCGACGCAGGCGCACGAACCGGGCAGGTTGCCGCCGTGCTCGACCACGCGGTGGCGGTTGCCCTCGGCGTCACGCCACTCCTGGCCATCCTTCTCGTGGAGAAACCAGCCGAGGCCGTAGCTCGGGCCGATGTCGTTCGGGTCGAAGTCGCGCCAAATCTCGTCGACCTGCGCGGCGGGGACGAGTTGCTTCCCCTCCCACTCGCCGCGGCGCAGCAGGAAGCGCACCCACTGCGCCATGTCGACCACGTCGGAGGCGAGACCGCCGGCCGGCGCGCAGTTGTCGGCATTCAGCAGCTCGACCGGCGTGAACTCGTTCTTCGCCGCGTCCCAGTCGTAGCCCTTCGCCATGCGCGGATCGGCGAGCGACTGCGTCGCGCGACTGGTGCTGTTCTTCATGCCGAGCGGGCGGAGGAGCCGCTCCTCGAGCAGCTCGTCCCACGACGGCTTGCCGGCCACCTTCGCCGCGACCTCGCCCGCCAGCAGGTACTGCGTGTTGTTGTACTGGAACGCTCGGCCGTAGGGCTGGTAGTTGTCGGCGACGGCCAGTTGCGCGATCAGCTGCGCGCGGGTGGCGTTCGTGCCGATCCAGGCGACGTCGGTGCGCGTCAGCCCGGTGCGGTGCGCCAGCAGGTCGCGCAGCCGCGTCTCCTTGTCCGTGGTCGGGTCCTTGAACCTGACCGTCGGCAGCCAGGTCGCCGGGCGACCGTCCCAATCCAGCTTGCCTTCGGCGACCAGCATCGCGCAGAGCATCGACGTGAACGCCTTGGTCGTCGATGCGACGCCGTAGAGCGTGTGCTCGTCGGCCGGCAGGTTCGCCTCGCGATCGCGCAGGCCGAAGCCGTCGGCGAAAACCACCTCGTCCTTCAGCACCACCGCCAGCGAAAGGCCGCTCAGCCGGAGCATCTCGCGGCGCTGCTCGACGTCCTCGCGCAGGCGGGCGAGGCGGGCGGCGAGGTCGCCAGCTTCCAGGGGAGACGTGACCAGGACGGAGGAGGCGATGAGCGTGGCAAGCACCGTGAACTCCCGAGCACGAAGGACGCGGACGTCGCGCCGACTCTACGGCGCAGCCGTCCGCGCGGCGTACGATCACGAACCGCGTGCCGTTCCGTGGACGGCGCTCCACGCCGGGCCGCGACGGCGGGCCGCGACGACGGGCATCAGCGCGCGCCCGCGGCCTCCGCCGCCAGCGCCACCAGCGCATCGCCGTCCTGCCGATCGCGCCAGTTGCCGGAGAGACGGGTCGCCCGCAGCGCGCCATCGGCACCGAAGAGCAACGCTGCCGGCCGCGCCAGGTCGGAGCGGTCGTGCGGGTCGGCGCCCGCGTGCACCACGCCGAGCTCGCGGGCGAACGTCAGCGTCGGGTCGGACAGCAGCCGGAAGCGGATGCCCTCGGCCTCCGCGAAGGCGGCGAGCCGGGCCGGCGCGTCCTTCGCGATCGCGACCACGGTGGCGCCCGCCGCTTCGATCCGCTCGAGGAAGAGCTGCGCACCGCGCAGCTCGCGCACGCACGAGCTTCACCAGGTGCCGCGGAAGAACAGCAGCAAGAGCGGCCGGCCACGCAACGCGCCCTCGCGCTGCTCCCGCATCAGGTCGAACGGCGTGCCATCGCTGCACAGGAGCGCCACGTCGGGCAGCGGACGGCCGGGTGCGAGCCGGGCCGCGTCGGCGGGCGGCAGGCGGAAGTTGTCGCGGCTCGCGAGCTGACCGAAGAGCCCGGCCACCCCCACCGCGAGCGCGAAGCAGAGACCGGCGATGAAGCGGTCGGCGCGCGCGGTGCCGGGCGGCGGGCGCAGCGCG
>VGYY01000383.1 GCA_016872815.1 Planctomycetota bacterium
GCTGCCGGCGCCACCGGTAGCGGCGGCCGTCACGCCGCGCGTCGCGCCGGTCGGCGCCGGGCTCAGCTCCGCGGCGGCGCCCGTCCGCTGAGAGCGGGCGCCACGACGATCACGACTCGTCTTCCTCGCCGTCCTTGACGCCGATCTTGCGCTTGAACTTGCACGACTCCACCAGCACGCAGTCGCCGCAGCGGGGCGACTTCGCCTGGCAGATCTCCTCGCCGTGCTGCGTCAGCAGCAGCAGGTAGGGGTGCAGGTCCTCGGGATCGACCAGCTTCTCCAGCACCTTGCGCGCGGCGCCGTCGCTGTGGACGCGGTCGATCAGGCCGAGTCGCGTCAGCGTCCGCACCGCACCCTGCGGCACCGGCAGCGCCGCTTGCGGCCCGGCCAGTCCGTGCAGCAGCACCTGGACGATGCCCTGGTGGATCACGCCGAGGCTCGAGAGGAGGCGCGCGCGCGACTCGGGCTGCATCTCCTTCAGGAACTCGAGCGCGGTGGCGTTGCGCTCCTTCCACAGCGCGGCGAGCAGCGCGCGCAGCTTCTCGACCTTGACGTCGAGGTCCTTGTCGCCGAGCTCCTTCAGCGCCCCCTTGAGCTCGGCGGGCGTGGAGACGCGGACCTCGTTCCAGTCGACGAATTCCTTCTGCAGGATGCGCAACGCGCGCTGCGCCTTGCGGTAATCCCACCCTTCGCGCAGCAGCAGGAACACCGCGTGGTCGAGGGTCGGCTCCTCCGGCAGGATGATCACCTTGCCGTAGGGCTTCTCGAGCGCGCGCAGCACCTCGGAGAGCTTCGCCTTCGCCGCCGCTTCGCTCATCGACGTGCCTCGCGGTTCCATGCGTCCTGCCGCCCTGCGGTCTCCGGCCGTGCCGCGGCCGCCGGCGGGGGCGCTCCCCGCCGGTGCGCGACGATCGAAGCCGCCCGCTGGGCGCTCGCGCTCACTTCTTCTTCTTGGCCGGAGCCGCCGCCGGAACCGGTGCCGCGGCCGCCGTCGCGCCCGCGCCCGCCTTCGTCGCGTAGACGCCGTGCCGCTTGAACAGCTGGTGCACCGTCTTTGACGGCTGCGCACCCTTGCTGATCCAGAAGAGGGCGCGCTCCGCATTCACCGTGAACTTCTCTTTCGAGCGATCGGTGATGTTGTCGAAGGTGCCGATCTCCTCGATCGCCTCGCCGTCGCGCCCGTTGCGCTTGTCCATCACGGCGACACGCCAGGCCGGGCGGTTCAGACGACCGAAACGCTTGAGTCGGATGCAAACTGCCAAAGCTCTTCTCCTGATGCGCCGCGCGATCAGCGGCGCTTGCGATTCTTCTTGCGGGCCTCTTTCTCGCGCTTGCGCGCCGCCCGTCGGCGCGCCTCTTCGTCGGGATCCTTCACCTCGGTGGCGCCGCCGCCGCGCTGCATCTGGGCCAGCAGCTCCTGCTGCGCCCGCCCGCCGCCGCCCCCGCCGAAACCGGGGAAGCCGGCGGCCCCCCCCATCCCGGCCAGGCCGCCGACGTCGCCACCGCCACCGCCGAACAGCTTGCCGAGCTTGCCCAGCATGCCGCCGCCCTGCATGCGCTTCATCATGTCGCGCATCTGCTCGTGCTGGCGGATCAGCTGGTTCACCACCGACAGCTCGTTGCCGGAGCCGCGGGCGACGCGGCGGCGGCGGTTGGCGTCGAGCAGCCCGGGGTTGCGCCGCTCCTGCGGCGTCATCGAGAGGATCGCCGCCTCGACGCGGCCGAGCTCCTTCTCCTGCACGTTGGCCTGCTCGAACGCCTGGCCGAGCTGGCCCGGCATCATCTTGAGCAGCCCCTTGAGCGGCCCCATCTTCCGGATGGCGCGCAGCTGGCTCAGGAAGTCATCGAGGGTGAACTGCGCCTTCAGCAGCCGCTCGGCGGCCGCTGCGGCCTCCTCCTCGTCGACGACCTCTTGCGCCTTCTCCACCAGCGAGACGACGTCGCCCATCCCGAGGATGCGCGAGGCCATGCGATCGGCGTGGAAGTCGTCGAGGTCCTCGACCCGCTCGCCGGTGCCGATGTAGACGATCGGCTTGCCGGTGACCTGCTTCACCGAGATCGCGGCGCCGCCGCGGGTGTCGCCGTCGAGCTTGGTCAGGATCACGCCGTCGAGGCGCAGCTTGCCGTGGAAGTCGCGCGCGCTGGCGTAGGCGTCCTGCCCGGCCATCGAGTCGCAGACGAGGAACGTCACGTGCGGCGCGGCCAGCTTCTCGACCCGCGCCAGCTCGTCCATCAGCGGTGCGTCGATGTGCAGCCGCCCGGCGGTGTCGAGCAGGACGACGTCGTGGCCTTCTTTCTTCGCGCGGGCGACGGCCGCGGCGCAGATCTGCGGCGCGCGCTCCTCGTTCCCCGGCCCCTCCTCGGCATGGACCGGGATGTCGAGCGACTTGCCGAGCACCTGCAGCTGGGTGATGGCCGCCGGGCGGCGCGTGTCGGCGGCCACCAGCAGCGGTCGGCGCCCCTGCCGCTTCAGCTTGCGGGCGAGCTTCGCCGTGGTGGTCGTCTTGCCCGAGCCCTGCAGCCCGACCATCATCACGACTGCCGGCTGCCCAGGCAGGACCGGGAGCTTCGGCGGCTCGCCGTGCATCGCCTCGGTGAGAACGTCCGAGAACAGCTTGACGATCTGCTCGGCCGGCTTGACCGCGGCGATCACCTCCTGGCCGACCGCGCGCGCCGTGACCTGCTCGGTCAGCGACTTCGCCACCTCGAAGTGGACGTCGGCCTCGAGCAGCGCCTTGCGGATCTCCTCGAGCCCGTCCCGGATGTTCTCGGCGGTGAGAAGGCGGTCCTTCCCCCACTTGGAGAAGACGCGCTGCAGGGCGTTGGAGAGCGACTCGAACAAGCGGGGACCACCGAACCGAAGGGGCGGAAAAAGGGCGCGGCATCGTAGCCCGCCCTCCCCCGGGCGGGAAGCTGCCTCCGCGGAGCGGCCCCGGGGGGGCGCGGTCGCCGCCGGCCCGATCGCAGCGGCCACTGCCCGCCCCGGCGCCGCCGTC
>VGYY01000384.1 GCA_016872815.1 Planctomycetota bacterium
GCAGCGCCGGCGGCCGCCGACGACGAAGCCGCCGCCGCGGCGGACGCCACCCCGCCCACCTTCACCACGCTCGACCGCACCGTCACCCAGGCGCTGGTGGCGACGCTGCAGGAGGTCGAGGGGGCGCTCGACCACGAGCAGGCCGACGACCTGGTCAACGAGCTGGTCGCGCTCAACCTCGAGCGCCACCGCAGCTACTTCCATCGCGGCTTCCTCGACGTGCTGCTCGGCCGCAGCTGGCACATCGACTTCGCCGCGGCCAACGAGTCGCGCCGCGGCTGGTACGTGGCCGGCGCCGTCCTCGGCCACTGCCGGCGCAGCGACGACCCGGGCCTGCTGGCCGAGCTGAAACGCCACCAGCGCACGGTCGACGCGCTGCTGGCCGGCGGCGGCGACTGGGTGCGCCCGCTGCGCGAGCCGCTGTTCGACGTCCTCTGGCGCGCGGGCCGCATCGCCGACGCGATCGGCCTGGTGTCGCACGGCGCCGTGGCCGACCACGGCCCCCCGTTCGCCCGCCGGCTGCTCGACCATGCGGCGGCGCTGCTCCGCGAGAAGAAGACCGGCGACGCCGACCGCCTGCTCACCGCGCTCGAGCGGGCGCTGCCGGAGTTGCGCCGCCATCCCGACCATGCGGCGCTGTTCGAGCTCGAGCTCGGCCGCCGGCGCGCCCACTGCCATCGGCTCCGCGGCGACCGCGAGCAGGCGCGCACGCAGCTCGAGGCGCTGCTCGGCGAGGAGGAGGGCTCGGTGCTCTCGGAGGTGCACGCCGACCTCGGCGTCCTCGCGGCGGGCTATCGCTCGCTGGCCGAGGTGACGCTGCCGCGCGAGGCGGCCGACCTGAAGGCGCTCGCCGCGACGCTCGCGCCCGGCGAGCGCCATTTCGAGTCGGCGGTGCGGATCGGCGGCGAGCGCGGGCATGGCGAGTTCCTGCTCGGGATGCTGCGCTATGCCCGCGGCGAGGCGGCGGCGGCGCTGCCGCTGCTCGAGATGGCGACGGCGCGGATGAACGCGCAGCCCGAGACCTACCGGCCGCTCGGCACGCTGCGCTGCGCCCAGCTCGCGCTGGCCGACCTGCTGGCGGCGACGGTCGACCCGGTGCTGGTGCGGCGCGGCTGCGAGCTGCTGCGGGGCGACCGCGGCCCGTCCGCCGCACCGCCGGATTGGCTGCTGCGCAAGGTGCTCGAGTCGCTGGCGCTCGTCGCGGTCGACCCGGACGAGGTCGACGCGCTGGTGAAGGAGCTGCTCGCCGAGCGCGGCCCCGCCGTGCTCGACCTCATGGTGGCGGCCGGCATCGCGTCGCGTTCCGCCGCGGTGATCGACGCGCTGCTGCGGCGCTCGCATGGCGGCGACCGGCAGATGACCGAGCGCTTCGCCGATGCGCGCACCGCGCTGCGCGAGGCGGTGGCGCGGCGCGACGTCGCCCGCGCCGAGGAGGCGCTCGATCGCCTCGAGCTGCTGGCCGACGACGAGCCGATACGCAGCGAGTTCCTCGCCCTGCTCGAGACGCCCGACCAGTACCAGCCCGGCTTCGAGATCGAGGAGGCGCGCGCGGCGCGGATCCGCCTGCTCGTCCGCGCCGGGCGCGACGCCGAGGCGGCCGCGCTGCTGGCGGAGTCGTTCCACAAGGCGCTGGCCGACGGCGACGACGCGGCGATGGCGGCGGCGGAGGACGTGCTGGCCGAGATCCGCCGCCTCGGGCAGGGGTCGGTCGCCGAGACGCTCGGGCAGCGCCTGACGGCCGCACGCAAGGCCGTCGGCGAGGAGCCGGTGATCGACGCGGCGGCGCGATCGCGGGTGCGCCTGCGCGTCCTCTTCGTCGGCGGCAACGAGATGCAGGCGCGCTACGACGCGTCGATCCGCGCGGCGATCCAGCAAGAGTGGCCGAAGGTCGAGCTCGAACTGCGCCACACCGGCTGGAGCTCGAACTGGGGCTCGCACCTCGACTGGATCCAAGGAGCGCTGCACCGCTTCGACGTCGTCGTGCTGATGACCTTCGTCCGCACCAATCTCGGGCGCGGCGTGCGCAAGGCGTGCAGCGCTCACGGCATCCCATGGTTCTCCTGCACCGGCCACGGACTCGACTCCGCGCGCCGGGCGATCGACGGCGCCATCCGGCTGGCCCGCGCGATCGCCGACGGCCGGCGCAGCTGACCGCCGCCCGGGACCGCCCCATGGTCCCCCCGCCGGCCGCGGTGGCGCGCTTCGGCACGCGGCTCGGCCCGCCTCGCTTTGTCTCCGCGTGAGACGGAGCCGTCGCCGCGTCGCCGAGGTGCCTGGTCACTTGGAAGCGCTCGCAGCAGGTCTTCCGGTCAGCTTCGGGCACGAAGTGCAGCGCGGCGGGCCGGACGGTGCCAGTTGTGACCTCTACCTCGCCGCGATCGACGGCGTGCGGTTCGATCAGTTCCGCGCCTTCGACGCGCTCGGTGGTTCAGGATCTCTGGTTTCGCTGAACGGCGTCCGAGGCGGCGCGCTCAGCGGAAGTCCCGCGACCGCGTCTCGATCCGCCGCACCAATTCGGTCAGGTCGGTGACGCGCTCGGCCAGCAGGTGGACCACTTCGCCGACGCGCTCGACCTTGCCGCGCACCAGCAGGAGGCGGCCGCCGATGCAGGCGCTGCGGTGGCGCTGCTGTTCGCGCTCGCGGACGATGACGTTGGCGCTGCCGCTCTCGTCCTCGAGCGTCATGAACAGGACGCCCGACGCGGTGCCCGGTTTCTGGCGATGGAGCACCAGGCCGGCGACGGCGATGCGGGCGCCCGACAGGGCGCGCGTCAGCACGCTGCACGGCGCGCCGCCGAGCTTCGCCACGTGCGGGCGCAGGAAGTGGAGCGGATGGGAGTGGAGCGTGAGGCCGGTGGTGGCGTAGTCGGCCACCACCAGCTCCGCCTCGTGCGGCGGCGGCAACGGCGGCGGCGCCACCTCGGGCGGCGGCGCGCGCTCGAACAGCGGCGCTGACTGGCGCGCGGGCGCCGCCTGCCAGAAG
>VGYY01000385.1 GCA_016872815.1 Planctomycetota bacterium
GCGGCCATCGGCATCGGCATCGGCATCGACAGCGGCAGCGTCGCACCGGCCGTCTTGCTGAGCCGCACCGACTGCCCGTCAGGCCCGATCTCGAGCTCGAGCAGGCCGTGCTGCTGCATCAGCTCGAGCAGCGCCCGCACGCGGGCGATCTCGGCATCGTGCGCCGCTGCCACCGGCGCCGGAGCCGCGGCCGCTGCCGCCGGACGCGCCCGCGCCGCCGACTTCTTCTTCCGTGCCATCCCCTCCGCTCCTGCTGTGGCCCTGCGGGTGTCCCGCGATTCCTCGGCCGCGACCTTCCGGCCGCAGCCGTGCGCCGCGCGCTCGGCGCGGCTCCGGTGTCAGACCCGGTCGACGTAGCGCCGATCGCGCGTGTCGACCTTGATCCGCGTCCCCGGCACGACGAACTGCGGCACCATGATCTTGGCGCCGGTTTCGATGATCGCCGGCTTGTTGCCGCCCGCCGCCTGCTGCCCCTTGATGTGCGGCTCGCACTCGACGACGTCGAACTCCATGAAATCAGGCAGCACGATCGAGATCAGCTCGCCGTCGTAGACCTTCGCGCTGCACTTCGTGTTCTCCTTGAGGAAGTCGAGCAGGGGCTCGACCTTCTTCTTGTCGACGTGGTGCTGGTCGAAGGACGCCGTGTCCATGAACACGTAGTGCTCGCCGTCGCGATAGAGGTACTCCCACTCGACCTTGTCGAGGATCGCCTGCTCGACCGCCTGCTTGGCGTCGAAGTTGGGCTCGAGCACCTGTCCGGTCTTCAGGTTCTTCAGCTTGGTGCGGATGAACGGCGTGCCCTTGCCGGGCTTGACGAACTGGAACTCGATGATGTCCCAGAGCTGGTTCTCGTAGACGATCGTGATGCCGTTCTTGAAGTCGTTGCTGGAGATGGTGGCCATGGCGGTTCGAGGGAGTGAAGGGTGAGGGGGGCACGGGCGCGGGCCCGACCGGTCGCCCGGCGCGGCTACCGCGACACGACGACCGCCCGGTAGCGGCGGCCGTCGCTGCGCGCGCCTGCCGCACCGACGAGGGGGCGCCATTCAGGCGGGGGGCCCCGACGAAGTCAAGGAACGCCCCGGAGGCGACGGCTCAGCGCGGGAACTGCAGTTCGGCCAGTTGCACTGCGGTGAGCGCCGCGCCCTTGCGCAGCTGATCGCCGGCAAGGAAGAACGTGAAGCTCCCGGGCCGATCGGCCGGCCGGATCCGCCCGACCTGGATGCCATCACCGCCGGCCGCCAGCCGCGGCATCGGCATGACGCCGCGCGCGACGTCGTCGCGCAGTTCGACCCCCGGCGCCGCGCGCAGCGCCGCGCACACGTCGGCGAGCGACGCGTCGCGGTCGCGGAGCTCGACCAGCACCGACTCGGAATGGGCACGCAGCACCGGGACGCGCACGCAGGTGGCGACGATCGGGAGGTCGGGGCGCTCGAGGATGCGGCGCACCTCGTCGCCGACCTTCCGCTCCTCGCCGGTGGTGCGCGCCGCCACCGTGTCGGCCGGGTCGAGCTCGCCGATCGACGGGATGCAGTTGAAGGCGAACGGCGGCGGACCGCCGGTCGCGAGCGGCTCGCCCGCCAGTTCGCGCCGCAGTTCGTCCTTGAGGCGCTCGAGCGCCTGGCGACCGGCGCCCGACACCGCCTGATAGGTCGAGACCACCACTCGCTCGAGCCCGAAGCGCCGCTCGAGCGGCGCCAGCGCCAGCACCAGCAGGATCGCCGTGCAGTTGGCGACGGCGGCGTGCCGATGCGCCGGCGTCAGCCGATGCGGATTCACCTCGGGGACCACCAGCGGGACCGCCGGGTCGAGCCGAAAGGCCGAGGTGTTGTCATAGAGCCGCGCGCGACCGGCCAGCAGCTCGGGCGCCAGCGCGCGCGAGACCGCGGCGCCAGCCGAGAGGAACACGACGTCGCACTCCCTGAGCGCGGCGCGATCGAGCGGCCGCACCGGCCAGTCACGGCCCTGGAAGCGGACGACGCGCCCGCTGCTGCGCGCACTGGCGGTCGGCACCAGCTCCCCCACCGGGAAGCGGCGCTGCTCCATCACCTGGAGCAGCTCCTCGCCCACCGCGCCGGTGGCGCCGACGATCCCGACGCGCAAGCTCATGGTCCGCATCCCTCTCGCGGCAAGGTCGCCGCGCGCCGCGCCGCCTCCGCTTCCGCCTGACAGTCCTGCACCGCACCCGCCTGCAACCGCGCCGCATGCGCGGCCGCCGGCAGCACCACGGCGAGGCAGTCGGCCGCGCCGCGCGGCGAACCCGGCAGGTTCACGATCAGCGCCGAGCCCAGCGTCCCGGCGGTGGCGCGCGACAGCAGCGCCATTGGCGTGACCTCCAGGCTGCGCGCCCGCATCGCCTCGCCGAGGCCCGGCACCTCGCGCTCGATGACCTCGCGCGTCGCCTCCGGCGTGACGTCGCGCGGCGCCAGACCGGTCCCGCCCGACGTGAGCACCAGCGGATGCGAACGGGCGAGTTCGCGCAGCGCCGCGGCGATGGCCGCGCGGTCATCCGCCACGATGCGCGTCGTCACCAAGCGATGGCCGGCCGCCGCCAGCAACGGCGCGAGCTGCGCGGCGGTGGCATCGGCGCGGGTCCCTTGCGCCGCCCGGTCCGAGCAGATCACCAGCGCGACGGCGAGGCCGAAGTCGCGGTCGCTCCCGCCGCTCACGGCCGCGCTCCGCCGCGCCCGCTGCGGCCGGCACGGAGGTAGTCGCCCGACTTTCCGCCCGACTTCGCGAGCAGCAGGACGTCGCGGATCACCGCCGACTTGTCGATCGCCTTGACCATGTCGTAGAGCGCCAGCGCGCCGACGGCCGCCGCGGTGAGCGCCTCCATCTCGACGCCGGTGCGATCGAGCGCCGCCACCTCGCTGTCGATCGCCCATTCGCGCGGGCCGATCCGCCGCAACGTCGCGTCGACCTGGGTCAGCCGCAGCGGATGGCAG
>VGYY01000386.1 GCA_016872815.1 Planctomycetota bacterium
CGGGCGGCAACGCAACGAAGCGGGCGTACGCGCCGGTCGCCGGCGCGGTCGCCGTCGACGCGTCCGCGGCGAGCAGGGTCCCGGCGACCTGCAACTCGATGCGCACGGCGCCCTCGGCAGCCACCGCAACCGCCAATTCCGCTCCCGCCACGCCGTCGAGATCGAGTTCGTTCGGCGGCGACGCGAGATCGACCGTCCGCGCCGCGAACCGGTCGACCAGCCAGTCCGGCGCCTCGCCGCCGACCGGCGCCGCCGCGGCGGGCCCGGCCACGAGGAGTCCCAGCAGCGCGGCGGTCGGCATCACGTGCATCGCGGCACCATAGCCCGCTCGCGCCGGCCATCTCCCGGGGTACGCCCGGCGCGTCCCGCACTATCGTTCACGCCCCTCGTTCGTATCCGGGGGCCCCGGACATGACCGGCAGGGAGCAGCGGAGGATCGACGCGGCATGCAGATCGACGTCCAACGGATCAAGGCGACGGTGGCCGAGAAGGCGGCGAAGCTCCACCCGATCCGCGCGGAAGTGGGCAAGGTCCTCGTCGGGCAGGAGGAGATGGTGTCGCGCCTGCTGGTCGCGCTGTTGACCGGCGGCCACGTCCTGCTCGAAGGCGTGCCCGGTCTGGCGAAGACCACCGCGATCCGCACGCTGGCGCAGGCGATCGACGCGCCCTTCCGCCGGATCCAGTTCACGCCCGACCTCCTGCCGGCCGACCTGATCGGCACCCTGATCTGGAATCCGCGCGACGGCGGCTTCACCACGCGCAAGGGACCGATCTTCTCGACCTTCGTGCTGGCCGACGAGATCAACCGCGCGCCGTCCAAGGTGCAGTCGGCGCTGCTCGAGGCGATGCAGGAGCGCCAGGTCACCATCGGCGAGCAGAGCTATCCGCTCGATCCGCTGTTCCTCGTGCTGGCGACGCAGAACCCGATCGAGCAGGAGGGCACCTACCCCTTGCCCGAGGCGCAGGTCGACCGCTTCATGCTGAAGGTGAAGGTCGGCTACCCGACGCCCGCCGACGAGAAGAAGGTCGTCGCGCAGGCGCTCGACCGGGCCACGCCGGCGGTGCGGCCGGTGGCGACGCCGCAGGACCTGCTCGAGATGCGCGGCGCGGTCGAGCTGATCTACCTCGACGAGCATGTGCGCGACTACTGCCTCGCGCTGGTGCAGGCGACGCGGGATCCGGCCCGGGCGGGACTGAAGGAGCTGGCGCCGCTGGTGGCGTTCGGCGCCTCGCCGCGCGCGTCGATCGCGCTGGCGCTCGGCGCGCGGGCGCTGGCGTTCCTCGACGGCGCCGGCTTCGTCACCCCGCAGCACGTGAAGGACATCGCCCGCGACATCCTCCGCCACCGCGTGCTGCTGTCGTACGAGGCGGAGGCCGAGGGGGTCGACAGCGACCAGGTTGTCGGACGGCTGCTCGCCGCCGTGCCGGTGCCGTGACGCCGTGAGCGGCGCGAGGACGGCGGGATCGGCGATCGCGCCGGGCGCGACGCCAGCAGGTGCGGCCGGCCACCACGGCCAGGGCGGCGGCGAGGGCGACGCCATCGCCGCCGTGCTGCGCCAGGTGCGCCGCGTCGAGATCGTCGCCCGCCGCGCGATCGACGACCTGCTGGCCGGGCAGTACCACTCGACGTTCCGCGGCCAGGGCATGGAGTTCGACGAGGTCCGCGAGTACCAGCCCGGCGACGAGATCCGGACCATCGACTGGAATGTGACCGCGCGCAGCGGGACGCCGTTCGTCAAGCGCTACCGCGAGGAGCGCGAGCTCACCGTGCAGTTCCTGGTCGACGAATCGGGCTCGACCGCGTTCGGCAGCGGCGGCGAGACGCGGCGCTCCGCGCAGGCGAAGTGCGCGGCGCTGCTGATGTTCACGGCGCTGGTCAACCAGGACAAGGTGGCGCTGGCGACCTTCGCCGACGGTCCACGCGGCTATTGGCCGCCGCGCAAGGGACGCGGCGCCGTCCTGCGACTGGTGCGCGAGCTGTTCGCGCCGCCGCCGCCGCCGGCGCCGACGCGGATCGCCGCCGCGCTCGACTGGCTGAACCGGGTGCAGCGGCGCCGCTGCGTCGCCTTCCTCCTCACCGACTTCCTCGACCCGGAGCTGGCGACGCCCGCCTTCTCCCGCACGCTTGCCGTGACCGCGCGCCGCCACGACCTGATCGCGGTGACACTGATCGACCCGCGCGAGGTGGAGCTCCCGGACGCCGGCCTGGTCGAGTTCGCCTGCCTCGAGAGCGGCGCTCGCCGGCAAGTCGACAGCGGCAACGCGCGGGTGCGCGAGTGGTGGCGGCGCCGCCACGCCGCGCGCGAGGCGACCCTCGACGAACTGCTGCGCCGCTGCGGCGTCGACCGCCTCCGGGTGGCGCTGCCGGCCGCCGACGCCGCCGTCCGTCCGGGCCGCGACGCGCTGCTCGACGCCTTCTCGACCGAACTCAAGGCGCTCTTCCGCCGGCGAGGGCGACGCCGGTGAGCCCGCACCGCGACGATCCCGCCCCGCTGCGCTCGAAGGAGGCGGTCAGCGGCCCGGTCCGCGCCTGGCTCGAACTCGAGCCCGCCGCGCCGCGGCTCTCCGACCTGCCGGTGCTGCGCATCGTCGTCGATGCCGAGCCCGGCATCGTGGTCGAGCGGCCGCGGTTCGGCGAGCTGCTCGCCGACTGCCGGATCCGCGATTTCCGCGAGCCCCGCCCGACCGTGGTCGACGGCCGCGAGCGCACGGTGCAGGAGTACGTCCTCGAGCCGCTCTCCTCCGGCCCGCAACTGGTGCTGCCCTTCCCGATCGCGTTCCTCGACCGCCGCCTGGGCGCCGACGGCGAGCGCCACCGCATCGAGACCGAACCGCTCGCGTTCGAGGTCGCGGCGCTCGCCGGCGACGCGGTGCCGAGTCTCGCCGCGCTGCCCGGCCCCGATGCGCCGCTGCCGTACGCCGAGCCGCCGCTGCCGT
>VGYY01000387.1 GCA_016872815.1 Planctomycetota bacterium
CCCGCCGTCGCGCTCGACCAGCGCGACGCCGTCGGCGGCCGCCGCGCCGGCAGCGCCGCCCGCCGCGAGGACCAAGGGCGGCCGCGGTACCGCCATGCCGCTGCCCACTTCGGGGCAGATCGCGACCGTTTCGGCGAACTCGCCCACCAGCGCGCGCACGCGCTCGTGGCGCTTGTCGCCGCCGTCCCAGCGCACCGCTTCGCCGAGCAGGCAGCTCGAGACCAGCACGCGCGGCCGCGCCGCCGGGGGCAGCCAGCAGAGATCGCGCAACTCCGCGATTGCCGCCTGCGTCCGCTCCAGCTGCGCCGCCGTGCCCTGCACCACGCTCGCTCCTTCCGCGAGAACGCCGCTGCGTAAAAACGTCGCAGCGACGTGTCTACCGTTCGCAGAAACGTCGCTGCGACGTGTTTACGAGCGTGGTGACCTGGGACGACTCAGATCGAGGTGCCGACCTTGGTCGAGAGGCGCAGCAGCACGTGGATGATCGCCAGCGACACGATCATCGTCACGGCGATCGACGTCGCGGTGAAGGCGATCGCGTTGTTGGCCGCGACCATGCCGACCAGCATCGGTCCCGACACGATGAAGTTGATGCGCGAGAAGAGCTTCGCCTTCTCCGGCAGGCCTTCCGGCGGCTTCTGCCCCTCCTTGGTCGCGCGGATGATCGTCCGCTGCGCCGGCCAGATGATCGCCCAGACGTTGAACGCCATGATCAGGCCGAGCGTCATGCCGAGCATGATCCACATCGCGCGATCGGAGAGACCGCCCTCGGCGTCGCGCAGGTTCGCGCCGCGCATGTACTTCCAATAGAAGAGGACGAGGCCGAACAGCACCGTGTAGACGGCGCCCCAGCGGAACCACCAGAGCGCGCGCGGCAGCAGCTCGGGATTGACCGCCTTCTTGGTCGGCCCGTCGAGCTTGCCCTGCGTCGGAATGTTGACCAGGTTGAAGAAGTAGAGCAGCCCGATCCAGGCGATCCCCGCGAGGATGTGGAACCAGCGCAGCAACCCGCCGATCAGGGCGTCCTGCTCGAACTCCGTGATGAGCAACGGCAACGAAGCCACGGTCGATCTCCTGCCAGAAGAAGGGGATCGCGTAACCGATCCGGACGGCCACCGGGCCGCCGGTCAGGAAGCGAAAGGGAGCGCCCGGAGGCGCTCGCGAGGGCGGCGATCATTCCCGCTGGTCGGGGAGAATCAACCGACCCCGCGGCCGCGCCGGCGATCCGCGTCGCCGCGGCGATAACGTCTCCGCCCGATCGCGACCTGTGCGGTCCCTGCGGAGCCCCCACCCACCGTGCCGTCCCTCTGGCTGCTCAAGACCGAACCGAGCGCGTACTCGCTCGACGACCTCGCCCGCGCCCCGGACCAGACCACCTGCTGGGATGGCATCCGCAACGCCGAGGCGCGCAACTTCATGCGCGATCGCTTCGCCGTCGGCGACCGCGCCTTCCTCTACCACTCGAATGCCGATCCCTCCGCGATCGTGGCCATCGTCGCGATCGTCGGCGGCGCGCGCCCCGACCCGACGCAGTTCGAGCCGACGGACGTCCACTTCGACCCGAAGAGCACGCGCGCGGCACCGACCTGGTGCATGGTCGACGTGAAGCTGGTCGAGCGGCTGGTGCAGCCGGTCACGCTGGCGCAGGTGAAGGCCGATCCGCTGCTGCAGAAGATGGGACTGGTCACGCGCAGCCGGCTCAGCGTGACGCCGGTCACGCCCGCCGAGTGGAAGCGCGTGCTGCAATGGGCGAATGGCAAGGCGAAGGACCCGGCGGCCGGCGCCGCCGCGCGCGCTCCGGCGTCGCGGAGTCGTCGCTGATGGGCGGCAAGAATCCCTACCTGAAGCAGGTCGAGGTCGAACTGCCCGACCGCGCCTACACCGTCCGCTTCGTCGCGAGCGGCGACGGCCGCGGCGCGAACGACACCGTCGTCACCGTCGAGCCGGCGAAGCTCCCGTACGGCCGCGACGGTCTGCCGGGGAGCCTGCTCGACATCGCGCTGGCGCACGGCGTCTCGATCGACCACGCGTGCGGCGGCGTGCTCGCCTGCTCGACCTGCCACGTCAAGGTGAAGCAGGGCGGCGAGAGCTGCAACGAGGCCTCCGACGCCGAGAACGACATGCTCGACTTGGCGCCCGGCGTGACGCCGAGCTCGCGCCTCGCCTGCCACACCGTCCCCAACGGCCGCTGCCCGGAGGTCGTCGTGGAGGTGCCCGGCTGGAACCGAAATCTGGTTCGCGAAGAGCATCACTGAGCCGCGCGCGCGCGAGGCCAGGCATCGCCCTTCGCCAGCACGAAGGCCGGCCGGCCCGGCTCGCGCGGGAAATCGCTTCCCGCCGCCGGCGGGCGCCACGCCGCCGGCATGTCGCGGCCCACCGCGCGCGACCGAAGAGAGGGGGCGCTTCCGTCCGCTCGGGACGGGGCGTCCCCTCGAGGTCGCCGCCACCGTGCCACGCCCGCCGCCCGCCACGACGCCCTCGCGGCACCTGCCCTCGCTCCTCACCGCGTTGATGGTCACGCTGGCGCTGGTCGCCGGCATGGTCCTCTTCGCCAGCGTGCCGAAGCTCGAGCGCGTGCGGCGGACCGCCTCGAACCTCCCCGCGAGCCGCAGCACGCCGCCGAGCGCCACGTCGATGGCGCGCCCCACCTCGGTCGCCGCCGTGCGCAACCTGCGCGACGATCCCGGCGCCGCGCCGTCGCTCCCGACCGGAAGCGGCGCGATCGACGCCACCCTGCTGCCGGGCGCTGCGCTGCTCGAACTCGACTTCGTCTCCGCCATCGACGGCGCCCCGGTCGTCGGGCTGCCGATCGTCGCCTTCCGTGAGGCGGGCGAGCCGCTGCTGCTGGCGCGGGCGCAGACGGACGACGCCGGCACGCTGCGCCTCGCGG
>VGYY01000388.1 GCA_016872815.1 Planctomycetota bacterium
CGCGCCGGCCGTCGGCGACGACGCCGCGGCGCCGCCGTCTGCGCCGGCACGGCAGGAGTCGCTGCTGAGCCGCATCTTCCCGATCACCGTCGGCACGCGCGGGGACGGGGCGGCGGCAGCGGAGGGGCGCGACCTCTCGACCGCGGTCGAGATCGTCCTGCTGCTGACCTTCCTGTCGCTGCTGCCCCCGCTGCTGCTGACGGTGACCTGCTTCTCGCGCGTCGTGATCGTGCTGTCGTTCGTGCGGCAGGCGATGTCGACCCCCCAGCTGCCGCCGAACCCGGTCCTGATCGGGCTCGCGCTCTTCCTCTCGGGTGCCGTCATGGCGCCGACCGGCCGCGCGATCCACGCGAAGGCGATCTCGCCCTACCTCGAGGGGCAGATCGGATTCGTCGAGGCCACCGACCACGCCAGCATCGAGCTCAAGCAGTTCCTGCTGCGCCACGCGCGCGAGTCGGATCTCGCGCTGTTCATGGAGCTGTCGGACACCGCGCCGGTCGAGGGGCCGGCCGAACTGCCGTTGGTGGTGGCGGTGCCGGCGTTCGTCGTCTCCGAGTTGCGGACGGCATTCCAGATGGGCTTCGTGCTCTACCTGCCGTTCCTGGTCATCGACCTCGTCGTGTCGAGCATCCTGCTGGCGATGGGCATGTACATGCTCCCGCCGATGCTGGTGGCGACACCGCTCAAGATCCTGCTGTTCGTGCTGGTGGATGGTTGGGGGCTGGTGATCCAGCAGCTGTGGCGGGGGTTCACCACCTGATGGACGCCAACATCGCCATCGCCCTCTCCCGTCAGGTCCTGCTCGAAGCGCTGCTGGTCGTGGCGCCCGTGCTGGGCGTGAGCCTCGTCGTCGGCATCGCCGTGGCCCTGTTCCAGGCGCTGACCAGCCTGCAGGAGCAGACGGTCGCGATGATCCCGAAGCTGCTGGCGCTGGTCGGAACCCTGTTCTTCCTGATGCCGTGGATCCTGCGCCAGTTCGTCGAGTTCACCCAGCGGATGCTGTCGGGGCTGTCGCGCTTCGGAGGCGGCGCATGACGCTCGACCTCCCGCTCGAGCCGATCGTCCGCGTGGTGCTGGCAGCGCTGCGCGCAGGCATGGTGCTGCTCCTGCTGCCGATCGGCGGCGGCGAGGGCGTGCCGGCGCCGCTGCGCGTCATCCTCTCGCTCGTGCTCGGCGGGCTCCTGGTCGGGATGCCGACCGGGACGATGCCCGCCAGCGCGGACGGGCTGCTGCTGGCGGCCGGCCGCGAACTCCTCCTCGGTCTCGGCATCGGCTTCCTCGTGCGCGTGCTGCTCGCCGCGCCGGCGCTGGCCGGCGACATGGTCGCGCAGGAGATCGGCCTCAAGATGTCGGAGGAGATCGATCCGACCACGCGCGTACCGGCGACCGCGCCGGCGAAGATCTACGAGACGGCGCTGCTGCTGCTCTTCCTCTGCAGCCATGGCCATCACGACGTGATCCGGGCGCTGCACGCATCGTTCGCCTCCTTCCCGGTGGGCGGCCACGCGCTGCCCGAAGGGATGGCGCTGATGACCGGCGCGCTGGCCGACTGCCTGCGCTTCGCCGTGATGATCGCGGCGCCGATGCTCGCGGTGCTGCTGGTGGGCAGCCTCTCGCTGGCGCTCCTGTCGCGCGCCGTGCCGGAGCTCCACGTGATGACCTTCGGCTACCCGCTGCGCCTGGTCGGCGCGCTGGCGGCCGCGATCGTGCTGTTCCCGTTCGTGCTGACGCCCGGGCTCGGGCTGATCTCCGTGCTGCGCGGCAGCCTGCTGCGCCTGGTGGGAGGCTGAGCCATGGCCGACCCGACCGAAGCCGGCGAACGCACCGAAGAATCCACGGCGCAGCGTCGCGAAGACGCGCAGTCGCGCGGCCAGTTCGCGCGCAGCGCCGATCTCTCGACCGCGCTGGTCCTGCTCGCGACGGCCGCGGTGATGGTGGCCGTCGGCCCCTGGCTGATCGAGGGGTTGAAGGCGGGCATCGTCGGCGCGGTCGGCTCGATCGACGCCGCACCCGACTCGGTCACCGGGGCGGCGGCACTGCTGCGGCGCGAGCTGCTCGGGGCGATGCGCTTCGTCCTGCCGTTCATCGGCGCCGCCGGGGCCGCCGCCGCCGCGCTCCATTTCTGGGAGGCGGGCGGCTTCTTCATCGTCCGCGACGCCATCGCCGTCAAGCCCGAGCGCCTCGACCCGGTGCAGAACCTCGGGCGGATGATCTCGGCCCGCGGCGCGGTGAAGGTCGCGGCGGCACTGCTCAAGGCCGCCGTGATCGTCGTGGTGTTCGCCGTGGCGATGCGCGGCCGCCTCGACGAGGTCGCCACCTATGCGACGCAGGGCTTCGAGCAGTCGGTGCCGCGGCTCGGTGCCCTGCTGCTCGACCTGTTCCTGCGCTGCTGCGGCGCGCTGCTGGTGCTCGGGCTCGCCGACCTGCTGTTCCAGCGCTGGCAGCACGGGCGTGACCTGCGCATGACGCGCCAGCAGGTGCGCGACGAGGCGAAGGAGCAGGAAGGCGACCCGCAGGTGAAGCGGCGCGTCCGCGACCGCATGCGCAGCCTGGTCGAGAAGCCCCTCGCCGAGGCGGTGCGGACCGCCGCCGTCGTCATCACCAACCCGACCCACTTCGCGGTGGCGCTCGAGTACGCCGAGGGGAAGCACGCGGCTCCGCGGGTGGTCGCCAAGGGCGTCGATCACCTGGCGCAGGAGATCCGCCGCCTCGCCCGCGACGCGGACGTGCCGGTGATCGAGCAGCCGCCGCTGGCGCGCGCCCTGTTCCGCGAAGTCACGGTGGGCGACGTGATCCCCGAGTCGCTCTATCGCGCCGTCGCGTCGGTGCTGGCGATGGTCTGGAAGCTGCGCGAGGCGCGCCGCAAGCCGGCCGCCGCCGCCACGGGAG
>VGYY01000389.1 GCA_016872815.1 Planctomycetota bacterium
CTGGCCGGGCAGGCGGCGAGCGATCCCGCGCTGGCGGACGAGTTGCTCCATGCCGCGGCCCCGCGCTGGTGGCAGCCGCAACCCGAGCGCGCGGCGGTCATCGTCGATCTCGCCGCACCGCGCGACGACGACTGGAACAGCGCCGGCGTGGCGTTCGGGAGCGGGCCGCTCGCCGCCGGTGGGGTGCGGCTCGGCGCGGACCCGACGGCGCCGATCGCCGGCTTCGCGACGACCGGGGTGCTGGCACGTGACGACGTGCTCGACCGCGTGCGGGTCGCCGCCGATCGCGACGTCGAGCCGACGCGCACGCGGCTGCTCGAGCCGGGGCGGACGGCGCGGACGCGCAACTTCGTCCTGCGCCACGGGAAGCTGCACTGGGTCGTGCGCGGCAAGGGGGTGCTGTTCGCCTGCGTGGCGGCGCACCGCACCCTCGAGGGACCGCTCCATCAGCAGACGCTGATCGAGGTCGACACCGGCGGGAAGTGGCAGGTCGTCACGCAAGCGCTCGACGATCACGTCGGGTTGCGCCTGCACGGCGAGATCGGGCTCGCGCCGCTCGACCCGGGCGGGAGCGCGCCCGACTTCGAGGTCGCGGCGCTGATCGACGCGGCGGCAGCGCCGCAGCTGGTGCGCCGGCTGAATCCGCGAGTGGCGGCGCGGGGGGGCGCGGGAGCATTCGAGGAAGCGCTCGGGCGGCTCGCCGACGGGACGCTCACCGCCGACGCTGCCGCCGCCGCGGGCGCGCTGGCCGACGGCGCCGGTGATCACGCCGCGTTGCTCGAACTACTGCTGCGCCGCGCGCCGGCGGAGGTGCGGCGCGGGACCAGTGCCGGCGGCACTGCCGGCCATTCGCTGGCGCAGTTCGGGCGGATCGTGGCAGCCTGCTCGGCGCAGCTGAAGAACGGCTCGAAGGTGGCGCCGGTGTTGCTGGATGGCAGCCCGTTCGACGAGTCGCTGCTGATCCGCGGCAGCCCGCGCACGCCGGCGGAGGCGATCCCGCGGCGCTTCCTCGAGGCGCTCGATGGCGACGCGCCGCTGCCGGCGGGGGCGCGCGGCAGCGGGCGGCTCGCGCTGGCCGAGCGGCTGGTCGCGCCGGGCAATCCGCTGGTGCCGCGCGTCGCGGTGAACCGGATCTGGCATCACCTGTTCGGTCGCGGGCTGGCGGCGAGCGTCGACGACCTCGGCACACTTGGCTCCGCGCCGAGCCATCCCGAGCTGCTCGACACGCTGGCGGCGGAGTTCGTCGCCGACGGCGGCTCGCAGAAGCGGCTGATCCGGCGACTGGTGCTGTCGCGGACGTACGGCATCGACAGCGTCGCCGGTGACGCGCGCGCGGAGGAGATCGATCCGGCGAACGTGCTGCTCCACCGGATGCCGGTGCGCCGCCTCACGGCCGAGCAATTGCGCGACGCGATGGTGGTGGCGGCGGGCGCGCTCGACCCGCGGATCGGCGGACCGCCGGTGCCGATCCATCTCACCCCGTTCATGGACGGGCGCGGGCGACCGGGCGACGGGCCGCTCGATGGCGCCGGACGGCGCACGCTCTACCTGTCGGTGCGGCGCAACTTCCTCGATCCGTTCCTGCTGGCGTTCGACTTCCCGAACCCGGCCGCCACCTGCGGCCGGCGCAGCGTCAGCAACGTGCCGGCGCAGTCGCTCGCGCTGATGAACGGCGAACTGGTGCAGTCGCTGGCGCGGCGCGCCGCGGAGCGACTGCTGGCCGCGCCGCCGGCCCCCGTCGCGGGACAGGTCGAGACGCTGCTCCGCTCGGTGCTGGGGCGCCCTCCCGCGCCCGGCGAAGCGGCGCTCCTCCTCGCCTGGCTCGAGCGCGAACGCGCCGCCCGCGGTCCCGCCGCCGCCGCGCTCGAACTCTGGACCGACCTCGCCCACACCCTCCTCGCCAGCAAGTCGTTCCGCTTCCTCGATTGACCCGCCGCGCGCGGCGGGCGCAGTCGCGGGCATGGCGGCACCCGCGGCCGTCAGTCGTTCAGCAATTGCCCGAGGTCAAACGTGCCGGATCGCTCCCACTCGATGAGAAGCTCCTGCACGACGCTCGCCGGCAGGAGCTCCTCGCGGCCGCGGCGGCAGAGCGCCTGCCATGCCATCACGCGTTGCTTCCAGCCCACGCCGCCGCGGCTGGCTTCGCGCACGAGGAAGTCGTCCACCGCGGCGCTCGGGGGAGTGGTCGCGAGCGCGAAGTAGCCGGCCAACCGGATGCGCGCCATCTTTCCAGCGGTCGCCAGCCGCATCAGCGCCTCCTGATCGGCGCGGCTGGCAGCGGCACCGCCGAGACCAAAGGCGCCGTAGAGCGCCGCTTCGTCTCCCAACGTCTCGCTCGCCGCGCCGTCGACGAGGTGCTGGCGTAGCCGCGCGACGGCCGCGGCGTCGGGATCCGGATCGCGACCGCGAACGCGCGCCTGCTCGTCGGCCAGCGTCAGGTGGGTGAGTGCCATCAGCGTGCCCATCGCACTCGTCCCGCGCACCCGCGCCAGCTGTTCGCCGAGCGTCTGCAGCAGCGGGTCGCGCGCGCCTCCCGCCGGCAGTTCGTCCAGCGTCTCGACCGCCAGCCGCCACGCCGCCGGGTCGAGCGGCGGGCCGGGTTGGTCGCCGAACCAGCCGGTCGCCTTGAACAGCTCGGTCAGCTGTTTGGCCCGCGCGTCCGGCGCCAATCCGCGGAGCGAAGCGACCAGCGCGCCGAGGAGCTGCGTCCGTTCCGCCTCGGGGGCCGCCTGCAACCGCTCGCGCAGGGTCGGTTCCGCGGCAGCCTCGTCCGTGGCGCTGCTCGGCGACTCGCCGGCAGCAACGCCGTCCGCGCGATCGTCCTCGCTCCGTTCGGCTGGCGCCGGCGCGCTCGCGCTCGACCCGTCCGCGGGCGCGTCCTCG
>VGYY01000390.1 GCA_016872815.1 Planctomycetota bacterium
CGCGCGCCGGCCGCAGGAGCAGGTCGCGGCGACGGCGGCGCTGCTGGCGGCGCTGGAAGACCCGGCGCTGCCGGCCACGGTGGTGGCGCAGGTGCCGGCGGCGCTGGTGCTTGCCGACGCCACTGCCGCGTTGCCGCGGCTGCATGAGATCGTCCAGCGGTTCCGCGGCCCGCGCGAGTTGCGCGCCGCCGCGGCGCACGCGATCAGCGGCCTCGCCCGTGAACTGGACGGCGACCTGCTCGACGCGCTGCTCGGCGTGGCGAAGCGCGACGTCGACGTCGCGGCGCGCCACGCGGCGATCCTCGCGCTCGGCGAGTTGGCGGCGAAGTCGGGGCCGCAGCTCGACGCGAAGCTGGCGGCGACGGTCGCCACCTTCCAGTTCGACGGCGTGCAGGGACGGTTGCGGCACGCGGCCGACGTGCCGTGGCACGCGATCGCGGCGGGCCTGTTCGCGCGCGGCGGCCATCCGCTGGCGCGCGAGGTGGTGGCGCGGTTGCGCGAAGTGGCGGACGAGGCGGCCGCGCTCGACGCCCGCGCCGCGGCGATGCTGGCGCTCGGGCTCGCGCGCGACCGGGAGTCGCTGTCGCGCTTCCGGCGCGAGGTCGCCGGCGCTGCGATCACGCCGGTCATGGTGAACGCGATCTATGCCACCGGCCTCGTCGGCGCCAGTGCGGAGCGCGATGCGCTGCTCGCGTTCTGCCGCGACTCCGCCGACCCGCGCCTCGGTTTCGCCGCCGCGTACTCGCTCGGCTGCCTCGCCGATGCGTCGATCCTGCCGCCGCTGGTCGACGCGCTGGTGGCGACGAATTCGGAGCCGGTGCGCGGCGCGCTGAGCCGCGCGCTCGGCGAGATCGGCGACCGGCGCGTGGTGCCGGCGCTGGAAGGCATCGCCTTCGACGCCGAGCACCCCGATCCGACCCGCGAGCGCGCGCTGGCAGCGTTGGGTGTCGCCGCGCAGCACGCGGACGTCGCCTGGAATGCGCCCTTGCGCCACGCCCTGTTCGCCGGCACGTCGACGCCGACGCTGGCCTTCGTGAGTTCGCTGTTCTGAGCGCCCGGTCCCAGGGCTCCCGCTCCTGGGCGATCGCCGCTTTGGCGGAGTGCGGGTCCGCCGATCGGTGGCACCTCCCGGTTACGCCTGCGACGAGCCGTCGGCACCAGCGGTGTCGGCGGCTCGTTCGCTTTCCCGGGGCGGACGGGGAGGAATGTGACGATCGTCGCGATCGGCTCGTCGCCGCGGAGTTGGTCGGCCGATTGCATGGACAACTCCACAGCGGCCACCAGGGGCCGTCCCCCTCCATGGAGTTTTCCCATGCGTCGTGCATTCCTGTGGGTGCCGTGGCTCCTGCTGTTCGGCTCCAGCTTCGCGATCGGACAGGTTGCTGCGAGCAGCGACGGCAAGACGACCGAGGCGCCATCGGCGCCGGAGCAGATTGCGGCCAAGCAGGCGCGACTGTCGGCGATCATCGCGGAACTCCGTGGGCGCCGTCTGGTCGGCTGGTCGATGGCGAAGCTGGCGCGTCGCGCCGGTTCGCTCGACCTGCTCGAGGCCTACGCGCGACGCGGCGAGTTCACCGTCCACCACGAGCTGTGGCCGCGTGACCAGCCGCTGTTCATCGATGATCAGGGCACCCGTTGCGCGCTGGCGCATGTGCTGGATGGCGTCGGGGAGGACGCGCTGGTCGTGGCGCTCGCCGAGCGCTGCAACGACGCCTACCTGAACGAGATCGACGACGACCCGGTGCTGCTCAGCGTGCTCGATCAGCTGGGACTGACGCTCGACGAAGCGGCCTACATCCAGGGGCCGGGCATCGGCGGTCCGAGGGGGACCGATACGGGCTCGCGCGAGGACCGTCAGGAGCGGCGCCAGGAGCGGCAGGAACGACGCGAGCGGCGCGAGGAGCGCGAGCGTCGGCGCGATGAGCGCGGCGGCGGCAATGATGGCGGCGGGAACGACGGTGGCGGCAACGACGGCGGCGGCAACGACGGCGGCGGCAACGACGGCGGCGGCAACGACGGCGGTGGCGGCAATGACGACGGCGGCAACGACGGGCCGCAGACTGGCGGACGTCTGCCGCCCCCGGTGACCGGCGGAGACAAGGGCTCGCTCGCGACCGGCGGGGCCCCGTCTGGTCCGCCGCCGACCGCGGGCACCCGCGCCGGAGTGACCGGTGTGTCGCGGCGGTCGCAGGCGACCCCGACGTTCACCGTCGACGGCTGGTGGTCGGCCAACCTCGACCGCTTCCTGCCGGTGCGCGAGATCTATCGGGGCGGCGTCGCGCTGACGCCGCAGGCAATGACGGAGAGCCTTGCGCTCAGCGCCGCCGAGCACGCGGCGTTGCGGGAGCAGTTGCGCGCGGTCGCGGTGGCGGACGTCGATCTGCGGGCGACGGCGCTCGGGATGTGGGCGCGCACTTCGAGCGGCGACGACGCCGCGGCGATCGTCGAGGCGACGGCGCAGTTCCTCGCCGATCCGGGACAGCCGCATCGCGAATGGGCGCCGGTGCTGCTGGCCATGCTCGAGAACCCGGCGGCCAGCCCGTTGCTCCAGTCGCTGGTGGCCGACGACGCCGAGGGGCGGCGGCGGCTCGGCAAATCATCCGCGGTGCCGGAGTCGATGCGGGCGCTGGCGGCGCTGGCGCTCGGCAAGTGCGGCGACGCGGTGCCGACGCTGAAGGCGGCTCTGCGGGATCAGCCGGCGGCCCATGTCGACCTCGCGGCAGCCTGCGTGGTCGGCCTTGGCCTGGCGGCGCGCCGTCCGGCCGAGCAGTACGCGGCGACCGTCGCGCTGCTCGGTGCGCTGGACGACGAGGCGCTGCCGGCGACGGTGCGGGCGCAGGTGCCGGTGGCGCTGGCGCTGGCGGACGCGCAGGC
>VGYY01000391.1 GCA_016872815.1 Planctomycetota bacterium
CACCCGCTCGAGCCGCGTGCGCGCCTCGTCGCGGCGGCCGCGCATCGCCGCGGCATCGGCCAGCGCCGCCTCGATCACGCCGATCGCCGAACGGGCGAACGGATCGCGCTCGTCGCGCTCGAGACCGCGGATGACGGGCGGCGTCCAGTCGGCGGACGGCGGCGCCGCAGGAGTGCCCGGCAACGCGAGGCGCCAGAGCAGCCCCTGCCGCTCCATCAGCAACTGCTCCTGAGCGCCGGTGGCGAGGTCGGCGGTGAAGAGCGGTCGCACGGTGGCCGGCGGCGGCTCCCCGCGGCGCGCCGCCTGCGCCGCCAGCACCAGGTCCGCCTCCGCCTTCCGCTGCGCCCGCGACACCAGTTCGACGTCGGGTCGCAGCCCCTCGCCGTAGCGCAGCGCCAGCAACGGATAGAGCGCGACGTCGCCCGCGCCGATGTACTGGGCACCGGTCGGCAACTCGGCGAGCAGCGCCCGGCCGTAGTCCTCAGCCAGCCACGCGTCGCGCCGATCGCAAGCGCGCCAGTGCAGCGCGCCGAGCAGCAGCGGCAGCGCCAGCGCCGCCGGCACGGCGACCGCCGGCCGCAACGAACCGCTGCGCGCCGCGAGCCGCCGCAGGAGGAAGTCGAGCCCGAGCCCGACCAGCAGCGCCTGGGCGACGAAGCCGGCCGTGAGGTAGCGCGAGTAGAGGAAGATGTCCCACCAGGCGCCATGCAGCGCGAGCGGGGCGAGGTTCGTGGCCCACGCCGCGACCACCGCCAGCAGCACGACGCGCAGCCCGCCGCGCCAAGCCGCCACCGCGCCGAGCAGCAGCAGCGCCGCCCCGAGCGGGGACCACTCCTTCGCCGCGGTCGCCAGGTGGTGGGACGCGATGGTCGCGTGGTCGGCGATCCCCTCCGCCCAGCGCCGTTCGTGGTGGGTGTCGCGGCGCAGGTAGGCGAGCAGCGCGCGCGGCTCGTCGAGTTCGGCGGTACGCATGCGCCCGTCCGCCTCCCGCAGCGGGACGCGGAACTCGAGCGCCGGTTCGGCGGCGGCGCGCAACGGCAGATACGCGTAGGTGGCGAGCCCGGGGAGCGGCAGCAGCAGCGCCGCCGCCCACACGCCCGGGCGCCGCAGCAGCGGCCGCGCCCGCGACAGGACGATCAGCGCGAGGACCGGCAGCTGCGCCACCACCATGGTGTGGTTGGCGAGACCGAAGCCGAGCAGCAACTGGTGCAACAGCAGCCAGCGCGCAGCGCCCTCCCGCAGCAGCCGCGCGCCGCACCACCAGAGCGCCGCCGAGAAGAGCGCCGCCAGCGGATAGGTGCGCGCCACCGTCGCCTCGCCCCAGATCGGCACCAGGCAGGCGAACGCGAGCCCGGCGCCGGCCGCCGCGGCGCGCCCGCAACCAAGCCGGCGCAGCGTCGCCGCGAGCAGTTGCGCCGCGCCCGCCGCGCAGAGCGCGCTGCACAGGTTGATGCGCCAGGCGACGCTGCCGAACGGCACCAGCAGCGTGAACGCCTTGTTCAGCAGCAGCCAGAGCGGATACCCGGTCGGGTGCGGGATCCCGAGTCCCTCGGCCGCGGCGATCAGCTCGCCCGAATCGCCGACCCAGATCCCCGGGCAGAGCGTCGCGAGGTAGAGCGCGAAGGCGGCGGCGAAGACCATCGCGGCACGTTATCGGCCGCGCACGCCGCTCAAAGCAGCGGCGACAGCAGTCGCGCCAGCCCGCAGCGCAGCCGATGGCGCCGGCCGAGCCGCGCCAGCATCTCGAGCGTCACCTCGCTCGAGCGGGCTAGGTCACGGACGAAGCGCCGCTCCAGCGACGCGGCGAACTCCTCGTCGTTCACCAGCGCGCCGACCTCGAAGTTGAGCCGGTAGCTGCGCAGGTCGACGTTGGCCGAGCCCACCACCGCCACCTGCCCGTCGGCCACCAGCGTCTTGCCGTGCAGCATCGCCGGCTCGTACTCGAACACCCGCACGCCGCCGCGCAGCAGCGTGCCGTAGTACCAGCGCGCCGCATAGGCCGCCGTCTTCACGTCGGAGCAGGCGAGCGCCGGCAGCAGCACGCGGACGTCGACCCGCCGCAGCGCGGCGCTGACCAGCGCCGCCACCGTCGCCTCGTCCGGGACGAAGTAGCCCGACGACAGCCAGACGCGCCGGCGCGCCGAGGCGATGGTCGCGAAGTGGACGAACGCGCTGGCGTTGTGCTCCTGGTCGGGTCCGCTCGGCACGATCGCCACCAGCGAACCGGGCGAGCGCGCCGCCGGCGCCGCCAGGACCCGCGGCAGGGCGCCGCCCCCGGTGAACGCCCAGTCCTCGCGGAACGCCTCGGCCAGCTCGGCCACCGCCGGTCCGGACAGTTCGAGGTGCGAGTCGCGGAAGCTCTGGAGCCCTTCGCGGCGGCGCCGCCCCGAGTATTCGTCGCCGACGTTCATCCCGCCGGTGAACCCGGTCGCGCCGTCGACCACCACCAGCTTGCGGTGGTTGCGCAGGTGGACGGCCAGGCGCCGCTTCAGCGGGTTCATCGGCTGGAACGCGCGCAACTGCGCGCCGGCCGCGGTCAGCGCCGCGAGCTTCTCCGGCGCCACCGCCGACGAGCCGAGCGCGTCGTAGATGAGGCGGACCTCGACGCCTTCGCGCGCCCGTTCGGTCAGCAGGTCGAGGAAGCGCCGCCCGGTCTCGTCGTTGCGGATGATGTAGTACTCGGCCCAGACGAACCGGCGCGCCGCGCGCAGGGCCGCCTCGATCCGGTCGAAGGTCGACTCGTTGTCGGTCAGCAGCACGACCTCGTTGCCGGCGGTCGGCGGCAGGCCGGTGAGCGTGGCGGCGAGGTCGAGCAGCGCGTCGCCGTCGCGCGTCGCGGCCGCCGCGCCCGGCTGGCGCGCGATGGCGGCG
>VGYY01000392.1 GCA_016872815.1 Planctomycetota bacterium
GAGCGCGATGGCCATCCGGTGCGCGCCACGCAGCGGTTGCGCGCCGCCCTCGTCGCTGCGGCGGCGGCGACCGGGACGCTGGTGATCGACCCGTGGCCGGCCCTGCTGCTGGCGGCGCCGGGAATCGCCGGCCAGGACGGCTGGTTCGTCGACTACGTCCACCCCGACCTGCGCGGCCACGAACTGCTCGCCGACGTCGTGCTTGAGGCGCTGGCGGACGCCGATTGGTGCGCGCCGCGCGGGGAGTGGCGGTTCGACGGCGAACCCGACCGCGCGGCCTACCGGGCGCGCATGGGGCTCTCCGAGGCGGCGCAGGCAGCGTCGCTGGCGCGGCGCGGCCTGTTCGCGCTCGGCCAGTCCTACCTCGACCCGTCCAGCGAGCTCCTTGCCGGGGCCGCCGACGCCTTCGCGCGCGCGCTCGCGCTCGACCCGGGCTGCGCCAGCGGACACGTCGGCCAGGGTGCGCTCCACCTGCTGCGCGGCGAGCGCGAGGCCGCGCTCGCCGCCTTCGCGCGCGCGCATCGGCTCGACCCCGCGGCGCTCGATTTCCTGCGCGCGGCGCACGCCGCGAATCCGGAAGTGGCGGCGCTGTTCGCCCGCGCCGGCCTCGCCCTGCGCGACGGTCAGGTGGTGCCGGACGACGCGCGCTGAGCCGCGCGTTCACGCCAGTGCACCAGCAGCGTGGTGGCGACGCCGGAGAGGGTGATGCCGACCAGCGCCCACAGCACCGGGGCGAAGCCGTGCCGCTGCCAGCCGTGCACGACCGGAGTGGTCGCGACCGAGCCGAGCGCGAAGGTCACGACGAACTTGAACCCGTAGGCGAGGCCGCGCACGCGCGCGTCGATGCGCCGCGCGATCAGCTCGTTCTCGAGCGGCTGCGTCCCGAAATGGCAAAACGCGAACAGCGCCCCTCCGGCCAGCAGGAGCCCGCCCGACGCCACCGCCGCCACCGCGAGTCCCGCGGCGGAGAGCGCGTTCATCACCGCGTAGGTGCGGAGCGAGCCACCGCGCCGGGCGAGGCGGCCGCCGAGCAGCTCGCCGAGGCTGCCGAACGCCAGCACGAAGGTGGCGAGCGCGCCGGCTACGGCCACCGCCGAGCCGCCCTCCGGCAGCAACGCGCCGATGCGCTCGGCCAGCGGCGCCAGCGACGGCGCCGTCGGCGGCGCCGCCGGCTGCGCCCCCACGTGGGCCCGCACCATGGCGGTCCAGGTCGACAGGAAGCCCTGGTGGATCAGGCCGTTGGCCACCATGGCGAGCAGCGCGACCAGCAGCGCCGGCCGCAGCACGAGCAGCCACGGGAGCGGCGCGCGGCCGCGCGCCTGGCGCGCCGTCGCCGCCGCCAGTTCGCCGGCGGAGGCGCGCGCCGCCAGCAGGACGCAGAGCAGGACGGTCGCCGCGACGGCGATGACGCTGTAGGCGTGCCGCCACCCGACCTGCTGCGCCAGCAGCAGCACGAGGAACGGCGCCAGCGTCGAACCGAAATGGCCGACGAAGCCGTGGATCCCGAGCGCCCGCGCGCGCTGCGTCGGCAACGCCTCACCGAGCCAGGCGAGTGCGACCGGATGATGGAACGCCGTCGCGACGCCGATCAGCGCCACGGCGACGAGGAAGACGGTCGCGTTGGGCGCGAGGGCCGCGAGGAGCCCGCCGCCGGCGAGCGCCGCAAGGTAGATCCGGTACACCCGTCGCAGACCGAAGCGGTCGCCGAGCGCGCCGGCCGGCACCGCGAACAGCCCCATCAGGAACGGCGCCAGGGCCACCACCGGCCCCATCCGCGACGGCGCGATGGCGAGCGACCGTCCCGCCTCCACCACCACCTGCGCCAGCACCAGGGTCGCGATGTGGCAAAGCGCGTGGCCGAGCGAACCGACCCAGAGGACGCTGCGTTCGCTGCGGGTCACGCTCGAGCCGACTCCCTCGGGGGCGGTGCGCCTTGCCGGTGCATCGCTGCCGCGCGAGAGTATGACACGACGCCCGCGCCGCCCGGAGTTCCGCGATGGCCCTGCCGCCGCCCCGCCGTTCCCTGCACCCGCCGCTGCCGCCGACACTGACCGGCTTCATCGGCCCCTGGCCGCGGCGGATCGTCCTCTTCGGCGGCAGCGCGGTCGTGATGATCTCGCTGTTCGCCTACCTGGCCGACTTCGCCTCGCTGCGCCAGCCTTCGGACGAGCGCCCGCCGCCCGAGCCGCGCTACTTCGAGCTCGTCCCGGCCGATCTGATGACCACGCGCGACGGCCTGACCCTGACGCCCGGCAGCCGCCACGATGCGGCAGACCTCGCGCTGCGCCAGGGTGACCTCGCGCTGGCGGCCGACGGTTACGCCGAACTGCACCGCCTCGATCCGCGCGACCGCTACGCGGCCCTCCTCGTCGCCTGCTGCGCGATCGAGCGGGATGACTGGGCCGCTGCGGCGACCGCGTTGGCGCAGGCGGCCGCTCCGGCGACGCCCGCTGCGTCGCCGCTGCGCTCGCTGCGGCGGCTCGCCCACGTAGTCGAGGCGCGACTCGGCGGCGACGACACCGCGCTCGCGGACCTCTGGGTGCGCGCCGTGGCCGCGCCGGACGCGGGACCGCCGCTGATCGGCCGCGATCCCCTGCGCGAGCAGTTCACCCACCGCCTGCTGACCGCCGACCTGCAGCTGCCGACGCTCGCGGCGATCGCCGAGCGCCACGGCGAGCAGGTCGCCCGTGACTTCTCGCTCCTGCGCGACGACGCACCGCTCGACGCCGCGCGCGCCCTCCTCGCAGTCGGCGGCGCCGTGGAGGACGATCTCGCCCGCGAGCTGCTCGCGCTGCGCCGGCTGCTGCGCGCGCGCGAACCGGAAGACGCGGCGCGGGTCGAGGAGGCGCTCGCCC
>VGYY01000393.1 GCA_016872815.1 Planctomycetota bacterium
CGGCGGCCGCCGCCACCGCCGTCATCTCCACGCGCCCGGCGCAGCGGCTCGGCCGGTTCGAGCTCTCGACGGTGCTCGGGCAGGGCGGCATGGGCAGCGTCTGGCGCGCGCGCGACGTGCAGAAGGGGACGCACGTCGCGCTCAAGGTGCTGCACCCGGGGCTGCAGGCGCGCCCGGATTTTCTCTCGCGCTTCCAGCGCGAGGCGCGCGCCGCCGCCGGCCTGCACCATCGCAACATCGTGCAGGTGATCGACTCCGGGATCGACGGCGGCACGCCGTGGATCGCAATGGAACTGGTCGAGGGTGAGGACCTGCTGGCGGCCGCCCAGCGTGGCGCGCTGCGCCCCGACAACGTCGTCGCCATCGCGCTGCAGGCCGCGCACGGCCTGCTCGCCGCCGCGGAACAGGGCATCACCCATCGCGACGTGAAACCCGGCAACGTGCTGCTCACCGCGGACGGCGTGGTCAAGGTGGCCGACTTCGGGCTGGCCAAGGCGGTCGATTCGCAGTCGCGCGTCACCGTGACCGGCGAGATCCTCGGCACGCCGCACTACATGGCGCCGGAGCAGGGGCGCGGCGAACGCGTCGACCACCGCGCCGACCTCTACGCGCTGGGCGCGACGCTCTACCACGTGCTCGGCGGCGCGCCGCCGCACGAGGCGGAGTCGCCGGTGGCGGTGATCATGAAGCACCTGCGCGACGATCCGCTGCCGCTGCGGGCGCGCAATCCGGCCGTGCCGATGGCGATCGAGCGGATCGTCCACCGGCTGCTGCAGAAGGACCCGGAGCAGCGCTACCAGTCGCACGCCGCCCTGATCGCCGACCTCGGGCGCGTGGCCGACGGCAAGGAACCGCTCGGCGGCGCCGAGCCGCCGCTGAAGCGCGTGCAGCACGGCGACACGACCTACATGCTGGCCCACGACGCCACCACCGAACTGGTGCTCGAGCCGGCCGGCGTGGCGCGGCGGCTGCTGGCGGGAGCGGTCGATCTGGTCGCCGTCGCGACGCTGGCCCACATCGTCCTCGCCGCCGGGCATGCCCTGATCGGCGCCCGGGGATCGGGGTCGCTCCTGCAGTCGCTGCTGCGACCGGCGCTGCCGGCCGGAAGCGCCGCGAACGGCGTCGCCGCCGCGACGCTGATGGCGGCGTGGCTCTACTTCGTCACTGCCGATGCCCGCGGCGGCCGGACCATCGGCCGGCAGTGGTTCAGCCTGCGGCTCTGTCGGCGCGATGGTGCCGACCTCGGACTGCCGCGCGCCGCGCTGCGGGCACTGCTGCAGCTGCCGATCGTCGCGCTGATCGTCCCGGCACTCGCCACCTGCCTCCTCGCCCTCGGCGACGCCAGCGGGCTCGGGCCGCTTCCCGATCGCAGGGCGCTGCTCCTGGCCGGACTCCTCGGCTGGGTCGCGCTCGAGCTGGTCGGCCGGATGGCGGCGTATGGACGCAGCCTCGTCGACGGGCTGACGGGTGCCTGGAGCTACCGGGCGCAGCGCCCGCGCGCCGTGCTCCGCGGCGGCTTCCGCGACGGACGACCGGCGGCCGGACCGGCGCCGGACGCCGGTCGCGCGTTGCGCTGGTCGCTCGTTCCGGGGGGCGGGCTCGTCTACGTCGGTCGGCCGATCCAGGGCCTGCTGTTCCTGGCCGTGACCGGATGGCTGTTCGTCGCCGCCGATCCGCGTCTCGCGATCGCGGCGTGGGCCATCGCGGCCGGCATCGCCCATCGGGTTGCGCGCACGCGCCAGTCGGCAGCGGCGCCTCCGGGGCCGACGGCGGTGCTGACTCCCCCGACGCCGACGATCCGCCGTCAGGAAAACTGACGACGTCAGCTTTCCGGCCGCCGCCAGTGGTTGCCGGGCGGGTCGCACGATGGCCCTGGTGAGTCGACGCAAACCAGCCTTCGGGCACGAGTTGCAGTCGGTCGGGGCGACCACTCGGTGAGCCGTCCGACGCTGGCACGCGCGTTGTTCTGGAGCCCTCCGCCGAACGCCCCGTGAAACGGCTCACGGGATCGGCAGGAGGAGCGGCCGTGACCTTCGTCTGCGCCACCCACCCCAACGTCGACGCGACCGCGCGCTGCATTCGTTGCGGCCTCCACCTCTGCGCGGGCTGTCGTTCGCTCGATGGCGTCCGCAACTACTGCGTGCCGTGCCGGCAGTCCATGCGGGCGGACGCGGACGCGTCGATGACCGCCGCCGCAGTCGCGGCGTCCGGCGCCGGCATCGCGGTCGCCGTCGACCGCACCGCGCCGGCCGCGCGCCAGCGCAGCCCGTGGCTCGCCGCCTCTCTCTCCATCGTGCCCGGTCTCGGCCAGGCGTACACGGGTCGCGTCCTGCGCGGCGCCGGCAGCTTCGGTGCGGCGCTGCTGCTGCGTGACGCGCCCTTCATGACGCCGTTGCTCGGCGCCTTCCTCTACGTGTTCGGGATGTTCGATGCCTTCCGCTGCGCGGAGGCCGGCAGCGCCGACGCGGCTGCGGCGCGCAAGGGACGCATCGACGACGTGCTGTTCCTCCTGGCCGGACTGCTGGTCCTCGCCGCCACGCTCGCCGGCCACGGCGGCGTCGCGGCCGCGCCGCGTGAACTGCTCCTGCCGGTCGGCGCGATCGGCGCCGCCCTCCTGTTCGCCCACGAGTCGCGACGTTGAGCGCGACGCTTCCCGGAGCCCCGACGATGCTCGCCGTCCCGCTCGACCTCGCCGCGCTCAAGCGCCTCGCCGAACGCGCCGTCGCGCCCGCCTTCCAGCCGTTCTGTCGCGGTTGCGGCGTGCGCCTGCCGAAGCTGGCGGCACGCGCGATCGGCTGCCCGCACTGCGGGAGCGAGCTGGTCCGCGCCGACGGCACGCGCGCCTCGA
>VGYY01000394.1 GCA_016872815.1 Planctomycetota bacterium
GCCAGTGGCCGCAGCAGCGCCACCGCCGCGGCGACGTCGTTCGCCGCCGTCACCGCCGGCGCCTGGTTCAGGTAGATCGACAGTCGCAGGTCGAGCCCGTCGAGTTCGCCGAATCCGCGCGGGTCGAGGGCGAGGCAGGCGAAGCCACCGAGGAGCAGCTTCTCCACGGTGCAGCGCTCCTCGGCGCGGCGCTTGCCGTCGTCGCCGATCAGGATCACCGCGCCGCGCGTCGCCTTGCGGGGGATCCAGAGCAGCCCGGGGACCGTCAATCCCGGGCTCGGGTCGAACGCGATCGCCAACTTGCGGTCGGCCAGCGCTGCGAACTCCGCACGCGTGGTCGGGAACGCGATCGGGCGCCCCTGCTCGTCATGCGCGGTCACGGCGGTGGGGGCAGCAGCGACGGCGATGCCACCGTTGAAGGCGAGCCATGCGACCGGGTCGCGCTCGCGCGGTTGCGCGGTGGCGGCGGCGAGTTGCTCGCGCGCGAGGTCGCGGAGGGTGCGCGCCGCCTTCAGCGGCTCGGCCAGGCAGAAGAGCTCGGCGGCATCGGCCGGCTCGGTCGGCTGCGCCGTGAGTGCGAGCGGCGTCCCGTCGCCCTCGCCCCTGAGCCAGCGGTCGAAGAAGGCGAGCGCGTGGCCGACCATGGCGAGGTCGTAGTCGTGCGGACCGGGGAAGACGCGGGCGTCGACGCGGTCGGCGGCAGCGAAGAGCGCCCAGCGCTCCTTCAGCTTGCGACCGGTGACCTCGGTGCCGGCGGGCGGGTATTCGCGGTCGTCGGTGGCGCCGAGTACCAGCACCGGCGCCGGCGCGCGCGCGGCCAGCACGTCGGCGCGGTCGCCGAGGCGAAGCGTGCCGGGCACGTGGTTGCAGGCGCAGCCGTTGTGGGGCATCACCTCGAGGCTGGTGGCGAAGACCACCGGGACGGCGCAGCCGATGCGCGGATCGGCGGCGAAGGTCCAGAGCGTCGCGTGGCCGCCGCCTGACGCGCCGGTGATGCCGACGCGGCTCATGTCGGCCTCGGCGCGCGTCTCGAGGTAGTCGAGCCCGCGCATCAGGTCCCAGACGTAGACCGCGCCGGCGCCGCAACTGCCGAGCGTGTCGCGCAAGTCGAAGTGGCTGCCGGCGTCGCGCCGCTCGATGCGGGCGTCGCCCTCGAAGCTGTGACCCGGCGAGTCGACGATCAACGCGAGGTAGCCGCGCCGCGCCTGCTGGATCAGTCGCTGCTGCACGACCGGCTCGAGCTTCTTGTGCTGCCAGTGGCCGTGCGGATTCAGGATCACCGGAAAGGGGCCGGGGCCGGCGGCAGTCGGGACGTAGAGATGGGCCGTGACCGGGAATCCGGGGCGGCTCTCGTAGACGACCTTCTCGATGCGATAGCCGTCGCGCACGATGCTGCCGGTGACCTCGGCGCGGAGCGGCGTGCGCGGCGGCAGCGGGTCGAGACCGAGCGCGGCACGGATCGCGCCGAGCTGCGCCGGCTGCGCGGCTTCCAGCTCGGCGCGCGTGGCCGGTGCCGGGCGGGCGGCGGCGGCGCGCGCCGCTGCCTCGAGCCAGCGTTGCTGACGGGTTGCGCCCTGGCCGTCGAGCACGAGGTCGTTCCAGGGAGCGCCGGGCTGCGGCACGGCGGCGGCGACGCCCTGTCGCTCCGCGATCACCTCGCCGAGGGTCAGGAACGCGATCCCGTGCGCGTTCATGACGTCGGGGAGCACCGAGCTGCCGTAGCGGTTGTTCTCCGTCCCGGGGTCGATCAGCACCACCGGTCGAGCGGCGACGCCGCCGGCGCCGTGGCGCAGCAGCGTCAGCAGCGCGCGCGCTGCGGCCGGCAGCTCGAGGTGCTGGATCAGGCGCGCCTGCACCAGCCAGAGTTCGCCCTGGCCGATGCGCTGCTGCGCGATCGCGCCATTGCCGTGCAGCTTCCAGCCGGGCGTCGCGACGAAACGCTGGGTGACGATGTCGGGGGCGCGGACGACGTCGAGCCGGAGCGCGCCGCCGGGGTCGAAGGTGTCGAGACGGGCATTCTCGACCTTGGGCGGTTCGGGAAGCCAGGAGAGCGGGTAGCGGCCCGAGGTGTAGTCCTGCTGCAGCAGGAGCAGGGTGCAGCCGCGCTCGACGGCCTTCAGCAGCTTGCGCTGCAGGGTCGGCTCGAAGTCGCGGAAGGTCTGCCAGGCGCGCGGCCCGACGACCAACGGGCCGAACGTGGCGGGATCGAGCACCGCCGGGTCGAGGTGGTCGAGCGCGCTGCCGGTCGCGAAATAGAGCGGCGTGGCGGCGGAGCGCGCCGGCACGACCCGCCACGGCGTCGCGCGGAGCGGGTCGGGCAGTCGCCAGCTGGTGTCGCCGTGCGCGACCTCGGCGGCGAGCAGGTGGCCGCAGTCGAGTCGCGGCAGCCGTGCGACGAAGCGCCCGCGGTCGCGCTCCATCGCCACCCGGTGGAAGAAGGTCGAGCTCGGCAGTGGCTTGTGCAGCAGGAACGCGCGGTCGAGGCCGCTCGCCGGCAGGCTGGCGACGACTTCTTCGCGCTCCAGCACGAAGGAGAGCGCAGGATCGGGAGCCGCCGGCCGCGGCGTCCCGGCGGGCGGTGCCGGGTTCGGCGGGGGCGGCTCCGTGGCGAGGCGGCGCAGCGACTCGGCCTCCTGGCGGACCTTCGGCAGTTCGTCGCGCCAATGGAAGGTGTGGGTGCGCATGCGCAGGCGGTCGGTGAAGGGCGCGTAGCTGCGCGCGGCGGGCGACTCCGCGAGCTGCGTCCACGCCGCCAAGGCCTGGTCCATCGCGCGGCTGGCGTGCGCACGGGCCCCTGGCGTGCCGGGTGCGGCATTCGCGAGCGCCGTCCACCAGGCGGCGCGC
>VGYY01000395.1 GCA_016872815.1 Planctomycetota bacterium
CGGACGGTCGAGCGCGAAGGCCTCGGTCCGCGCCGCGAAGTAGCGCAGCACCGCGGCCAGCCACTCCGCGCCGCGGTCGCGCGCCACCCGCGCGACCCGCCGGCACTCCTCGACGTAGCGCGGCAGGTGCGGGAACTCGCCGCCATGGTCGAGGGCGAGGAACTCCTGCACCAGCTCGCCGTCGCCGCGCAGGTGGAGTCGCGGCAGCTCGCGTTCGAGCAGGTCGCGCAGGCGGGCGCTGGTCACGGTGCCCGGCCGCCGCTCACCGCACCGCGCCGACCAGGGCCGCGAGCGACGCCATCGCGCTCTCGAACGCAAAGCGCGATTCGTCCGCGCTCATCCGTTTCCCGGCGAAGAAGCGGGCCGCCTGCAGCACGACCTCGAGCGCCGGCGCGAACGATGGGTCGTCCGGACCGCGCAGGTCGAGCTGGCGCAGCAGCTCGCTGTCGGCATTCAGGTGCAGCGCGGGCGCCGCGTCGGCGGGGCGACGCCGGTCGAGGAACTCGCGCATCAGCTCCGCCACCGGCCCGCCGATCCGGTCCTGCTCCAGCGCCTCCTCGACGCGCCGGGCGCGGTCGTGCGTCGGCGGGTAGATCCACAGCGCCGGCAGCGAGGGCGGCTCGAAGGCGGCGACGCGGACGCGATGGCCCTGTGCCGCGCACCAGGCGCGCACCCGCGGCAACGCCCCCTCGGCGCCGCGGAACAGCGACAGCGCTCCCGGCCGCAGTTGGTCGAGCCGCACGTCGGCGCGCTCGGCCGCATAGCGCTTGAGGAACGCCTCCTCGGCGAAGCGCGAGGCATCGATCAGCAGCAGGCCGCGCGCCTCGAACAGGAGCCGCTCCTGGTTCAGTCCGGAGTCGTCGCTGAAGTAGTGCAGCGTGTCGCCCGAGCGGGCGCGGATCTCCGGCAGCGTCAGCCGCCCGCGCGAGGTCTCGAAGTGGACGCGATCGGCGACGCAGCGGAACAGGCGCGGCGCCTGCAGCGCCCAGCCCTTCAGCAGGTCGTTGTGCGCCAGCACGATCTCGCGCCAGCACGCCGCGTCGTCGCGGGCCAGCCGCTCGAACCACTCGAGCAGTTGCGCCTCGATCCCGGCCTGGGCCTGCCGGTAGAGCTCGTCCTGGCGCAGCGACTCGCGGCTGACGGTCGGCCGCAGGCGCGGCGATTCGACGATGCCGCGGACGAAGCGGGCCCAGGGCGGCAGCAGGTCGCGTTCGCGCTCGCAGATGAACATGCGCCGCACGTAGATCGCCACCTCGCCCCACTCGCGCAGCGAGGTGACCGAGCCCGGCGGCACGAACAGCGCGCCGGCCAGCGGCAGGGTGAAGCGGTCTTGCGCGAGCGCGATGACCACGTCGCGCAGCGGCAGCACGGCGAGCGGCTCGACGTCGAAGCGCTCGCGGACGAAGCGCTCGTGGTCGGCGGCGTCGCCGCCACGGTGCCACGGCGCCTCGCCGCGGTTCAGCGGCTCCGCCGTCGGCTCCAGGTCCTCCTCGGCCAGATGGATCGGCACGGCGAGGAAGTCGGCGAAGAGCACGATCGCCCGCGTCAGCGTGTCGGCGTCGAGCAGCACCTGCGCGGCCGCCTTGAGCTCCATGCGCAGCGTCGTGCCGACCCGTTCGCGCGGGGCGACCTGCTCGAGCTCGTAGCTCTGGCCCCCGGTCGAGCGGAACTGCCAGGTCGCGGCGTCCGGGCGCCAGTGGCGCGTGGTGAGTACGACCCGCTTCGCCAGCAGGAACGCCGAGAGGAAGCCGAGCCCGAACTGGCCGATCAACTGCTCGGCGGCGGCGAGCTCCGCCCCGGCGCCGAGCTCGAGCCGGGCCCGCAGTTCGCCGGTGTAGGAGCGGCCGATGGTGGCGAGGAACTCGCGGATCTCGTCGGCGGTGAGGCCGCTGCCGTCGTCCTCGAGCTCGAGGAGCCGCGCGCGCCGCGAGAACCGCACGACGATCCGCGGCGCGTAGCCTTGCGGCGCCTCTTCGGCACGGCGGCGCTCGCAGGAGTCGTGGGCGTTCTGCAGCGCCTCGCGCAGCGCGACCGCGGGGTCGGAGTAGAGATGCTCGCCCAGGATCGTGAGGAGCCCGGGAAGGTGGAGCCCCATCGAGTGCGTGCGCGGATCGGGCATGGCGCCGGACTCTATCGCGCGCGGAGGGAGCGGACGTGACGACGCGCGACGCCGAGGCGTTGCGCCCGTTGCCGGCCCCGTTCTTCGCCCGCAACGTGCTGATCGTGGCGCGCGCGCTGCTCGGGCAGCGGCTGGTCCGCCGCTACGGCGACGGGCCGGCGGCGCCGCGACTGCTGGCGCGCATCATCGAGGTCGAGGCGTATGGCGGGCGGCGCGACCGGGCGAGCCACTCGTTCCGCGGTCCGACGGCGCGCTGCGCGACGATGTTCGGCCCGGCCGGAAGGCTGTACGTCTACTTCACCTGGGGCAACCACTTCTGCATCAATGTCGTCGCCGGCGCCCGCACCGGCGAGCAGGGCGAGGCGTGCGCGATCCTGCTGCGGGCGGCGGTGCTCGAGCCGCCGACCACCACGCCCGCCGCTGCTGCGGCGGCGCCAGCGGGGCTCGCGGCGGCGCGGGCCGCGCGAGCGCGCCGGGCCGGTTCGGCGCGGCGCCGCCGCGAGTTCATCGCCGGTCGGCACGACGGCGTGCTGCTGCGCGGTCCGGGCAACCTCGCGGCCGCCCTGGCGCTCGACCGCGCCCACGACGGACTCGATCTCGCCGACGCCAGCGGACCACTCTGGATCGCGCGCGGCGCGCCGGCCCGCGCGGTGGCATGGACACCGCGAGTCGGGCTCGGCGACTATCCGGCGGCGCGCTGGTGCTGGCGCGCCGTCGCGGATGA
>VGYY01000396.1 GCA_016872815.1 Planctomycetota bacterium
TCCTTCACCGTGAGGCTGACCGAGAAGTTGCCGAGGCGGATGGGCGCGGCGGCGGACTCAGCCGGCGATTTCGCCGACGACGTCGCTGCGGCACCTTGCGTGGTCGCGGGCTCAAGCGACGCGCCGACGAGCACGCCGGCGACGAGTGCGGTGGCGAGACGCAGCATGGCAGGACTCCAAGTGCGTCGACGCGAAACGGAACCGAAGCGACAGGGTGCGCCGCACTCGCGGCGGACGCAAACGACCGCCGGCGCCGCGAGGCGAGCGCGTGCCGTTCGACCCGCGCAGCCGCTCGGGGTGCCCCCGCGAGCACGCGTCCGCGCGCGCCTCACTCCGCCAGGAAGCGCAGCGTCCTCCGCCACGCGTCGGCTTGATTCCCGGTGCCGCGCCGCAAGGCAGTGGTCGGGCCGAAGAGATTTGAACTCTCGACCTCTTGCACCCCAAGCAAGCGCGCTAGCCAAGCTGCGCTACGGCCCGACCTGCGGACACGGACGCGCGGCCCTCTCCCTTCCGGGAGCGAGCCGCGCAGGGTGGGAACGTCTTAGGGGCGTGGCCGAGCAGGGTCAAGGACGGCGACGTTCGGGCCGGCGCACGGGCGGCGCGCGCGTCCGCGGTCGCGACGCGCACGCCGTCGCTCAGTCGTGGTAGATCGCCACCCCCGTCGGCACGCCGCCGACGCCGCCGAACAGCGCGGCGTGGTTGCTCCCGAGCAGGATGGCGGCGGAGCCGGCGCGCGCTTCGGGGAGCGGCGCGACGACGGCGAAGGTGTTGGTGGCGGGATCGAACAGCTCGACCAGATCGGTCGGGACCGGCGTGGTCACGCTCGTGCCGGTGGCGCCGCCGGCGACCAGGACCTTGTTCGTGCCGGGCAGCACCAGCAGCGGCATGCCCGAGCGGCCGCCGCTCATCGCGCCGCGCGACGTCCACTTCGCGGTGACCGGATCGAAGGTCTCCGACGACGCGAGGTTGGTCGGATTGGTGAGGCTGCCGCCGATGCCGCCAGCCAGCAGCACGCGACCGTCGGCGAGCAGCACGGCGCTCGGCGCGGCGCGATCGGCCTTCATCGCGACCTCGGCAGTCCACGTGCCGGTCGCGATCTGGAACGCCTGCGCGTGGTTGTCGATCGCCGGGATGCGGATGCCGAAGATGGTCGTGTAGCTGCCGCCCCCGCCGATCAGCACGTCGCCGGTCGCCAGCGTCGTGGCGAAGTGGGCGACGTGGGCGCGCTGCACGTTGGGGCCGGCGGCGAAGCTGTTGGTGACCGGGTCGTAGAACTCGGTGGTCTTCAACGCGCTGGTGGCGCCGATCAGCGGATCGCTCACGTCGGTGGTGCCGCCGACGATCAGCACGCGGCCGTCGGGCAGCAGGCTGGCGGTGTGCCCGGCGCGGACCGACGTCATCGCGCCGGTGGCGGTCCAGCTGTCGGTGAGCGGGTCGTAGAGCTCGGCGCTGCCGAGCACGACGAGGTTCACGTCGGCGCCGCCGCACACCAGCACGCGGCCGTCCTGCAACTTGGTCACGGTATGGCCGCCGCGCCCGGTCGCGAGCGAAGCGAGCGCGCTCGACACCTGCCGCCACGGCTCCCACGCCTCGCACGCCTCGCCGGTGGCGCCGGCGGCGCCGAACAGGGCGATGCGGCCGTCATCGAGCTCGATCGCCGGGATCGCCGCCGGATCGCCGATCAGCGGCGCCAGCGAATGGTGCCAGCTGTCCGGCGTGCCGAAGATCACCTTGCAGAGGTTCGACTTCTCGGTGAACTTGCCGTTCACCAGCGACGTCATCTGCACGTTGGCGACGAGCCCGTCCAGCAGCGGGTCGTTGTCGATGTCGAGCGTCTCGACCACGGTGCCCGGCGCCGGCATCACCTGGAACCAGCTCGGGATGGTCAGCGTCAGGTCGATGAACGCGAAGTCGACGTCGAGGCAGCCGACCAGATGTTTCGGGCCGAAACAGGTCGGCCCCTCGGTCAGCGACGCGATCGTGGCGTAGAGCGTCCCGACCGGCGCCGTCATCACCACGTCGACGGTGCCGCCGATGTCGCAGTCGCGATAGCTCACGTGCAGCTGCGCCGCGGCGTCCGGGGTGAGCGCTCCTCCGGCCAGCGCGGCCACCAGCCACGGCGCCAGCGCCGCAGCCGGGAGCCGCGGGCGCCGCGACGAACGAACGACAAACTGCGCGGATGATGGCGACGAGGCGTTCACTTGCGGCTCCTCCCTGGTTCGACGCGGCTGCGGCAGCGACGCCCGCACGCCTGCGACGGCGGTGCGCCACGCTAGGTTCGATCGGCGCCGCTGACGAGGGGTCGCCGGCCGACCGGCGGGAAGCGCCGCCCGCCGGCGCACCCGCGCCTGCTCACGGCTTCCCGGCACCCTCCTTCAACAGCTCTTCCCGGACCTGGCAGAAGGCGGCCACCGTCGCTGGCAGCCCGATCAGCGACGCCGCGAGCGCCACCACCTGCTCCAGCTCGGCCGCCGTCGCCCCCGCCGCGAGCGCCTTGCGGACCCCCGAGTGGACCGCCCCTTCCTGCCGCGACCCGATCGCCAGCGCCAGCTTGATCAGCCGCTGCGTGCGCGCGTCGAGCGGCCCGGCCGCGGCCCCGGCATCCCCGAGCTGCTCCCACGCCCGACCGAGCCCGGGGAAACGCTTGACGAACAGCTGGTACGCAGGCGGCGCCTTCTTCAGCCGACGACGACGGACCATCGTTCGCTCCTCCCGGGTTCTCCCGCGGCCGTCGCGGCGCTCGCCGCGGCCGGCCGGCCGCCCCTCGCTCGGCGCGGCGGCCTTCGCGGGACTGTATCCTCGCTGCCCCGAATTCGGGCGCCTCGACGTCGCCGCGGCCC
>VGYY01000397.1 GCA_016872815.1 Planctomycetota bacterium
GCGGACGCCGGCGCGGCGGCGCTCTCTCCATTCGCGCTCGATGGCGCGCTGCTCGCCGCGCTCGCGCCCGACGTGGTCATCACCCAGGACCTCTGCGACGTCTGCGCCGTGCCGCGGGCGGCGGTCGAGGCGGCGCTCGCCCGCGTCGCCGGTCGGCGCGTGGCGCTGGTCACGCTCTCCCCGTGGCGACTCGATGACCTGTTCCGCGACCTCGCCGCCGTGGCGCGCGCGCTCGGGCGGGAGCGCGAGGGGGCGGCGGTCGCCGCGGCTTGGCGCCGCCGCCTCGACGCCGTCGCGCGGCGCGCCGCGGCGGCCCTGCACCGGCCGCGCGTGGTCACGGTCGAGTGGCTCGAGCCGGTGATGCTCGGCGGCACCTGGATGCCCGAGCTGGTCGCCCTCGCCGGCGGGGAGGCGGTCGGCGCGCGCGCCGGAGAGAAGGCGCCGCAGCCGAATTCGGCGGAGCTCGACCGGCTCGACGCCGAGGTGGTGGTGGTGAAGCCGTGCGGCTATCCGCTGCCGCAGACGTTGGCCGAGGCGGCGACGATCCGCTCGGCGCTGCCGCTCGCGCGCTGGCCGGCAGGGGCGCTCGGCCGGGTGTTCGTGGCCGACGGTTCGGCCTACTTCAACCGGCCGGGGCCGCGGCTGGTCGATTCCGCCGAGCTGCTGGCGGCGCTGGTGCAGCCGGCGCTGTTCCCCGATTTCGCCGCGCGGTACGCCGGAGCGTTCGCGCCGTTTTGCGCGGCGCGTCCGGCCCCGCCGCCCTGATCACGCCGTCCCGACCAGCGCCTCGACCTCGCCGACCTGCTTCGGACAGTCGGCGGTGAGGATCTCGTGCCCGCCGGCGGTGACCAGCACGTCGTCCTCGATGCGCACGCCGAGGCCGCGGTATTCGGGCGGGATCGTCTCGTCGTCCTCGGCAAAGTAGAGACCCGGCTCGACGGTCACGACCATCCCCGGAGCGAGCGGTCGGTGCAGCAGGTTGGCGAGCGGCGTCGTCGACACGTCCTGGCCGCCGGCGAAGTAATGGCCGGCGTCGTGCACATCGAGGCCGAGCCAGTGGCCGGTGCGGTGCATGTAGAAGCGGCGGAACGACCGGTTGGCGATCACCTCGTCGACGCTGCCGGTGAGGAGCTTCAGCTCGAGCAGCCCCTCGCACAGCGTGCGCACCGCGCTGTCGTGCGCCGCCTGGAAGTTGACCCCGGGCCGCACCTGCTCGATGGCCCGCCGTTGCGCCTCGAGCACGATCTCGACCACGCGCCGCTGCACCGCCGTGTAGCGGCCGCTCACGGGCCAGGTGCGGGTGATGTCGGCGGCGTACCAGTCGTACTCGGCGCCGGCGTCGAGCAGCATCAGCTCGCCCGCCTGCAGCAGCCGCTCGTTCTCGATGTAGTGGAGGATGGTCGCGTTCGGGCCGCTCGCCGCGATGGTGGTGTAGGCCGGCCCCTTGGCGCCGTGGCGGCGGAACTCGTGCTCGACCAGCGCCTCGATCTGGTGCTCGCCGACGCCCGGCCGGGTGGCGCGCATCGCCGCGACGTGCGCGGCGGCGCTGATGCGCGCCGCCGTGCGCATCGCCGCGAGCTCCCCGGCGTCCTTGTGCAGGCGCATCTCGTGGATCAGCGGGGAGGGATCGTGCAGCCGCGCCGGCGCCGGGTTGCCCTCGCGCACGCGCAGGCGCAACGCGGCGACCTGGTCGAGCATCAGCCGGTCGAGGTCGGGCCGGAGACCGGTCCGGTACCAGAGCGGGTCGCGGCCGCGCAGCAGCTTCGGCAGCTGCGCCTCGAACTGCTCGATCGGATGCGCCTCGTCGACGCCGAGCGCCGCGCTGGCCCGCTCGACGCCGAGGCGTCGTCCGGTCCAGATCTCCTGGTCGCGCGCCCGCGGCTGCAGGAACAGGAGCGCCTCACCCTCCTTGCGCCCCTTGGCCAGCACCAGCACCGCATTCGGCTCGTCGAAGCCGGTGAGCCACCAGAAGTCGCTGTCGGGCCGGAAGCGCCGTTCGGCGTCGCCGTTGCGATGCTGCGGCGCGGCGGTCGGGATCACCGCGATGCCCGCTTCCATCGCGGCGAGCAGGCGCGCCCGGCGGGCGCGGAACGGGGCGGGATCGGCGGGGAACGTCGGCATGGCAGGGCGGGCTCCGCGGCGCTCCCGCCCCGGGCGCGCGGTCAGCCGCCTCGCGTGCAGCGTTTCAGCAGCGCGGCCAGTGCGGGAAGGTCGGCAGCGTAGCGGGCCGCCACTTCATCGACGAGCCGCGGGATCGGCGGCGGCACGAGCGCCTCCTCGAACCGGCTGCGCAGTTCCGGCAGCAGCGGCGTCAGCGGCGTGAAGCCGTCGACGCGCTCCTGCCACGCGGTGACGTCGTGGTCGAGCGCCATCGCGCTGGCGAGCAGGCCGTGCGCGAGTTGCGCGTGGTCAAGCGGCGTCTGCACCCGGCGCGGATCGCACGCGAGCACGCCTTCCTGCCCGAGCAGCGCGAACGCCGCTTCGAACAGCGCCACCTGGGTCGGGCGCAGGTCCCATTCGTCGGCGTGGAGCGCGCGGCCGACGATCCCGTCCTTGAGCGCCGCGTCGCCGAGCAGCAGGAACTCGCGCGGGGGGGTGGCGTGGAGCGCGCCGAAGCGATCGCCGCAGGCGCGCAGGAGCTTCACCTCGAAGTCGAGGAGCAGCGCCACGTGCGCGTCGATCCGCGGCCGGCGCGCCGCCTCGGCCAGCGCCTCGGCGCTGGCGAGCGTGATCGGCGGCGGCGGCAGCTCCGCTTCCTCGTCGTCGACCGGTTCGGGGCGGACCGCCTCGACCGGCGCGCCGGCC
>VGYY01000398.1 GCA_016872815.1 Planctomycetota bacterium
GCGCCGGGCGAGCGCAGCAGCGCCAGCAGCCGCTCGCGCAGCAATGCGAAGCCCATCAGCGCCAGCCACATCACGACCACCCGCGCCGCGACCGGATCGACCCGGTCCGCCACCGCTCCCACCCGCGCCAGCACCGCGTGGACGGCGACCGCCGCGGCCAGCGCCAGCAGCGCCAGCGTCGCCGCGCGACCGAGCAGCGGCTTCTGCTCGAACAGGCCATGGCGGGCCACCGCCGACCCGAGCAGGGCGACGATCAGCAGGCTGCCGAGCCCGGCGAGGCGCGGCAGCGGCGTGCCGCCATCCCCGCCCCACTCGAGCGCGTCGAACAGCGCCGCCGCCAGCGCGATCGCCGACGCGCCGACGAAGAGCCCCGGCTTCTCGCCGCGCGCCCGCGCCGCCAGCGCCACCGCCACCAGGACGGCGCACAACCCCGGGAAGAGCAGCGCCGTCGCCAGCGGCACGCCGCGCCCGGGCGCCAGCGCCAACACCACGCCGACGCCGGCCGCCACCCACCACGCGATCCGCGCCGCCAGCCGCAATCGCGCCGCTTCGCCGTGCAGTGCCGCGGCGAGCTCGAAGCCGAGCGGCACCAGCGCCAGCGCCAGCAGCCACGCCAGCGGCGCGTCGTCGCCGCGCGGCTGCAGGGCGTGGAACAGCAGCGCCGCGCTCCAGGCCGACAACGCCAGCGCCACCCGCGAGAAGGCGCGCGGGACCGGATGGCCGGAGCGCCGCGCGGCCAACGCGAAGAGCAGGTGACCGAGCGCCGCGACCGCGCTGGAGAGGAGCGTCAGCGTCGATTCCACCGCGCCGCTCCTTCGAGCGCCGCGGCGCCCGGCTCGATCACGCCTGGGTGGCTGCCGCCTGCTGCTCGATGCGGCGCGCCAGCTGCGCGAGCTCCTGCCGCAGCGCCTCGTCGTCCCCCGCCGTGGCGGCGACGAAGGTGCCGAGCGCCTCGCGCCCGCGCACCTGCAGGACGCCTTCCGCCATCTGGTAGTAGGTGGCGTACTCCTCCTCGGCCAGCGGCCGCCCGAGCGACTGCACGATCTGGTTGCGGTCCTTCAGGTAGGCCGCCTTGCCCGGAACCGCCGCCGCCGCCGGGTCGAGCTGCGCCAGCGCGATCAGCGCGGCGTGCCGCCGATGCGGGTCCTTGAGCGCCGCATCGACGCTGGCGCGCCCGCGCGGGTCGTTGCGCTGACCGATCGCGAGCAGCAGCGCGAGGTGCGCCTCGAGATCCTTCTTCAGCCGCGTCTCGTTCGCCAGCACCGGTGCGAGGTCGAACGGCCGCGCGCAGGTCGCGACGATGGTCAATGCCTGCGCCTGCGCCTTGGCGTCGTCCCCGGTCGCCATCTCGACCAGCGTGCGATCGAAGGTCGCGAGGTGCTCGGGGTCGGCCTCGCCGAGGAAGGCGTCGAGGTCTTCCCACGGATCCTCGCTCAGAACCGCCCCTTCGCCCTGCTCGAGCTCGAAGAAGAAGTCGCGCCAGCCGTAGCGGCAGCGAGCGAACAGGATGGTGAGTTCTTGCAGGCGTCCGGGCGTCGACCGGTTCATGGGGAAAGCTGCGGAATGGGGTGGGTCCGTGGACTCGCCGTCATCCCGAGGCGGCAAGTCCGTTGCTGGTCCGGCCAGTGCTCGGCAGTAGAACGCGGGAGCGGGGGGTGGCGCAAGTCCTGCGCGAACCGGTGAACCCGCCACTGCATGTGGAGCGACCGATGAACGCGGAGGCGGGCGAAGAGCGCGACGCGGTCGCCGCGACGCCGCGCGCGCTCTTCGCCAGCTCTGGCGACGCGTTCGCCGCAGCGGTGACGGCGTGCGGCGGCAAGCCCGCCCATGCCCGCGCGCTGCGGCGCGCCGTGCTCCGCGCCGGACCCGGTCCGCTGACGACGCTCGACACCCGTGGCCTGCTGCTGCCGGCCGAGCTGTGCCGGCGCCTGATGGCAGACGGCTGGGTCGCCGCGCGGTCGCAGCCGATCGCGCGGTCGCCGGCGGCCGACGGTTCGACCAAGCTGCTGCTCGAGCTGCACGACGGACGGCGAGTCGAGTCGGTGGTGATGCCGGTCGAACGCGGCGGCCACGCCGTCTGCATCTCGACGCAGGTCGGCTGTCCGGTCGGCTGCCCGTTCTGCGCCAGCGGGATCGGCGGGCTGGTGCGCAACCTCGGCCCCGACGAGATCGTCGAGCAGGTGGCGTGGGCGCGCGCCGTCGCCGCGGTCCGGCGCATCGTCGTGATGGGGATCGGCGAGCCGCTGCTCAACCTCGACGCGCTGCTGCAGGCGGTGGCGAGCCTGGTCGAGGACGGCGGCTTCGCCGAGCGCCGCATCGTCGTGTCGTCGGTCGGCTTCCCCGACCGCGTGGCGCGTCTCGCCGCCAGCGGTCGGCGCGTCGGCCTCGCGATCTCCCTGCACGCGGTGACCGATCCGCTGCGCGAGCGGCTGGTGCCGCTGCTGCGCGGCGTCCCCGTGCGCGAGGTGGTCGCGGCGGCGCGCGACTGGGCGCAGGCGACCTGCGGACGGGTGCAGTTCGAGTACGTCGTCCTGCGCGGCGTGAACGACGACCTTGCGGCGTGCGACGAGCTGGCGCGGCTGCTCGATGGCTTCCCCGCCTACGTCAACTTCATCGCGTGGAACCCGGTCCCGGAGCTGCCGTTCGAGCGGCCCGACGAGGAGCGAATGGCGGCGCTGGTGCGCCGCTGCCGCGACCTCGGCCTGGTGGCGACGCGGCGGCGGACGCTTGGCGCCGACGCGACCGCCGCCTGCGGCCAGCTGCGGCGCAGCGCGGAGCCGGGCGCGTCGC
>VGYY01000399.1 GCA_016872815.1 Planctomycetota bacterium
GGACGGCCCACAGGAGCGCGTCCCACTCGCGCCGGTCGCCCGCGCGCTCGAACTCGAACAGAAGCGGCAGCCGGCGGTGGACCTCCTCGCGCCGGCTGCCGTCGTGCAGCGCCAGCACCGTCCGCTCGTTCTTCATCCAGCCGAACAGGAAGTCGACCCGATCGCGCTCCACCAGCTGCGGCGGCGCGCCGACGTCGACGGCGCTGATGTCGAACTCCTCGTGGCGGCACGAGAAGAGTGTCAGCAGGCGGGCCCGCCACGACGGCGAATCGTCCGCCACGTGGAGATCGAAGACGAGCGGCGTGGCGAAGTGGACGTCGGTGCCGCCGCGGCGCGGGTGGACGCCGACCAGCGAGATCCAGTCGAGCAGGTCCTTGTCGGCCGGGCCGGAGCTCTTCGAGAACAGCGGCAGCAGGCGCGCGGACGTCCCCTCGGCACCGGCATGGAAGCGCGCCAGCGAGCCGAGCAGCGAGATCTCGGCCTCCTCGCCGTCGCGTCGCACCGACGCCAGCGGAAAGAGCCGATCGCAGCGTTCCTCGCCGCGCTGCGTGCTGCGCCAGAGCGTGAACCGATCGAGCCAGCCGTCGGCCGATGCGTCGCTCGAGCCCGACGCGAGCGGCCACAGGCGCCACGCGTGACCGGCCTCGGTGGTGGCGACGCGCGCCAGCCCGAGCAACGCGCTGGACTTCGATCGCTCCTCGTCCCCGCCGGCAGACCAGAGCGGGAAGAGGTGGTTCGACCACGTCGTGCCGGCGACGTGACGACCCGCCAGCGTGAGGTCGAAGAGCAGGTCAGGGGGCGCGGCGGCCTCGCGGTCGGACCACAGCGGCCAAAGGCGAAGGGAGCGCTCGTCGCCAGCGACCACGTGGCGCAGCAGGCCGGCCAGCGCGAAGGCGTCGTGGCCGGTCGGCGTGGTCGCGACGTCGAACAGCGGGAAGAGGCGCGTCTCGGTCGTCGTAGCGGTCCGGTCGTGCTGGAACAGCGGCCACGCGAGCGCCGTCGTCGCGTGGTCGGGGCTGCGCGAGTGGTGGAACAGCGGGCCGAGCAAGTTGGTGAAGCCGGTCGTTCCGGTGGCGTCCCAGCCGCGGCCGCCGAGCGGCGTCAGGAACAACCGTTCGTCGCCGCGCTCACGCGAGAGGAACAGCGGCAGGAGCGCGCGCGTGGTCGCCTCGTCCGACTCGCTCGACCACCAGAACGGATAGAGGTTGAGTCCGGACGACTGCTCGTCACGCCAGCCATTGGCGAGCGGCGTGTACCAGTGCGACGAGCCGTCGCGCTCGAGCGATGCGTAGAGCGGCGGGACGATCGTGCAGGCGCAGTCCCCGTCGGCGAGGCGCACGTAGAACGGCAGCACGAAACGGCACTGCGTCTCGCCCTGCGTCTCCCACCAGGTCGGCGGCAGCAGCGCGGCGGTCCAGTCGTGGTCGGGCTCCGTGTGGCGCCAGAAGAGCGGCAGCACGCCGAAGTCCTCGGTTGCCGCGTCGCGATCGGTGGCGCTCCAGACCAGCGGAAAGGCGCCCCACGCCGAGTCGTCGTCCGCGTCCGCGCCGCCGGCCCGCCAGAACGGCCCGATCGAGTCGAAGCGCGGCCCCGAGTGGAACAGCGGGAAGAGACCGACGTTCTCGCCGAAGGCGTACGCCGGGCCGAGGAAACCGTCGCCGCTCCCGAGGTCGTGCCAGCCGAGCGGAAGGAGGCTCCAATCGGTCACGCCCGATGCGTCGCTGCGCCACCACGCGGGACCGACCCAGTTCCACTCGGGACCGAAGTTGCACAACGGGAAGAGACCACGGTTGCCGTGCCATGAGTAGGCGTTGAGGAGCAGGCCGTTGCCGCGGTCGTCGTCGAACCACGCCAGCGGGAAGAGACCGCTCGCGTCGACGGCGCCGTCCGCCTCCCACCACCAGTACGGGCCGACGAAGTTGAACTCCGGCCCGAGGTGGAACAGCGGGAAGAGGCCGCTGCTCGCGTCGGTGCGATAGCCGGTCAGGATCCAGCCGGTGCCGTCGGCGAGGTCGACGTGCGACAGCGGAAACAGGACATCGAGATCGTCGCGGTCACGGCTGACCAGCGGCCGCACGGCGAAGCCATGGTCGTCGACGTCGATCAGCGGCCAGAGCACGGACGCCGCGTCGCCGTCGGAGTAGATCAGCGGAAAGCCGTTGAACCGCTCGTCGCCCGGCGCCTCGTCCGAGCCCCACGGCGAGATCCGCCAGAGGCGACTGCCGCTGCAGCCGGTCAGCAGCACCGCCACCGGCAGCGCGAACAGGAGCCACGGCCAGGCGGATCGCCGCGCCACCGGCACCGCACGCGCCGCGCGCGCTGCTGGTCGTGGACCGGCGCGCCCCGCACTGCTGACCATCTCCCTGCCCTCCACGGCGCCGCTTCGCAGCGCCCCGCCGGCAGGAACAACCATCGTGCCGCCGGCGCGCCCCCGGGGAGCGCGAACGGTGGTTCGCGCCGCGGGAGGTCGCCGAAGTCAGGGGCGGCCGCAGCCGGGCGAACGCAGCGGACAGCCGGTCAGGCGCGTTGCGGCGGCGGCAGTTCGGCCGGCAGCCCGGCCGCGTCCTGTGCCTTCGCCATCTTCGGGGCCATCGCGACCCTCCGCCCTGGTTGCATCGCGCCGAGCCGAAGTCACTCGAGCAGTTCGCGCGCCGCGCCGCTCGGGCCCGTCGTGAGGTAGGCCGGCTTCCAGAGGCCGCCGGCGCCGGCGTGGTCGACGACGCGCAGCGTGAGCGTGTGC
>VGYY01000400.1 GCA_016872815.1 Planctomycetota bacterium
CTCGCCGGCGAGCAGAAGCTGCGGGCGCGCCAGTGGGTCGAGGCGGCGGCGCTGTTCGCGCGGGTGGCGGCGGCCAGCGACGACGCGATGCCGTGCGCCCAGCAGGCGACGGCGCTCGGCTTCGCCCGGCAGTACGGCGCCGCGCTCGCGGCGTGGGAGGAGGCGGTGCGCCGGGCGCCGGAGCAGACGGACCATCGCCTGCGACTCGCCGATCTGCTCCGTTCCCAGGGACGGACCGCGGACGCGACGGCGCACTACCGGCAACTGGTCGCGGCGACGCCACCGGTGCGGCTGGCCGCGTTGCGACTCGCCGAGCTCGAGTTCGAGGCGGGGCAGCTCGAGGCGGCGCAGCGCGCGGCCGACCACGCCGCGGAGTTGTTCTCCGCAGCGCCGGCCGAGCTCCTGATCCTGCAGGCGCGCCTCGCGGAGAAGCGCGGCGAGCGGACGCTCGCGATCGATCGTTTCCGGCAGGCGCTGGTGGCGAGCCCGCTGCGTTTCGATGCGCTCTATCGCCTCGCGCTGCTGCTCGCCCGCTCGCGCGATGGCGCCGAGGCGGCCGAGGGCGAGGCGCTGCTCGCGCGCTACCGCCGGATCGAGCCGTGGCTGCAGGAGATCGACCTCGCCCGCCAGGAGGCCAACTCCGACCCGCGGCAGCCGTTGCTGCTGGTGCGACTCGGCGCGCTGCTCAACGCCGCCGGCGAGCAGGTGCTGGCGAAGGAGTTCCTGCTGCGCGCCGAGCGGCTCGGACCGCCGCAGGCGGCGACGCTGGTGCAGTCGGCCTACGTCCACGCCAACCTCGGCGAGACCGCGGCGGCGCGCGACCGCTTCGCGCAGGCGCTGCCGCTGGCCGAGGCGCGCGGCGACGCCGACGCGGTGCGCAAGCTGCGCGAGTGGATCGCGCAGATCGATCGCGGCGAGGCGCTGCCGCTGCCGATGGGCGAGGTCGTGACAGCCGGAGTCGGGCGCGACGAATGATCGCCGCCGGTCGGGGCAGCGTCAGCGGGCGCGGAACGGCGCGCCCGCGGCCGGCGATTCGCCCTCGACCACGCTCCAGTGGCGACCGCCTGCCAGTGTGCCGACCGCCTGCTCCACCCCGTCCGGCCAGCGCACGCGCAGCGTTCCCTCGCGCGCGCCGCCCGGCAGCGCGAGGTGGAGCCGGCGATCGGTCGCCGAGGCGTAGGAGCCGCCGCCCTTCACCACGTGGCGCGTGGTCCGCTCGCCGCTGCTGCCGCGCACCGTCCACCAGGCGCTGGCGCCGATGGCGTCGCGGTTTGACGCGCGGCCGACCAGCGTGACGAGGGCAGCGTCCTCGGCCACGCCGCGATGGCGGTTCTCCAGCGCGATCGGCCCGTCGTCGCGCCGCGCGATCACCAGGTCGAGGTCGCCGTCGCCGTCGAGGTCGCCCGCGGCGAGGCCGCGCGCGGCATTGCGGACGAGGAACGCCGCGCCCGCCTCCTCGGGCGGCAGCAGCCGGAAGCGGCCGCTGCCGTCGTTCTCGAACAACTGGTTCCTCTGGTGGTAGGTCAGCGTGCCGCGGGTGGCGAAGACATGGCGCAGCACGTGGCCGTTGGCGACGGCGAGGTCCTGGTCGCCGTCGTGGTCGAGGTCGAGGAACAGCGAGCCCCAGCCGACCGCGCCGTCGTCGGCCGCCGCCAGTCCGGCCGCGCGCACGTCGTCCTCGAAGAAGGCGGCGCCGTCGTTGCGGTAGAGCCCGTTGGTCTCGAGGTCGAGGTTGGTCACCCAGAGGTCGAGGTCCAGGTCGCCGTCGAAATCGGCGGCGTCGGTGCCCATCCCCGCCTGGCTGCGGCCGTCGCTCGACAGCGCGCAGCCGCGCACCATCCCCTTCTCGACGAACTTCCCGGAGCCGTCGTTGAGGAAGAGCAGGTTCGGGCAGCCGTCGTTGGCGACGTAGAGGTCGCAATCGCCGTCGTCGTCGCAGTCGGCGGCGACCACGCCGAGCCCCTTGCCGTTCTCCTCGAGCGGCGCCGGCACGACCAGCCCGACCGCCAGGGCGCACTCCTCGAAGCGGCCGTCCGGCTGCTGGCGGAAGAAGCGATCCTGCTGGCCGTGGAAGTGCTTCGGCGAGCAGTAGTCGCGCTGGCCGGTGCTGGCGGCGCCGCACTGGAGCTTCTCGTTGCGGTCGTCGCTGAATTCGACGTAACCGGCGAGGTAGAGGTCGAGCCGGCCGTCGCGGTCGGCATCGAGGAACGCGGCGCTGCTCGCCAGCAGTCCGGCGGCGGCCACGCCCAACTCGGCCGCACACTCGGTGAAGCGCGGCACGCCGTCCTTCGGTCCGTCGTTGCGGAACAGCCAGCTGCGCCGATCGCCGGTCACGCAGAGGTCCTGGTCGCCGTCGCCATCGACGTCGCCGGTGGCGCAGCCGATCGCGTAGCCGTCCGGCGGCAGCGTGATTCCGGCGGCGGCCGCGACCTCGGTGAAGCGCCAGCCGCCGTCGTTGCGGAAGAGCGCGTGGCGGGGGGGCGCCGCGGGCGGCGGCTGGTCGGGCCAGGCGCCGCCGCTGTTGAGGAAGACGTCGAGATCGCCGTCGCCGTCGGCGTCGAAGAGCGCCACGCCGCCCGTGATGATCTCCTGCATCCGGTAGCGCGGCGACGCGCCGCTTTCGTGCCGCCACCCGCGCAACGCGTCGCGCCGCCAGGTGAACCGCTCGTTCGCGAAGGGCGCCGGCGTCAGCGGCCACGGCGGTCCGTCGTCGGCGACGGTCGT
>VGYY01000401.1 GCA_016872815.1 Planctomycetota bacterium
CGCCGCGTCGAGGTGCAGTGGTTCACGCTGGAATGAGCGGACCGACCTGCGAACGCCTCTGGTTCGCCGACTCGCACCAGCTCGCCTTCGACGCCCGGGTGACGGCCGCAGCGGTCGATCCGCAGGGCGGTCACACGCTCGAGCTCGATCGCAGCGCCTTCTACGCCACCGGCGGCGGGCAGCCGCACGACACCGGCACGCTGGTCGCCACCCATGCCGACGGAACGACGAGCCGCTGGCGGGTCTGCGACGTCGTCGCGCATGAGGACGGCCGGATCGCCCATCGCGTCGAGCCGCTCGCCGCCGCCGGTGCGCTGCCGCCACCCGGCACCCCGGTGACTGGCGCGGTCGACGGCGCGCGCCGCCGCGACCACCTGCAGCAGCACACCGGCCAGCACCTGCTGTCGGCGGCGCTGGTGCGCGCGGCCGGCGTCGAGACGAAGAGCTTCCACCTCGGCGCCGAGACCGCGACCATCGACGTCGACGCCGCGCTCGACGACGCGGCACTCGAGCGGGCGCTGGAACTGGCGAACGGCGTCGTCTTCGACGACCGCGCCACCGTCACCCACCTGGTCACGCCCGAGGAACTCGCGCGCTTCGCGATCCGCCGCCAGACCTTCACCGGCGCGAGGATCCGCCTGGTCGAGGTGCCCGACTTCGACGTCTCCACCTGCGGCGGCACCCACGCCAAGCGCACCGGCGAAGTCGGGCTGATCGTCGCGCTGCGGGTCGAGAAGGCGAAGGGGCTGAAGCGGATCACGTTCGTCTGCGGCGGACGCGCACGCCGCGTCTTCGGCGAGCAGCAGCGGGCGCTGACCGAGGTCGCGCGCGAGCTGTCGACCGCGCCCGACCAGGCGGCGGCGGCCGTGCGCCGGCTCTGCGAGGCCGAGAAGGCGGCGCGCAAGCGCGGCGAGGCGCGCTTCGAGGCGCTGCTGCCGGCCGCGGCGGCCGAGCTGACGGCGGCCGCGCGGCCGGCGGGCGCGGTTCGCCTGGTCTGCTCCCGCCGCGACGACCTCACCTTCGACGAGGCGCAGGCGCTCGCCCGCGCGGCGACCGCCACGGCCGGTCTGGTCGTCGCGCTGGCGCTCCCCGAAGGCGATGGCGCCAAGCTGCTGCTCGCCCGTTCGGCCGACGTCGCGCTGCACGCCGGCGACCTGGTGAAGAAGCTCGCGGCGCGCTTCCAACTGCGTGGCGGCGGCGCTGCTCCGCAGGCGCAGGCGGCGTTGGCCGACCGCGCCGCGATCGAGCCGCTGTTCGCCGCGGTGGCGACGGAGCTCGCGTCTGCACCGCCATGACGGAGCCAACGTGACCACCGTCCCGCCCGCGCGTCCGGCCACCGCGACCGCGTAGCCGTCGACGGCGTCGGCTTCGCCATCCGCCGGGGCGAGATCTTCGGCCTGCTCGGACCCAACGGCGCCGGCAAGTCGACGACGATCAGGTGCCTCTGCGGCCTGCTCGCGCCCGCCGCCGGTTCGCTCGCCTTCGCCGGGCGGCCGTTCGCGCCGGCGCAGGTCGCGGCCGATCGCCGCGCGGTCGGCATCGTGCCGCAGGAGCTGGCGCTCTACGACGACCTGACCGCGCGCGAGAACCTCGCCTTCTTCGGCGAGCTCTGTGGCCTGCGCGGCGCCCCGCTGGCGGCGGCCGTCGCCCGCGGGCTCGCCCTGGCCGGGCTCGCCGAGCGGGCCGACGAGCGGGTGAAGACCTACAGCGGCGGCATGAAGCGCCGGCTGAACCTCGCCGCCGGCGACCTCCACGACCCGCCGCTGCTGCTGCTCGACGAGCCGACCGCGGGCGTCGACCCGCAGTCGCGCAACCACCTGTTCGAGTCGCTCGAGGCGCTGCGCACCGCCGGCAAGACGCTGCTCTACACCACGCACTACATGGAGGAGGCGCAGCGCCTCTGCGACCGCATCGCGATCGTCGACGGCGGCCGCGTGCTGGCGATCGGCACCGCCGCGGAGCTCGCGCAGCAGGCCGGCCTGCCCGGCGCCGATCTCGAGGCGGTCTTCCTCAAGCTCACCGGACGGAGGCTTCGCGACGCATGAGCACGCTCGCCACCGCCTGCTCGATCGCGCGCAAGGACCTGCGCCTCTTCTTCCGCGACCGGACCGGGGTCGCGCTCGGCTTCCTGCTGCCGCTCGTGCTGGTGGGCGTGTTCGGCTTCGTGATGAAGCTGGCGAGCGGCGGCGACGGGGGCATGTCGCGCACCTCGCTCTGGGTGGTCGACCAGGACATGAGCGAGGCGTCGCGCCGGTTCATCAGCGAGCTGCGCAAGGCGTCGACGCTCAACCTGAAGCCGGCGGAGAGCGCGGCGGCCGTCGACGAGGCGTGGGTCCGGCGGGAGATCGCCGACGGCGAACTCCATCACGCGCTGCTGGTGCCGGCCGGCTTCGCGGCCGCGCTCGAGCGGCGCGAGCTGCCCGAGCTCACCATGCTGCGCGATCCCGATCGCGAGCTCGACGACCAGCTGGTCTCGGTCGGGCTGATGCAGGCGGCGATCACGGCGCTCGGCCCCGATTTCGCCGAGGCGATGACGACGCGGATGCTCGAGCGGGCCGGACTGCCGCCGGAGTGGCGCGAGCGGACGGTGGCGCTGTCGCGCGCGTTCTCGAGCGGCGTGCGCCTGCTGTTCGAGGAGAAGGAGCGCCAGGCGCCGGTGGCGACCGGCGACGACGCCGGCGCGCCGGCATTCGACGCC
>VGYY01000402.1 GCA_016872815.1 Planctomycetota bacterium
CGAACTCGACGCCTCCCGCTGCGCGCGCGGCGTCGCCGGCGTGCTGGAGCAGGCGATCGCGGAGGCCGGTGCGTGAGCCTCGGAGCGATGCCGCTCGCGCCGACCGACCCGGGCCGCCACGCCCGGCGCCTGGTGGCGGCGCTCGCCCTCGTCGCCGCCGCCGCCTGCGGACCGTTCGCCGGCCTGCTGGCGAACGGCACCGAGAGCGCGCTGCTGGCGGCGGCGGCGCTCGGCGCCGGCGCGATCGCGCTGCAAATCGGCCTGGCGCGACTCGATCTCGCGTTGCTGACGGCGAACTTCGCGGCGATCGCCTTCTGCACCGCGATCCGCCACCGCTCGACCGTCGCGATGGATGCGACCCACCCGCTCTACGATTGGACGCTGTTCCGCGTCACCCTGCCCGAACTGCTGGCGCTGGCCGCGCTCCTGCTGACGTTGCTGCGCGGACGCGGGCCGGCGCACGAGCGCGCCACGCCCGGCGCCGTGCCCTGGTGTTTCCTCGCCTTCCTCGCGCTCGCCTGCGCGGTCGGGCTGGCGCGCGGCACCCCCCTCGAGGCCTGCGTGCGCGACGGCCGCAAGATCGCCTACGTCGCCGTCGCCCACTTCCTGGTGGTGTCGATCGCCGCGGCGCCGGCGCGCCGCGAGCGGTTGCTGCAGGGCGTCGCGCTCGCGCTGTTCGCGGGCGGCGTCGTGACGATCGTCGACTGGTGCGCGACACGCGGCTTCCACTACGGCGGCTTCGTCCGCGCCAGCGTCGACGTCTCCGACTTCCTCGGCAGCCTCGCGCTGATCGCGCTGCCGCTTGCCCTGCTGCGACTCGGCGTCGCGCGCCGGCGCGCGGCCTGCCTGCTGGCGGTTGCCGTCGGCGCGCTCGCCACGCTGTGCAGCTTCTCGCGCGCCGCCTGGTGCGCCGCGCCGATCGCATTGGCGGTCGTGCTGCTCCACCCGGCGCGCACGACCCGGCCGGTCAACCGGTGGCTGACGCTGCTGATCGCCGCCGCCGCGCTCGCCGGGCCGCTCTGCTTCAGCGGGGTCGCCGAGCAGGCGTTCGCCCGGTTCGAGGCGCTGTTCGACGCGTCCGGCGACCCGAGCGTGACCTATCGCGTGCGCGAGATGCGCGGCGCGGCGGCGCTCGCGCTCGACCACCCGCTCGCCGGCGTCGGGCTCGGCACCCGGTTCGACGTCGCCGCCGCACTGGTCGACCGCCGCCGCGGCGCGGCGACCCTGGTCCACCACCTGTTCCTCTGGAGCGCGCTCAAGGCGGGACTGCCCGGCCTGCTGCTGGTCGGCGGCGCGCTCGTCGCCGTCACCGTCTCGCTGTCGCGCAGCGCGCGCCGCTGCGTCGAACCGCGCCACGCCGCGTTCGCGCTCGGGCTGCTCGGTGTGCTGGTGGGGTTCGTCGTGATCGGCCAGGTCGGCGCGATGTTGAACCAGGCGCGCACGGCGTTCCTGCTCGGCGCCGTGACCGGGCTGGCGCGCACCCTGGCGGTCGCGCGCGACCGCCCGCTGCTGGTCGAAGCCGGCGGCGGCGGCGGGAGCCGGCCATGAAGGTGGTCTACTTCGGCGCCTTCGACGCAGCGGCGAGTCCGCGGGTGCGCATGCTGCGGGAGGGACTGCGGCGCAACGGCGTCGAGGTGATCGACTGCCACGCGACCGGCACCGCACTGCCGCGCTGGTCGCGGCTGTCGCTGGCGCTGCCGCGGGCGGCGCGCGACGCCGACCTGCTGCTGGTCGGCAAGCCGGGCCAGCGCGAGATGCCGCTGGCGCGCCTGTGGGCCAACGCGCTCGGCCTGCCGCTCGCGCTCGACCTGTTCGCCTCGCTCTGGCTGAACGAGGTCACGGAGCGCCGCCGCGTCGCCCCCGCGGCCCTGGCGGCGCGCAAGCTGCGGATGCTCGACCGGTTCGCGCTGCGCCATGCCGATCTCTGCCTGGTCGACACCATCGCCCATGGCCGCACCATCGCGGAGTCGCTGCTGCCGGGCCGCGCGATCGCGCCGCAGCGACGCGTCTTCGTCGGCGCCGAGCCGTGCTTCGTGCCGCGCACGCCGCCGCCGGTCGGTGACGCGCTCGAGGCGCTGTTCGTCGGCACCTTCATCCCGTTCCATGGCGTCGAGGTGATCCTGCGCGCCGCCGCATTGCTGCGTGCGGAACCGCGACTGCGGTTCACGCTGCTCGGCGATGGCCAGGAGCGCCCGGCGATGGAGGCGCTCGCGGCCGAGCTCGCCCTGCCGAACGTCCGCTTCGAGGCGCCGATCGACTACCCGCTGCTGCCGGCCCGCCTCGCGCGCGCCGACCTCGCCCTCGGCATCTTCGGCACCAGCGCCACCGCGCGCGCGGTGATCCCGAAGAAGGTGTTCGCCGCGCTGGCGACCGGCGTGCCGGTCGTGACCGGCGACGGCGAGGGCGTGCGCGAGGCGCTCGACGAGTCATGCGCCTACCTCTGCCCTGCGGGCGATCCGGCGGCGCTCGCCGCGACGCTGCAGCGGGCGCTCGCCGACGGGCCGCGTCGCGAGGAGATCGCGGCGCGCGGCATCGCGCTCCATCGCGCGAACTTCACGCCGACGGCCACCGGCGGCGCCTGCCGGCTGGCGCTCGCCGAGCTGCTGAACCGGACGCGCGGGCTGCCGTCGCTGGCGGAGTCGTTCCGGTGA
>VGYY01000403.1 GCA_016872815.1 Planctomycetota bacterium
TCGCCGTCCCCGGCAGCGCGAGGGCGACGGGCGCGCCGTCGCCGCGAAGCTCGATCCGCGCCGTCGTCGTCGGCTCGCCGTCCGACTCGATCGCGATCTCGAGCGAGCCGGCGCGCCGCGCCAGGAGCGCCGCCTCCGCCGCGCCCTCGACCATCAGTGCGACGTCGAGTTCGCGTTCGCCGTCGAGCGGGAAGTCGCGCAGTCGCGGCTCGTTCGCCACGGCAGCGGGCGGGGCGGCGGCGCCGGAGGGCGCGGGAGCGGGTCCGGATGGCCCCGCGGCACCGTCGCACGCGCCGAGCGCGGCCGCGAGCAGTAAGCTCGCGCCTCGAATTCGCGCTCCCGCGCTCCCCGGACGAGAGGTCCGCATGCTCCACGTGCTCCCGTTCGCTGCCCTCCTCTCGATCGGCGTCCCCGATCGAGTCGACTTCGGCCGCGATGTGGCACCGATCTTCGCGGAGCGCTGCACGAAATGCCACGCGGGCGACCGGGCGAAGAGCGGCCTGCGGCTCGATGCCAGACGCAAGGCGCTGGCCGGCGGCAACTCGGGTCGCGCCGCGATCGCGCCGGGCGATCCCGCCGGCAGCCTGCTGCTGGAGCTGGTGCGCGGCGAGGGTGAGGGGCCGCGCATGCCGCCGAGCGGGAAGCCGCTCACCGAGGCGCAGATCGCGACGCTCGAGCGCTGGATCGCGGAAGGGGCGACGTGGCCCGACGAACTGGCCGGCGACCAGCTCGTGCGCGAGCACTGGTCGTTCGTGGCGCCGGTGCGGCCGCCGCTGCCGCAGCCGAAGCGCGGCGACTGGCCGGCCAACGCGATCGACCGCTTCACGCTGGCCGCGATGGAACGCGAAGGGCTCGCGCCGGCGGCGCCGGCCGATCGGGCGACGCTGCTGCGGCGCGCGTCGCTCGACCTGATCGGGCTGCCGCCGACGCCGGAGGAGGTCGCCGCCTTCGTCGCCGACGCGGCGCCGGACGCCTTCGAGCGGCAGGTGCGCCGGCTCTTGGCGAGCCCCCACTTCGGCGAGCGCTGGGCGCGGCCGTGGCTCGACGTCGCGCGCTACGCCGACTCGGCCGGCTACGGCTCCGATCCGCTGCGGCCCTTCCTCTGGCCGTGGCGCGACTGGGTGATCGACGCCTTCAATCGCAACGTCCCGTTCGACCGCTTCACCGTGCTGCAGCTGGCCGGCGACCTGCTGCCGGCGGACGACGAGGCGACCCGTCTCGAGCAGACCCTCGCCACCGCCTTCCATCGCAACACGATGACCAACACCGAGGGCGGGACGGACGACGAGGAGTTCCGCGCGGCCGCCGTCAAGGACCGGGTCGACACGACGATGGCGGCGTGGACCGGGCTCACCTTCGGCTGCGCCAAGTGCCACAACCACAAGTTCGATCCGATCTCGCAGCGCGACTACTACTCGCTCTACGCCTTCTTCGACCAGACCGAGGACAGCGATCGCGACAACGAGGAGCCGCGGCTCGCGGCGCCGACGGCGGCGCAGCGGCAGCAGCGGGCGGAGCTGGCGGCACGAGGCGAGCAGCTCACGGCGCAGGCGGCGGCGTTGCGTGCGACGACGCCGGCGCCACGGTTCGCGCGTCTCGCCGTCACCTCGGTGCAATCGCGCGACGGCGCGACGCTCGTGATCGGGGACGACCTCGTGGTGCGCGCCGGCGGCGACGCGCCGGCGACCGATCGCACCGTGGTCGAGGGCGCGGCGGGTGACCTCGCGGCCCTGCGGCTCGAGCTGCTGGCCGCGCCGGCGCTGCCGGGGGGCGGGCCGGGTCGCTCGCCCGGCAACGGCAATTTCGTGGTGAACGAGGTGCGCCTGCATGTGGCGCCGGCGGCGGCAGCGGCGGCCGTCGCGCCGCGCGCGCGCTGGGTTCGGATCGACCTCCCGGGCGAGGCGCGGATCCTCTCGCTGGCCGCGGTCGAGGTCTTTGGTGTCGGCGCCGCTGCGAGCGACCTCGCGCGCAGCGGCCGCGCGACGCAGTCGAGCACCGCCTTCGGCGGACCGCCGGAGCGCGCCATCGATGGCGTGACCGACGGCCGGTTCGAGGTCGCCTCGACGACCCACACCGCGATCGAGGACGATCCGTGGTGGGAGGTCGATCTCGGCGCCGCGCACGAGCTGGCGCGCGTCGTGCTGTGGAATCGCGTCGACGGCGACCTCGAGCAGCGCCTCGCCGGCGCGATCGTGACTCTGCTGGCGGAGGCGGCTGCCGGGAGCGCCGGGGAGGACGGCAACGGCCGGGTCGTCGTCTGGCAGGCGCTGCTGCGCACGCCGCCGCAGCCGTCGCTCGCGCTCGATCTCCTGGATTGGCGCGAGGTGCCGTTCGCCGGCGCCGTCGCGCAGTACGAGCAGCCGGGCTTCGCCGCCGCCGCAGCGATCGACGGCGACGCCGGTCGCGACTCGGGTTTCGCCATCGGCGGCGCACAGGGGCGCGACCACGCGCTCGACCTCGAACTGCGCGCGCCGCTCGCGGGGCCGCTGCGCTGGCGCCTCGAGCTCGACCAGCTCTGGGGCGACGCGCACACGCTCGGCGCCTTCGCCGTCGCCGCGACGAACGAGCG
>VGYY01000404.1 GCA_016872815.1 Planctomycetota bacterium
CGATCCGGCGCAGTTCGCCGCCGCGGCAGCCGCTCTCGCGGACGCCGCCGACGCGGTCGGCAAGACGATGGCCGCGGCGCGAGCGGCGCTGGCGGCGGGCGACCTGGCGCAGGCCGACGCGAGCGGCCGGTCGGCACAGGAGCAGCTCGAGGCGCTCTGGAACTCGCTCGCCGATTTCGGCGGCCTGGTCACCCGCGCGCTCGCCGACGCGAAGGCGCTCGGCGGTGAGCTCGCCCCCTTCACCGCCGACCTGCCGTCGCCGGTGCCGCTGCCGCTGCTCGCCGACGACAGCGAGGCGCTGCTGCGGCTGCGCGAGGGCGCGCTGCGGCTCGCTGCCCGGCTGCCGCTGATCGCGGCGCACGCGGAGGCGGGCCAGGGCGAAGCGACGCTGCAGGCGGCGTGCGCGAAGGCGCTCGAACACGGGCCGGCTTTGCGTGAACAGTCGCAGGCGGAGCTGGCCGCGCTGGCCGCCGCCGCGGCCGCGACCGCGCTGCCGCCGGCGCAGGAACTGGCGCGCCTCCTGCAGGAGATCGCCGACCTGCTGCCGAAGCAAGAGCCGCAGGACCAGGACCAGGACCAGGACCAGGACCAGGACCAGGAGCAGGACCAGGAGCAGGAGTCGCAGGACGACCCGCAGGAGCAGCCGCAGGAGCCGGGGCAGGAGCCGCAGCCGCCGAAGGAGCCGGACCCGCAAGGAGAGAAGCCTGGCGACGACGGCGCGCCCTCGCCGGAACGCCGCCGCGAGGAGGCGCAGGCGCTGCTGCGCAAGGCGCTCGAACGGGCGGAACAGAAGCAGCAAGAGCTCGAACGGGCGCGGGACGCGGTGCTGATCGGGCCGGGCGGAGTCGACCGTGACTGGTGATCACGTCGCCGGATCGGAACGCAGCGCCGGCGGTCGCGCGTCGCGACGCGGGCGTGGCGGCTGGCTCGCCGCGCTGGCGCTGCTGCTGCTTGCCGGCGGAGCGGCGGCGCAGGAGCCGCGCGTGGAGTGCACGCTGGCGCGCGACACCGTGTTCGAGGGGGAAGCGGTCGACTACGAAGTCGCCGTGCTCGACGCCGCGGCCCCGCCGCCCGATTTCGCGGCGTTCACCGACTTCGACGTCGTCGCGATCGGCTCGCGCGACGTCAGCTCGAGCCAGATGACGATCGTGAACGGGCGCATGCGGCGCGAGGAGCGCGTCGGCGTCGAGTACCGCTTCCAGCTGACGCCGCGGCGCGGCGGCACCCTCACGATCCCCTCTCCCACCGTGGCGGTGGACGGCCGGACCTTCGCCGGCAACTCCCTCGAGCTCAACGTGGTCCCGCCCGACGACAAGGGCCGGCTGCGCCTCGACCTCCGCGTCACGCCGGCCGAGGTCTATCCCCACCAGGAAGCGCGACTCACGCTCCGCATCGCCGTCCGCCGCGCCGCCGGCGATCGGCAGGGGCGCGATCCGGTGGCGCTGCTGGCGCAACTCGAGTCGTGGGAGCCGCCGCATCTGCGCCTGCCATGGGCCGAGTTGCCGGCGGCGCTGGGCGCAGGCAGTCCGGACGAGTGGCTCGCCCCGCGGATCGAGCGCGGCAGCCAGGGTGGATTCGCCATCAACGAGTTCCGGGCGCAGGGGATGCCGCTGCTGCTCTTCGACCACCGGCCACGCCACGCGACGTTCGACCTCGAGCCGCGGCCGGCGAGCCAGGCCGACGCCGACTGGCTCGCCGGTCTCGACGGTGCACCCGACGACTGGTTCGTCTATCGGCTCGAGCGCACGCTGCGACCGACCGCGGTCGGCCGCCACGAGTTCGCACCGGCCACGCTGAAGGGGCGCTTCATCACCGAGCTCGACGGGCGGCGCGCGACGCTGGACGAGCTGTTCCATCGCGGCCATGCGGCGAGCCTCCTCGTGCGCGAGCCGCCAACCGAGGGGCGGCCGGCGGACTACTCCGGCGCGATCGGATCGTTCACGCTGGCGGCGGCGGTGGCGCCGGAACGCGCGCGCGTCGGCGATCCGCTCACCCTCACGTTGCGGGTCGGCGGCAGCGGCAATCTCGCCGAGCTCGCCGCACCCGACCTCGCCGCCCGCCCGGAGTTCGCCCGCTCGTTCCGCGTGCACGCCGGCAGCGCCGAGAGCCGCGACGGCGAGCGGGTCTTCACCTGGAGCCTTCGCCCGCTGGCGGAGACCGTGCGGGCGGTGCCGCCGATCACGCTCGCGTGGTTCGACCCGGTCCGCCGCGAGTACGTCACCGGAAGTTGCGCCGAACTGCTGATCGAGGTGACCGCGGCGCCCGCACTCGATCCCGGCTCGATCGTCGCGGCGCCGGGCCGGGAGCGCCCGGCGGAACTGCAGGCCGAGCAGGATGGCCTGTTCGCCCACGACAGCGATCCGCGTCGGCTCGGCGACGAATCGGTCGACTGGCGCACGCACGCCGTCGCCGGCGTGGCGATGCCGCTGCTGACTCTCGGCCTGCTGGCGGCGCACGGCGCATGGCGGCGCCGCCACGCCGATCCGCGCGGATTGCGGCGCCGGCGGGCGGTGGTGCGTGCCGAGGAGCGGCTGGCCGCG
>VGYY01000405.1 GCA_016872815.1 Planctomycetota bacterium
GCGCCGCGCTCGCCGGCCAGCGCGACGAGGACCCGCGCCGCGGCGAGCGCCGCGAAGAGCTGCACCAGCCAGATGAGCCGGGTCGGCGACTTCTCGATCGCGAGCGGCGGCACGAAGTCGAGCAGCTTCCACGGCAGGAACAGCAGCGGCTCGCCGTCGACCCGCAGCACCGGACCGGCCGCCATCACGAGCAGCAGCAGCGCCGCGCCGAGCAGGCGCCGCGCCCCGCCGCCGTCGCGCAGCGGCAGTGCCAGCGCCAGCAGCGTCATCCAGCCGAGCCCGAGGAAGTGGCTCGTGGTGCCGGCGATCCCGCCCGACTCGAAGAACGACGCGGTGCGTTCCGGCAGCAGGCGGCCGCTCCATTCGCGGAAGCGGTCGATGCCGTTGGGGCGCACCAGATCGGCGACGTCCAGCGACAGGAACTGGGTGAAGGCGCTGGTGTGGGCCAGCGCAGGCGAGGCCGGCAGCTCGCGCAGCAGTGCGAGCACGAACGGCCCGGCCAGGGCGACGAACGGCAGCAGCGCCAGCAGGAACGGCCGTGCGCGCGCGGCGAGCGTCGCCCGGCCGGCGCCGCGCACCGCCGCGATGAGGACGAAGCCGACGCCGACGAGGGTCGCCTGGAAGAACAGCGGCTGACTCTGCAGCAGCAGCAGTGCGGAGGCGAAGCCGAAGGCGAGCGCGCGCCAGCAGCCGCCGTCGCGCCAGAAACGCCAGGCCGCGAGCAGCCAGAGCAGCAGGAACTCGGTGCAGAAGAGATTGAGTCGCGCGCCGTTCATGATCCGGCCGCTCGCCGCGAGCGCGAGCAGCGCGACGAACGCGGCGGCCGGACGCGGCAGGTCGAGTTCGCGTGCGAGCCGGAAGGCGAGCAGCGCCGTGGCGGCGCTCGAGGCGAACAGCAGGAACGCCATGGCGACGTGGCGCGACTCCGGTTCCGGCAGCAGCCACTGGAACGGCAGCGAGACGATCGCGTAGACCCAGGTCGGCGTGTAGAGACCGAGCCCCTCGCCTTCCGGCCAGTAGAACCGGCGCGTGAACAGCAGGTCCCCGTCCGGCGCGGTCGGGAACGCGTCGAGCCAGAAGAAGTTCCACGGGTAGATCGCCGCGTCCCAGGGTTCGCAGCAATCGGGGAGGTGCAGCGCCGTGGCGTCGAGGAGGAAGGCGCCGGAGCAGACGGCGGCCGCCACCAGCAGCGCGAGGAGCCAGCCGAGCAGTCCGCGCTCCGGCAGGCCGGCATCGAGCGGCACGTGGGTGACGCCACCGTGATCGTGGTCACCGCCTGCGCTGCCACCTTCGTGCACGCACCACCCTCCGCGAGGTCCGGCAGCTCTCGGCAGGCCGCCGTCCTGCACTTTGCAATCACCCGCCGCAGCCGTACACTCCCCGCCCCTTCGCAACTCGCCGGAGTGGCGGAATTGGCAGACGCGCTAGGTTGAGGGCCTAGTTCCCGCAAGGGAGTGCAGGTTCAAGTCCTGTCTCCGGCACCAGTCGCACCCGTCCCGCGCGGCGCGAACGATGGAACCTGCGACCCCGCCGCCACCCTCCGTCACGCCGCTCGCCCCGCTCGCCTGGCGCGACCGACTCAAGGTGTTCGCGGTGTTGCAGGTCGGCGGCGGCTTGACGCTGCTGGCAGCGGCGACCCTGGTGGCCGCGATCGCGCCGCTCTTCGGCTCGCACGGGGCGAGCTTCCTGCGGCAGTGGACGACCGCATTCCTCCTGCTGCCGGCGACGTTCGTGCCGGCGCTCGTGCTCTGGCACCGCTGGGCGCTCGCCCGCTTCGGCAAGCGCGGGACGCTCTTTCGCGTCGTCGCCGAGGTGGCGTTCTCGGTGGAGCTCATCGGCTGCGTGCTGTTTCAGAACATCGCCTGACGGTTGGCGTCGTCCCCACGTCAGCGATTCGCCGCCGTATCAGCCGTCGAACCCTCGTGGTCGATGAGGGCGGCTGCCGCCGTGGTGGCTGTGCCGGATCGTCGGCGCAGTGCAACGCCAGGGTGTCGGCCGGGTTCGAGCGGGGATGCACTCTTGCCAGCGCGCTGCCGCGCGCCGTCCAGACGTGCGCTCCGAAGCGACCGGCTAGAGTTCCGACCTTCGTTCGGGTGGCGGTGCTCCCGTCTCCCTCTCCTGCAAGGACCGCATCCATGCTCGCCTCTCTCGTGTTCTCGTTGGTGACCGCCGTCACTCCCGATGACGCGGCGAAGTCGGAACTCGGGGCCGCGCTGAAGAAGCTCGAAGGGGCAGAGAGCTACCACTGCGACTTCGCGCTCGCCGCCGGCAAGGCCGGCGGTGCCGGCGAGCAGCCGGCGGGGGGTGACGCGGACAAGCCGGCTGACGCCTCCGGCAAGGGCGGCGCGGCCAAGGGCGGGCGCGACGCGTGGTCGATCGACTTCCAGCGCGGCAAGCCGGTGCACCTGAAGAGCGGCAACTTCGAGCTCTTCCGCGACGACAAAAAGATGGTCTTCCTCGATGCGAAGAGCGGCAAGTGGGCGCCGCTCGATCCGGCGGCCGGCGGCGCTGCCGGCAATGGCGCG
>VGYY01000406.1 GCA_016872815.1 Planctomycetota bacterium
CTGCATGCCGCCGGCGCCGCATCGGGCGACGGTCGTGGCGTTCGCGGTGCAGCCGGCCGGCGAGCGGGTGGCGGTGGCGCGGTCGGCCGATGAGCAGGGCGGGCCCGGGGTGGTGCTGCTCGACGGCGGCAGCGGACAGTTCGCCGAGCAGCGTTTCGTCGCGCTGCCCCAACCGCCGTGCGGGCTCGAGTGGGTGGCCGGCGCCGCGGCGCTGCTGGTGCGGTTCGAGGGCGGCGACGCGGCGCTGGTCGAGGTCGCACGCGGCGCGATCCGCTGGCTCGAGGACTCCGTCGTCGTCTCGGCCGACGGGTTCGCGCTGCTGGAGCGCCGCGAGGTCGCGCGCGGCGCGTTCGTGCAGCGGCGCCGCGACCTCCGTTCAGCGGCGTGGCGCACCCGTCGCCTCGCCGGCACGCGGCCGGTCGCGTTCGCGGCGCTGCAGGAGTCCCTGTTCCGCGCGGCGACCGGCGGCGCGATCGAGTGCCTCGCCGACGACGGGTCCGTGGCGCGACGGCTGCCGGTCCCATTCGCCGCCTGCCGCGCCGCGATTCCGACGCCGGTCGGCTGGTGCAGCGTCGTCGACAGCACGGGCGGCGCGCGCGTCGAGTTCCACGCGATCGACGCGCCGTCGGTCGCGGTCGACGTGCCGGTGGCGCCGTGGCATCTGGCGGTGGAGCCCGACGGCAGCGTGCTCCGCATCGCCGGCGCGAGCAGCGCCGGCGGCGGCCGCTTCGCGCTGGCCGAGGTGACGCTGATGGGCGGCGATCCGGCGGCGCGTGTCCGCCTGGTCTGGCGCGGTGACCTCGAGCCGGTGGCGGCGCCCGACCGCCACGGGTTGCTGCTGGCCGAACTGCCGACGGCGGCGGAGTCGCGGGACGCGCCGCGTCATGCCGCCGCGCGGCGGCTGTTCCATCTGCCGGCACGCACCTTCGGTGCCGCCGACGTCGCGCCGCGTGCCTGCGCGACGGCCCGGCTCGACGTATGCCCGGCCGTCGGCGGCAGCGGGCGCTATCTCTACTTCCTGCGCGCACCCGATGGCGCGCTGTGGCGCCACGATCTGCTGCTCGGCGGCGACGTGCCGCTGGTAGCCGCATCCCGCTGAGGTCCCCGCGCATGGCATTCCTCGACCAGTTGCGGGAAGTCACCGAGCGCGTCCGGCGTGGCGCGCTGCCGTCCCGCGACGAACTCCTCGCGCTGAAGCGGGAGAACCGGCGCCACGCGCTCGCGGCCGAGGCGCGCGACGCGGAGACGTGCGACTCGCTGCCGACCTGGATCAACACCACCAACTCGACCGTCTGCAACCTCTCCTGCGGCTTCTGTCCGCAGGCATACGGCAAGGGCGTCGACTGGCGGATGGAAGAGCCGATCTACCGCAAGGTGCTCGAGGAGCTCTATCCGGCCGCCGAGATCGTGCAATTGTCGGCGTTCGGCGAGCCGATGATGACGCCGCGACTCGCCGAGAAGTTCGACGACATGGAGCGGTTCGGCGTCAAGCTCGAGATGGTCACCAACGCGACCCTGATGAAGGGCGACGCGCTGCTGCAGCGGATGGCGTCGATCATGGGGCTGCTCACCGTCTCGATCGACGGCGCCACCAAGCGGACCTACGACTCGCTGCGGGTCGGCGCCGACTTCGATGAGGTGCTGGGCAACCTGCGCGCCTACAACCGCGCCCGCCACGCATTGCCGAAGGAGCAGCGGGCACCGCTCCACTTGAACACGATCCTGATGAAGCGGACGTTGCCGGAGCTGGTGGCGTTCCTGCGCCTGGCGAAGGAGCTCGACGCCGAGCACGTCACCGTGATGCACCTGGTGCGGATGGTGGCCGAGGAGTCGGTGAAGGACGAGATGCTCGACGCCTCGACTGACTGGAAGCGCCGCACCAACGACGTGCTGGCCGAGGCGGCGGCGGTGGCGCGGCAACTCGGACTCTCGGTGAACCTGCCGCCGCCCTTCGCCCTCACGGCGGCGGGGTCGGGCGACGTGGCGACGGGGAAGTCGCCCGCCGCACCGCCGATGCGCTGCTGGTTCCTGTGGCAGCGGATGTACGTCGGACCGTTCGGCGAGATCGTTCCGTGCTGCCTTGCCGGCATCCACAAGAACGGCAACGTGAAGGGCAGCGACTACTTCACCGAGTGGAACAACGCGCTCTATCGCGAGATGCGTCGCCGCGTCCACTCCGACGATCCGTACGGCGCCTGCAAGACCTGCTACCTGGTGAACCGCAGCACCGACGGCGGCGACTTCGACAAAGTCGACACCGACGCGCGAACCTGAAGAGCACGGGTCCGCGCGCCGGTGTCGTGGGGGGGCGTGGCGCGCTCCTCTGAGCGCGAAGCCGAATCGCGATCGATCAGATCGAGCGGTCGCGGCCACCGCGCGGCCACCGCGGCGGCGGACGGCGCTCGCCGCCGTCGCGACCGTCGTCGCGACGGTCTTCACGGCGATCACGGCCGGCCTCGCCGCGATCGCGCCGCTCGTCCCGGCGGTCGGGGGCGGCGTCCGGCG
>VGYY01000407.1 GCA_016872815.1 Planctomycetota bacterium
CGCGCTCGGGCCCGCGCTGCTGGCGGCGCTGCTGGTCGGGATGGTGATCGCGCTGCTGCTGGCGGCACTGGTCGTGCCGGCGCGCGCGCACCCCCTCGTCGCCGGCATGGCGCTCCATTTCGCCTGCCTCGGCGCGACCGCGCTCCTGTTCGCCCGCCATCCCGCGCTCGGCAGCGTGACGACGTTCGACCAGCTCGCCTCGCCGTGGCGCCACGCACCGTGGATCGGCGCCGCGCTGCTGCCGTTCGGCCTCGCCGCGCTGCTCGGGCGCACGCGGTTCGGGCTGCACCTGCGCGCCGCCGGCGATCATCCCGCCGCGCTGCGCGCCGCCGGCGGCCATCCGGCGCGCGTCCGCGTGCTCGCGCTGGCGCTCGCCGGCGCGCTCGGCGGCCTCGCCGGCGCGACCCTGACCACCGTCCTCTCCGGCACCTTCGTCGACGGCATGAGCGGCGGGCGCGGCTTCCTCGCGCTGGCGCTGGTGCTCTTCGCCCGCTGGCGGCCGCTCGGGGCGCTCGCGGCAGGGCTCTTCGTCGCCCTGCTGATGACGGTCGAACTGCGCCTCGGCGCCGACGCGGCGCGGCACGGGCAGGGCTTCGCCGTGTTCGCGCTGCGCGCCCTGCCCTGGGTCGCCACCATCACCGCGCTGGCGCTGCGCCGCCCCGACCGCAGCGCCGCGCCGGGCGCGCTGAACGAGCCGCTCGACTGACCCGCAGGTCGGCGGGCGCGGCTGCCGGCGCCGCGGGTGACTATCCTCCCGCCATGCCGCCGCCGGCACCCGCCGAACTCGAATCGATCGTCCGCAGCCTCGCCCGCGCCGTCGCGGCGCGCGGCGGTCGCGCGTGGCTGGTGGGCGGCGGCGTGCGCGACGCGCTGCTCGGCCGACCGCGCAAGGACTTCGACCTCGAGGTGTTCGGGCTCGCCCCGGCCGTGCTCGAGGCGCTGCTGCGCGAGCGGCACGCGGTGCACGACGTCGGCCGCGCCTTCGGCGTGCTCAAGCTCGCCGACCTGCCGATCGACGTCTCGCTGCCGCGGCGCGAGACCAAGGTGGCGACCGGCCACCGTGGCTTCGCCATCGACGCCGACCCCTTCCTCGACCTGACGACCGCCGCGCTGCGCCGCGACCTCACCGTGAACGCCCTCTACGAGGATCCGCTCACCGGCGAGATCGCCGATCCGCTCGGCGGGCGCGCCGACCTCGACGCGCGCGTGCTGCGCCACGCCTCGCCGCGCTTCGTCGAGGATCCGCTGCGGGTGCTGCGGGTGGCGCAGTTCGCCGCGCGGTTCCGTTTCGCGATCGCGCCGGAGACGGTCGCGCTGGCGCGGTCGATCGACCTGGGCGAGCTGCCGCGCGAGCGGATCGAGGACGAGTGGCGCAAGCTGCTCCTCACCGGCGAGCAGCCGTCGCGCGGCCTCGCCTTCCTGCGCGACTGCGGTGCGCTGCGCTGGTTCCCGGAGCTCGCGCCGCTGATCGACTGCCCGCAGCACCCCGACTGGCATCCCGAGGGCGACGTCTGGATCCACACCCTGCACGCGCTCGACCATTTCGCCGGAGCGCGCAGCGGTGACGCGAGCGACTGGCTGGTCGGCCTCGCCGTGCTCTGCCACGACCTCGGCAAGCCGGCGACCACGTACGACGACAAGGGCGTCTGGCGCAGCCCCGGCCACGATGTCGCCGGCGAGGCCCCGACGCGCGCCTTCCTGGCGCGGATCACCGCACAGGCCGACGTGGTGGAGAGCGTCGTCGCGCTGGTGCTGCAGCACCTCAAGCCGCAGGAGTACTGGAAGGCGCAACCGGGCGACGGCGCGATCCGGCGACTGGCGACGCGCGTCAACGTCCGCCTGCTGGTGCGGGTCGCCCGGCATGACGACGCCGGTCGGCCGCCGCGCCCGGTGGGTGACTTCCCGGCCGGGCGCTGGCTGCTCGACCGCGCCGAGGCGCTCCAGGCCGCCGATGCGGCGCCGAAGCCGCTGGTGCTCGGGCGCCACCTGATCGACGCCGGCCGCACGCCGGGGCGCGAGTTCAAGACGCTGCTCGATCGCTGCTACGAAGCGCAGCTTGACGGCGAGTTCGGCGATCTCGCCGGCGGGCTCGAGTTCCTGCGCCGGCAGCTCGCGCCACCCGGTTGAGGGTCGCGTTCGCGCGCCGGAGACCGCCAGCGCTGGCCGGACTACTCCGCCCCGCTTTCTGCTTCCAGGGCAGCCTGCCAGAGCAGGACGCTCTCGCGCACGGTCGCCGCGACGACGCTGGCCAGCAGCGCCGGAGCGGCGAATTCGAGCCCGGCACGCTCGGAGATGCCGCGCGGGAGCACCCGGAGCAGCCGCGGGGCCGAGAGCCGCAGCACCAGGTTGTAGTCGCCCGACCAGCCGCGAGCGCAGGCGCCGGCGAGGCGTGCGGCCGCGATCGCCGCCGGGCGCCACGCG
>VGYY01000408.1 GCA_016872815.1 Planctomycetota bacterium
GCCGCCCGGCGAGTTCGCGCCCCCACTCCGCGCAGCGGACGCCGACGCGCCGCGCCGCCGCCCGGATCACCGCCGCCGGCGCGCTCCGATGCGGAACGCCCGACAGCGCCGCCGCGGCGCGCTTGAAGATGCCGGCCTTCTGCGCCGCGATCGCCGCCAGCGTGCGCCCGAGGACGGCCACGTGCTCGCGCTCGATCGCGGTGACCACGGCGACGTCGCTGCGCACGACGTTGGTCGCGTCGCGCAGCCCGCCGATGCCGACCTCCACCACCGCCACCGCCACGCGGGCGCGGCGGAAGGCGACGAACGCCGCCGCCGTCAGCGTCTCGAACAGCGTCGGCGCGCCGAGCCGGGCGCGCCGCGCCGCCGCCAGCACCGCCGCGACGCAGCGCCCGAGTTGCGCCACCGCGAGCGGCCGGCCGTCGACCTGCACCCGTTCGCACCACGAATCGACGTGCGGCGACAGGTAGGTGCCGACCCGGACTCCCTGCGCCGCGAGCAGCGCACTGGCGAACAGGCAGGTCGACCCCTTGCCCTTCGAGCCGGCGACATGGATCACCGCGATGCCGCGCAACGGATCGCCGAGCGCGCGCAACAGCGCCCGCGTGCGCTCGAGCGACAGCTCGACCTCGCCACGGCGAAAGCGCGGGTCGCGTTCGAGATTCGGCAGCACGCGCGCGAGCCGGTCGAACGCCGCTTCGTCGGCGAACCGCCGCGGCAGGGCGTCGGCGATGATCGCGGCGGCACGCGGGCGGGCCTGGTCCATGGCCGCGCGACGTTATCCCCTCGCGCCCTTCCCTCGCCGGGGGGCGCCGGCGCAGAATCGCGAACCGGCCGACCGGCGGCATCGTTGTGCCGACCGGACCCTGCCCCCGCCCGAATCGAGGACCCCGTGGCCCTGATCCCGCCGAACCTCGCCCCGCCGAAGTTGCCTGGTCGCGGCGGGCCGCGCACGCCGCGCACGCAGTTGGTGGTGCTGACCTTCCTGCTGCTGGTCGTGATCGGGCTGTTCGGCTGGCTCAAGCTGACCGAGGCGCCGCGAGATTCGACCGTGCCGGTCGATTCGGCGACGACGCCGCTCGAGGCCGAGAACGCGCCCGCCGCGGCGCAGATCGACCGCGAGCTCCTGCAGGAAGTGCGCGACGCCACCGCCGCCGATCGGATCGTGCGCGAGCCGCGGCCGTTCCTCCACGTGCTGTTCGAGGCGGGGAAGCTGGTCCCCGGCGACTTCCGCCGGCTCAAGGCGACCCTCGCCGACGATGCGGTCTACCAGCAGCTGCTGGAGCAACCCGGCGAGTGGCGCGGCCGGGCGGTCGTCGCCAAGGCGCGCTTCAACTTCGCCACCGCCGAGAAGGTGCCGCTCGGCGACCGCGACTCGGCCGGCAACGAGATGCAGTTCAGCTACTGGCGCGGCGTCGCCACCGACGACCTCGGACGCACGTGGTCGTTCTCGCTGCTCGAGGAGCCGACCGGCATCGGGCCGGGCGATGTCATCAAGATCGAGGGCTTCTTCTTCAAGAAGCTGGCGTTGTTCGATCCCGACCATCCGGACGAGCTGATCGACCCGACGCTCCACCTGATCGGCAAGCGGGTGGTCAAGTCGTTCCTGCGCATGCCGCCGGTGAAGCAGCTGTCGATGGCGCTCCTGTCGACGGTGCGCGACTACACCATCGAGGACCGCCTCACGCTGCCCGAGGAGCCGCTCTGGCACGTGATGTCGTTCGTGCAGAACATCGATGCGGACGCGCTCGCCGCCGCGGCCGAGGTGGAGAGCGGGCTCGGCGAGGCGACCTACCTCACCAACCAGGCGCTGACGAAGAGCCCCGACGAGTACCGCGGTGCGCCGGTGCGGCTGCTCGGCAGCGTGAGCGACCAGCAGAAGCCGTGGTTCCGCGACGACGAGAACCCGCTCGACCTGCCGCAGGTCTGGCACAGCCTGCTGGTGCACAACGGCCCGTCGTTCAGCTACCTGATCTCGCCCGAGCGGCCGCCCGAGTGGATCACCGGCCAGGCGACCGTGCTGGTCGAGGGCGTGTTCCTCAAGCTCCACACCTATCAGGCGGTGAACCGGCAGACGGTGACCTGCCCGGTGGTCGTGGTCAAGCGCTTCGTGCCGTTCCGGATCGAGACCGAGGGGCTGCGCGCCAACATCTCGTGGATCCTGATCGGCGTGTCGGCACCGATCGTGCTCGGCGTGCTGCTGCTGGCCGCCCGCGACCGCAAGGCCGCGGCGGCGCTGCAGGAGAAGCGGCTGCACCGGCGGAAGGCGCGGCGGGAGGGGCCGCCGCCCGGTGGTGCACCGGCCGCGGCGGACGCCGGCAGCGGCAGGCCACCCGGTGGCAGCGGCGGCGGGTAACGTCCGCCGCCCATGCTCG
>VGYY01000409.1 GCA_016872815.1 Planctomycetota bacterium
CGTGACGGCGCCGCCCGTGACGGCGCCGCCCGAGACGACGCCGCCCGAGACCCTGCCGACCGAGCCCGCAACGCGCCCGCTGCGCGAGCGGTTGCGCGAGGTGAAGGTCGATCGCACCAGCGATGCGATGCGCGATCTCCACCGCCGCGATCGCGTGCAGCGCGCCAGCGAATCGCCTGCGCCGACCGCGGCCGACGAGGCGCCGCGCACCGACTGGCCGACGACCCGCCCGGGTTCGCGCGTACCGCGAATCGAGCGCGAGATCGCGCCGCTGCCGCGCCCCATCCGCGAAGTCGTGCCGCGGCAGCCGACGATCACGCCGAAGACGCAGGTCGAGCGGGTGGACGTCGACATCGACATCGACATCGACGTGCGCCACGCGTCGCACCGCCATCACGACGTCGACGTCGCCTTCTGGTTCAGCGATCCCTGCAATCGCTACCCGTCCTACATCGACCCCTGCGGCGTCCAGTACGGTTACGTCTTCTGCGGCTCGAGCCTCTTCTGGTACTCGTGGCGGCCCGGCTGCGCGCCGTACTGGCGGCCGTACCGCTACTACTGGGGGCCTTCGTGCTGGTGGCTGCCGAGCTACTACCCGACCTACGCCACGGTCTACGTCGTCCGCGACGACGTCCATGTGCCGCCGGCGGATGACTACCTTGCCGCGGCGCCGGTGCCGGTGCCGGCGGCGGATCCGGCGGTCGACGCCGACGCCGCGCTGCGCGACGGCTGGACCGCGTTCACCGCCGGCCGCTATCTCGACGCGCTCGACCTGTTCCGGCAGGCGGTGCTGGCGGCGCCGGACGAGCCCTTCGCCAAGCTGGCGCTGGCGCAGGCGTCCCTCGCCATCGGCAACTACGCCGACGCGGCGTTCCTGGTGCGGCGCGCCGCGTCGCTGCTCCCCGACTGGCCGATCCTCGCCGACGATCCGCGCGCCCATTACGGCGATCCCGCCGACCACTTCGAGCAGATGGTGGCGCTGCGCGCCTTCCTCGAGCGTGTCCCGGGCGAGCCGGCGGCGACGCTGGTGCTGGCGTGGCAGTCCTACTTCAGCGGCGACCTCGTCGCCGCGCGCGACGCTTTCGGCGAGCTGCAGCGACTGGATCCGACGGATCCGGTGGCGGCGCTGTTCGGGCTGAAGCTCGGCCTGCCGGCGGCCCCTGCCGCGAGCGCGCCGGCGGGCCGCTGAGGCGCCCGGCGCGAGCGAGGAACTGCCGGCGCGCGCTCACCGGCCGCGCGCCGGCTGCCGATCGACCACGCGGAAGCCGATCAGCTCGCGTGCACGCTGGTTGCGCGGATCCGGTGCGCGAGTGAGGCGGAGCAGGTCCTTGGTGACCCGCCAGTTGCCGCCGCGCGCCGCGATCTTCCCGTCCGACAGCACCACCCACTCCGACAGCGACGCGCAGAAGTCGCTGGCGCCGCACGGAGCCCGGTCGGCGGGATCCTGCCCCGACTCCGGAGCGCGCCCGTCACTGCGCCAGTCGGCCGGCGTCGGCGCGCGCAAGCGCGGCTCGAAGTCGAAGCCCCAAGGATAGGGCCGTGGCTCGCCGCCATGCGCCGCCACCTCCCACTCGTCGCTGGTCGGCAATCGGCCGCCGACCCACGCGGCGAAGCGCGCCGCCTCCTCGCTGGTGATGTGCGCGACCGGGATGCGCTCGGCGCCGAACGGGTAGCGCCCGCCGCGCCAGCCGGCCGGCGCGGCACCGCCCGCCTGCTCGACGAACTGCCACCATTCGAAGCAGCTCACTTCCGTGGCGTCGATCGAATACGCCGCCAGCGTCACGTCGCGCGGCGGGTTCTGGTCGGCCGGGAAGGAGGTGCCAACGCGCCACGTGCCGGCGGGGATCGCGCAGCTGCTGGCCGGTCGCGGCCGATGACGGCGGACATAGTCGAGCGCTGCCGCCGGCTCGAACCCGGGCGGCGGCACGGCCGTCGCCAGCGCGGCGTCGGCCGCCGGCGGCAGCGCGAGCAGCTCCCGCTGTGCCGCGATGCGCTCGGCGCGACGCGGCGTCCCGAGCGCGGCGACCAGTTCCGCCACCCGCTCGGCGACGGGAACGGCGTCGCTCGCTTCCGACTGGAGCGGGACCGCCAGCGCCAGCGTCAGGAACAGGTCGCCTCGAGCCATGCATCACCTCCCGCCGCCACGATGCGCACCTGCCACGGCGCCGGCAAGGGCGGCAGCCCGACGCGGGTTCCTCCGGCCGGTCGCGGCACGCTGCAACGCCACCAGGCGTCGACCACGCCGCGGCGCAGCCAGTCCGCCGCGACCGTCGGACCGCCCTCGAGCAGCAGCCGCCGCACGCCGCGCTGCCACAACTCCGGCAGCAGGGCGCCCGCGGCGTCGTGCGGATCGGCCAGGACCAGCCGTTCG
>VGYY01000410.1 GCA_016872815.1 Planctomycetota bacterium
CGCGACCCGCAGCTCGTCCGCGCGGTCGCGTTCCCGCGCCGGCCGCGGCGTGAATCCCGCCGCGACGAGCGCGGCCGCCGCCGCCTGCGGCCGATCGACCGCCAGCACCCATTCCTCCTGCCCCGCGAGCAGTTCCTCGACCGGGCCGGCGAACGCGACGCGCCCCTCCTCCAGCACCACCAGCCGATCGGCCAGCAGCTCGACCTCGGCGGCAAGATGGCTGGCCAGGACGATCGCGATGCCCGATTCGTCGCGCAGCCGGCGCAGCAATCCGCGCAGCTCGCGGACGGCGACCGGATCGAGCCCCTCGGTCGGTTCGTCCAGCACGAGCAGTTGCGGCAGCGGCAGCAGCGCCTGCGCCAGCGTGAGCCGCTGGCGCAGGCCGAACGAGTAGGTGCGGACGCGATCGTCGGCGCGCGCCGCGAGTCCCAGGGCAGCGAGCGCTCGCTCGACCTCGCGACCGCGCGCCGCGACGCTGGCGCCGCCCGCCGACGCGAGCGCCACGAGCTGTTCGCGTCCGGTCAGCGCCTCGAACAGCGCAGGCGGCGCGAAGGCGAAGCGGGTGGTCCGCATCACCGCCTCGCGCTCGCGCCACGGTTCGTGCCCCGCGACGGTGAGCCGGCCGCCGTCGGGACGCAGCAGGCCGGCGAGCAGCTTGAGCAGGGTCGACTTGCCCGAGCCGTTGGCGCCGACCAGGGCGACCAGCTCGCCGGCCGCGACCGTGAGGTCGACCCGCTGCAGCGCCCAGCGCGTGCCGAATCGCTTGCAGAGCGCGGTGGCCTCGACCAAGAGCTTGACCATCGCTGCGACCATATCGCCGGGGGCGCCGCCGCTGGCGACGGCGGGAATCCGGCACGGGCCGGCACAATGGCGGCATGACCACCGCATCGTCCACCGGCGCGTCCGCCGAATCCAACGCTGCTTCCGCGGCTGGCGCCGATGGCGCGACCGCGCCCGCCGCGACCAGCGCCACCGCCGGGTTCGCGGCGCTCGGCATCGCGCCGGAGCTGCTCGCCGCGCTCGCCGCGCTCGGCTACGAGGAGCCGACGCCGATCCAGCGCGAGGCGATCCCGCCGCTGCTCGCCGCTCGCGACGTGCTGGGCCAGGCCGCGACCGGAACCGGCAAGACCGCGGCGTTCGCGCTGCCGCTGCTGCAGCGCTGCGTGACCGGGACTCCGGTCAGGAATCGGCCGACCGCGCTGGTGCTGGTGCCGACCCGCGAGCTCGCGATGCAGGTGGCCGAGGCGATCCACAAGTACGGCAAGGAGCGGCGTGCCAGCGTGCTCCCCATCTACGGCGGCCAGGCGATCGGTCAGCAGCTGCGCGTGCTCGATCGCGGCGTCGAGGTCGTGGTCGCCACGCCCGGGCGCGCGCTCGACCATCTGAATCGCCGCTCGCTCCACCTCGACTCGGTGAAGCTGGTCGTCCTCGACGAGGCCGACGAGATGCTCGACATGGGCTTCGCCGAGGACATCGAGGCGATCCTCGCGAAGCTCCCCGAGGGCCATCAGAGCGCGCTCTTCTCGGCGACGCTGCCGAGCCGCATCCTCGCCATCGCGAAACAGCACCTGCGCGATCCGGTTCGCGTCACGATCGCGCGCGAGCGGCCGGCTGCCGGCGAGGCGCCGCGCGTGCGCCAGGTCGCCTACCTCGTGCCGCGCCCCTACAAGCACGCCGCGCTCGGTCGCGTGCTCGACCTCGAGCAGCCGACCTCGGCGATCGTCTTCTGCCGCACCCGCGTCGAGGTCGAGGAACTCGGCGAGGCGATGGGCGCCCAGGGGTGGAACTCCGACGTGCTGCACGGCGGCCTGGCGCAGGAGCAGCGCGACCGGGTGATGAAGAAGTTCCGCGGCGGGCAGACCGAGGTGCTGGTCGCCACCGACGTCGCGGCGCGCGGGCTCGACATCGACCACGTCTCGCACGTGGTCAACTACGGCGTGCCATCCGATCCTGACGACTACGTCCATCGGATCGGGCGCACCGGCCGCGCCGGCCGCGAAGGGGTCGCCATCACCTTCGTCGAGCCGCGCGAGCATCGGTTGATGCGCAACATCGAGTACGCCACCCGCCAGAAGGTGCGGATCGAGGCGCTGCCGACCGTCGCCGACCTGCGGCAGCGACGGCTCGAGCTGACCAAGGCGTCGCTGCGCGAGGCGGCGCTGTCGAACGAGCTCGAGCCGTTCCGCGCGCTGGTGCAGGAGCTCGCGGCCGAGCTCGACGTGCTCGACCTTGCCGCCGCCGGCGCCAAGCTGGCCCACGACGCGAACTACGCCGCGTCGGGCGACCAGGCCGACGAGCAGGACCTCGTCTTCACGCCGCCGCCGCCGCTCGAGCGCGAAGCGGGTCACGCGCCGCGCCACGCGCCGCT
>VGYY01000411.1 GCA_016872815.1 Planctomycetota bacterium
GGTGCACGCCGCGGCGGCCGACTTCGGCGCCGCCATCGATGCGGCCGAGCGGGCGCAGCGGCTCTATCGGGAGGCCGGCAATCGCGCCGCCGTCGAACGCTGCGAGACGCGGCTGGCCGCCTTTCGCGCCGGCCGACCGCTCCGGTTGCCGCTCGCCGCGGACGAGTAGCCGGCGCGCGACGGTGGAGCCGCCCCGGGCGGGCTACGATGCCGCGCTTCCGCGTCCCCCCGGAGCCGTCGATGCGTCGCACCGCACTGCCGCTTTCGCTCGCATTCGCGGGGCTCTTCCCGCAGCTCGCCCCGGCCGCGCCCGCGAACGACTGGAAGGTCCTGTTCGACGGCAAGTCGCTCGCCGGCTGGAAGGCGAACGAACACGCCGAGGCGTTCGCGCTGCGCGACGGCGAACTGGTCGTCCACGGTGACCGGGGTCACCTCTTCTACGTCGGTCCGGTGGCGGGTGCGCAGTTCCGGAACTTCGAGCTCGAAGTCGAGGCGCTGACCCGGCCCGGCGCCAACAGCGGCGTCTTCTTCCACACGCGCTGGCAGGACGAGGGGTGGCCGGCGCATGGCTACGAGGCGCAGGTCAACTCGACCCACGGCGACGAGATCAAGTCGGGCAGCCTCTACGGCGTGGTGAAGGTGAACCCGGCGCCGACGGTCGACGACCGCTGGTACGTGATGAACGTCCGCGTCGTCGGTCGCCGCATCACGGTCAAGATCGATGGCCGCACGGTGGTCGACTGGCTCGAGCCGGAAGGCACCAGCGGTGCGCGGCGCTTGTCGAGCGGGACCTTCGCCCTGCAGGCGCACGACCCGGCGAGCGAGGTGCGCTACCGCGCGGTGCGGGTGAAACCGCTGCCGGACGGCGACGGCACGCCGCTCACGCGCGCCGATCGCGTCTCGCTCCGGCGCGACCGGCCGGACTGGTGGGACCGGATGGACTACGGCCCATTCCTCACCAGCGTGGTCGACCTGGCGCCCGGTCGCAGCGTGAACAAGGGGATCACCGTCGAACTCACGCCCGACCGCGCCGCGGCGCTGACCTACGACACCGACCTGCTCCTCGCCGCAGCCGCCTGGCCGGGCGAGTTGCGCCGCATCGGGACGCCCTTCGACGGCGCCCACGGCCCGCAGCCGCGGCCGGACGAAGCTCCGTGGTTCACCAATCCGGAGGCGCCCGGCTGGTCCGACGACGGCAACCACCTCGACCAGCGCCCGATCCGTTCCGGCCCGATCGCGCGCTCGCGCGGCCGCTGGCTCGGGCTGTCGCGCAATGGCGACGACGTCGTCCTGCACGCGCAGGTCGGGCGCGCCACCGTGCATGAGCATCCCTCGTTCGAGGCGGCCGAGGGCGTCCGCTACATCACGCGCGAGTTCGAGCTCTCCGGCGCCGACCATCCGCTGAGCCTGCTGGTCTGCGAGCAGGACGGGGCGCGCATCGCCCTGCATGGCAGCGACACCCTCGCCTGGGTGACGCCGGCGCCGATGCTGCCGGCGACGCCGACCGATCGCCTCCTCGTGCTGGTCGACCGCACCGACGGCGACTGGTCCGATCTGGCCATGGGCGCACCGCTGGCGGACGACGCGCTCACTGCCGGCCGCACTCCGGGAGTGACGGTGCGCACCGTCGCCGGCTTCGCGGCCCCGAACGAGACGGCGGGCAGCGGCGGGAACGACCTGCCGCGCCTCGCCGACGGCGAATTGCCTGGCAGCGCCGACGAGCCGGGCAAGGTCACCTTCTTCGATGCCGGAACCGGCCGCATCCACGTCGATCTGCAGACCGCGCAGCAGTTGACGCGGATCGACACCTTCAGCTGGCATCGCGCCGATCGCGCGCCGCAGAAGTTCGCGCTGTGGGGACACGCGGCGGCCCCCGCGGCCGATGGCGCGCCGGCCAGCGTCGACCCGGCTGCCGCCGACCTCGCCGCCGCCGGCTTCGTCAAGATCGCGGACGTCGACTCGACCCGCCTCGGCGAGGGCGGCAAGCACGGCAGTTGCATCACCAACCTGGCTGGCACCATCGGCACCTTCCGCCACCTGCTGTTCGTGCTGCCGGCGAATGCGCACGAGCAGGGCACCTTCCTGGCCGAGGTCGACCTCTTTCGCGCCGGCGATCCGCTGCCGCTGCTCAAGGAGCCGCGCGGTGCCGGCGAGCGCCGGCCGCTGCTGGTGGCGCTGACCGAGGCACCCGCCGGCACCCGGCTGGTCGCCGAAGGCGAGCGGTTGCGTTGCGTGGTGCCGGCCGGCGGCGGGACGCGCCGCTTCAAGCTGGCGCTGACGCGCGAGGCGGCCGCGCCCGCGCCGCCGCGCCTGCGCAAGGCGGCCGACCTCGTCGCGCTGGCGCGCCCC
>VGYY01000412.1 GCA_016872815.1 Planctomycetota bacterium
GCGCTCCGCGGCGCTGCGCCAACGCCGCGTTCTGGGCGCTGCTCGGGCTCACCTTCTGCGCGCGGCTCCTGCCGGGCGATCTGCGGCTCGCGTCGGGCGTGCGCGTAGTGCCGCTCGCGGTCGGGATCGCGGTGGTGGCGATGGTGGCGCTGGTCGCTGCCCGCTTCGTGCAGCCGCCGGTGGCCCCCACGGCCGCGGTCGCGGCGCGCGAGCGGGCGGTGCGGCAGGCGGAGTCGGAGCGGCTGCGCAACCGGTTGCTGGCGCCGCCGCTCCTGCTCGCGCTGCTGGCGGCGGCGGGGGCGATCGTCCTGCCGCGGCTCGACGGTGGCGGGCGGCCGTGGGTCGATGCGGCGCAGGCGAACACCATCGCGGTCGGGCTCGCGGCGCTGGCGGCGCTCTGGTTCGCGGTGGTGGGCACGCGCGAGGACGGGGCGGTCGAACGGAGCTCCCGCACCGGTTTCGGCCTCGCCTTCGGCGAAGGCGGCCGGCTGCTGCGCCAGCTCGGCGGCGTGCTGATCCTGCCGCAACTGCTGGCGACGCTCGGCTCGGTCTTCGCGAAGAATGGCGTCGGCGAGGTGATCCGCGACCACGCGCGCGAGGGGCTGCCGGTGGGCCAGCCGTTGCTGGCGGTGGTGGCCTACTGCGCCGCTATGCCGCTGTTCACCATCCTGATGGGCAACGCCTTCGCCGCGTTCCCGTTGATCACGCTCGGCATCGGGCTGCCCTTCATCGTCCAGCAGCACGGCGGCGACCCGGCGGTGATGGGCGCGTTCGGGATGCTGTGCGGCTACTGCGGCACCCTGGTCACGCCGATGGCCGCCAACTTCAACGTCGTGCCGACCGTGCTGCTCTCGATCGAGGATCGCCACGCCGTCATCAAGGCGCAGGCGCCGTTCGCCTTGGCGTGCTGGCTGTTCAACGTCGTGGCGATGGCCGGGCTGGTGTATCGGTAGGGCTGGTCGAGCGGCTGCCGGCCGGTGGCGCAGGAACCGCTTCGTTTCGCGACCGGCGAACTCAGCGGGCGCCCGGAGGAAGCGGCGTCCGGCGCGCCCGCAGCTCGGCCAGGATCGCCGCCTGCTCGGCGGACGACAGCTGCGTGCGCAGCAGCGGGAGGATCTGCTGCTCCTCGGCGACGAGGTGGTGCTCGAAGGCGGTGGTGATCGCATCGGCGGCGGCGCCGACCGCGTCCGCGAGTTCGGCGTGCCGCTGCGGCGCGGCCATGAGCTGATCCATCAGCGCCAGCAGCCGGGCGAGGAGCGGCTCGTGCTCGTGGTGCTCGCGCTCCATCGTGGCCAGCGCGGCGTCGCACTCCGGCGAGCGGCCGCGCAGGCGCGGCACCACCGACTGCTCCTCGTCCTCGACATGGCGCGGCAGCCCGTGGCGGAAGTAGCGCTGGACGTCGGCCGCCGCCGAGGCGATCTGCGCCGGTTCGATGCCGCGCGCCGCCGCGATCTTGCGCGCGAGCCCGGCGTACTCGCGGATCCGGGCGTGGCAGTCGAGCAGCGTGTCGACCAGATCCATGGGGCCGCGGGTGACGTGGAGGGGGATCGGCATCGCTCGTTCCTCGATTCGGGTTGCGCGGTAGGCTCCGCGGCGCATGCAGGCGCCCACCATTCTGGTCACTGGATTCGAGCCGTTCGGCGGCGAGTCGATCAACCCGTCGGCGGAGATCGCGCGGCGCCTCGACGGGGGGATGGTCGAGGGGCGGCGCGTGGCCGGGCGGGTGCTCTCGTGCGCGTTCGGGCGGGCGCGCGAGGAGCTGCTGGTAGCGCTGGCGGACGTTGCGCCGGTGCTGGTGGTGGCGCTCGGGCAGGCGGGTGGGCGGCGCGAGGTGTCGCTCGAGCGGGTCGCGATCAACGTCGACGACGCGCGGATCGCCGACAACGCGGGGGCGCAGCCGATCGACCGGCCGGTCGTCGCCGGTGGGCCGGTCGCCTACTGGTCGACGCTGCCGATCAAGGCGATCGTCGCGGCGCTGCGCGCGGCGGGGCTGCCGGCGGCGGTGTCGCAGAGCGCCGGGACCTTCGTCTGCAACCACCTTTTCTTCGGCCTGATGCATGCGCTCGAGCGCCGGCCGGCCGCGCGCGGCGGCTTCGTCCACGTCCCGTGGCTCCCCGAGCAGGCCGCGCGTCATCCCGGCGAGTTCGCCCTGCCGCTCGCCGACCAACTCCGCGCCATCGAGCTCGTGATCGCGACCGCGCTCAAGACCCCGACCGACGCCGCCCTCGCCGGCGGCGCCCTCTCCTGACCCCGGCCCGTAGAAACGTCGCAGCGACGATTCTGCGGGTCGGTCAGCGGTCGGGAGGGGGGGTGGCGAGGACGCTCTCCGGCAA
>VGYY01000413.1 GCA_016872815.1 Planctomycetota bacterium
GGCCGCGCCGGCCGGCACGGCCGAGCTGGCGCCGCTGTTCGCGCCGACCGCCGCCGCCAGCGGCCCGGACGCCGTGAAGTTCCGCGCCCTCGCCGGCTCCTTCGCCGCGTTCTGCCTCGATGGGGGCGATGCACATCGCCGCGCCTGCTGGCTCGAGACCCCGCGGCTGCAGCTGGTCCGCGAGTCGGCCGACGAACTCGCCGCGCGCTTCGGTTGCACGCAGTTCGCCGAGCTCGAACTGCGGTGGCGGGCGGCCCGGGCGCGGTGACGCTCCCGGGCAGGGCGGACGCTTCCCGGCCGCTTTCACGCCACCCGCCGCCGCGCGTCTATCCCGGCAGCCCTTCGCCCGCCGTGGAGCCCACCGTGAACGTCCCGCGCCGCCGCTTCGCCCGCTGCCGTCAGGTCGTGCTGCGCGTCGCCAGCGCCGTCGCGGTCGCCGCCGCGCTGTCGCAGTTCCCCTGGTCGCGCGCCGGCGTGATGCCGCCGCTGGCGCGCGCGACGGTCGCGGCGCCGGACGCCGCGCCCCGAGCGGAGGTCGCCGACCTCGCCGCGCTGCTGCCGGCCGAGCCGTTGCTGGTGGTCGAGGCGCGCGATCTCGGGACGCTGCTCTCCACGCTGCCCACCGGCGAACTGCGCCAGCGCCTGTTCGCCACGCCGAGCTGGAAGCAGTTCCGGAAGAGCCCCGAGCACGCGCAGTTGCTGGCGGGCGCGACCTTCCTCGAACTCACCGCCGGCATGCCGATCGGCGAGCTGCTCGGCACGCTGTTCGGGCAGCAGCTGGTGGCCGCCGTGGTGCCGGCGAGCGGTGATGGCGCGCAGCCCGAGCTGCTGCTGGCGGTGCGCGCGGCCGACGCTGATCGCGTCGCGCAGGTGCTGACCGTGGCGCGCGCCGCGGTCACGGCGAAGCGTGACGCCGCGGACGGCAGCCGCATCGAGAACGTCGGCAGCGACGAGGCGGTCGTGCTGCAGGGCAAGCTCTGGGTCGGCGCGGTCGGGCGCGACCTGTTCGCCGCCAGCAGCGCCGGACGGTTCGCGCAGCTGATGCTGCGGGCGCGCGGCGGCGCCGCGAAGACGGTGGCGCCGCTCCTCGCCGACGCCCGCGCAGATGCGAGCGCCGGGGCGCTGCTCACGGCCGCCATCGATCTGCGGCGGATCGCCGCGGCACTTCCGGGCGGTCTCCAATTGCCCGAAGGCAAGCTCGACGCCGGCCGCGCCCTGCTGGTCGGCGACCTGATCGGGGCGGTGCGGCGCGCCGACGTGGCCCGCTTCGAGCTCGGCCGCGGCGAGCGGTCGCTGCGCCTCTCGCTCGCGCTGCCGCACGACCCGGCCGAGCCGCTGCCGGCGCACTACCGCTGCTTCGCCCACGCCGACGCCGGGCAGCAGCCGTTGCCGCTGCTCTTGCCGCGCGAGGCGCTGCTGGTGCTGACGATGCGCCGTGACTGGGCCGCGTTCTGGGCCGACCACGGCGAGCTGTGCGATCCGTCGGCGGAGCCGGCGTTCGTCGAGGCGAAGACCAACTTCGGCGTCCTGTTCGGCGGCCGCAGCCTGCCCGACGAACTGCTGCCGGCGCTCGACCAGCCGTTCCTCTTCGTGCTCACGCGCCAGGAGTGGGAGGGGGTGACGCCGCCCTCGATCCGCTATCCGGCCGGCGCGCTGATCTGGCGGACGCGGCCGGGGCAGGCGGCAATCGTCGCCGACTTCGAGAGCGCGGTCCTCGGCGCGATCGCGCTCGGGAACTTCGGTGCTGCGGAGGAGCAGAAGCGCACGACGCCGTATCGGCTGGCCCTCGAGGAGCACCGCGGCACGCGCATCGTCGCCGGCGTGGTGGCGGCCGACCAGTTCGCCGCCGCCGACCTGATGCACCAGAACCTCGAACCGTGCTTCGCCCAGGTCGGCGATTGGCTGATCGCCGCCTCGAGTCGCCGCCTGCTGCGGGAACTGATCGACGAGCTCGGCGCGCGCGCGGCGGCGCCGCAGACCGCGCTGCATGCCCCGGTCGGCACGCTCACCTCGGTCGAGCTGTTCGCCGCCGCCGGCGCGCGCCTCGCCGAGGAGGATCGCGCCGCGCTGGTGCAGAACGCCGTGCTGAACGAGGGCAAGGAACCGGCGCGCGCGGAGTTCGAGACCGGCGTACTCATCGACCTGCTGCGCGAGCTCGACTGCGCGAAGCTGTCGACGCGGGTCGATGGCGCGGCCTTCCACGTCGAGCTCGAAGTCGCACTGGCGGCACGCGCCGAGCCGGCGCCGCGCGCCGCGGGAGCCGGCCAGTGAACCTCGCGCCGTACGCGGTCGGCCGCGACGGCCCGTTCGGCCCGGCGGAGGCGGCCCA
>VGYY01000414.1 GCA_016872815.1 Planctomycetota bacterium
CCCGGTCGCTCGTGTCGCTGGCGCCGGCGCCGGCCCGTGCGCCGGGCGGCTGCAGGGCGGCGCGCCGCGCATCCATCTTCGGTTTCAGGACGCCGGCGAGCGCGGCGAAGGCGACCATGAAGGTGCCGAAGGCGGCGATGAAGACGTACCAAGGTGCGCGCGCGGCGTGCATGACCCATCCACTCCCGTTGAACCGATCGAGTATCGGCAGGAGCGCGGGGCAGGCGGATCGCGACGGAGCGGAACGGAAAACCGTTCCGGCCGTCCCGTCGCGCTCACGAGATCAGCGGCAGCAGCGTGTCCTTGACCTTCTCGTACAACTGCCCGGTGGCGCGCGCATCGCGCAGGCAGTAGTCGCCGATCTTCTCGATCTCGCCGGCCCGCCACGCCTTCTCCACCTGCGAGCCGTCGAGCGTCGACTTCGGCGACTCGAGCCCGAACCGGCGGCACCAGTAGTCGAGCTTGTAGTGGTCGCGCACGGCGCCCTGGAAGGTGAACAACTCCGCGAGGTCGCAGTGGCCGCGCATGGCGAAGTCGCGCGCGGCGAGGTGGCGCGACGGCCGGAGCCCGTGCAGCGCCGAGCGGACCATCAGCACGGGTCCGTCGTACATGCGACCGCTGAAGCTGACCATGCGGCCGTAGCCGTTCACCCGCTCCCAGAATGCCCTGAGCAGCGCCTTCTCGTCGCCACGCAGCCACCACGCGCCGTCGGCGCGGCCGGGCCACGCGCTCCACGGCGCCGCCTCGCCCTCGAGCAGCACCGCTCCGCGCTGCTCGTCGAGGTTCCACAGCGCGATGGCCACGACCCGGCCGAGGCCCAGCGTGAGCGCCAGCTTCGTCGCCGCCTCCTCGGCGGTCTCGCCCTTCTTGCGCGCGCGCTCGAGCAGGTAGCCGCGCGTCGCCTCGTCGAGCGTCGTCCAGTCGTCGCCGACCACCTCGATGTCGAACGCGACGGTGGGGGGGGCCTTGCCGCGGGTCATGGGGCCGACTCCTTCAACGCACCAGCGCGATACGGGCCGGCGCTCCGTCGCCCTGGCCCTTGAGCTCGATCCGTTCGCCGGCCAGCAGAGCGACCTCGCCGAGCGCCACCCACTCTTCCACCGGCGTCCCGGGCGGCAGGAGGAAACGCATCCGCGTCGTCGCGCTCGCGAGCTCGAGTTCGCTGCCGCCGTCGCCGCGCTGCGGATCGTCGCCCTTCAGCCAGGCGAACAGCCGGTAGCTGCCGCCCTTCTCCAACTCGAACACGCGGCCGAACCGCTCCCCCGGACGCACGCCGGTCAGGTCGAGCACGATGCCGACGCCGAGCGGGTCGAAGCGCCACGCGTGGTCCCAGAGCGCGCGGTCGCCCGGCGGCGGACGGGGGAAGGCGAACTCGCTCGGGAGCCATGCGATCTGGTCGAGCCGCATCCCGTCGGTCGCCAGCGCAACGCGCAGCGCGCTCACTCCGGCCGCGACATCGAACGGCGACGCGACGCGATGCCACTGCCAGCCCGCGGCGGGCGGCAGCGCGACCGTGCGCGGCGCGAGGTCGCCGATCGCGACTTCGAGCGTGGCGCCGGCATCCGCGGGCGTCAGCGCGTGGAGCCAGAGGTCGAACCGCCCGGATCGGTCGAAGTCGCAGGGCAGGAAGGCGTCACCCGGTCCGGTGGTGCCGCGGAGCAGCGGCCGGACGAGGCTCTGTTCGTCGAGCGCTCCGGGATCCTGGATGCGCACCACCGGCTCGCGGACCTGGGTGGCGTGCCGGACGCCCAGCGCGCGGGCGGCGGCGCGCTGCGGCAGGAGTTCGAACGCGAGGGTGACGCGGGACGCGGGCGGCGCGCCCGCACCGGCGGCGCGCGGCGCGAAGCGGACCTCGAGTTCGCAGGTGCCGGAGGGCAGTGCCAGCGTCGCCAGCAGCGGCTCACGCAGGTCGACCCGATCGATGACGCTGCGACCGTCGACCTGCAGGCTGAACACGGCGTCGGCGGCGACCTCGAGGCGCGCGAACGTCGGGTCGCGCAACGAGAGGGGCGTCGTGAGGCGCAGTTCCTCGGCGGCGGGATCGGCGCCGACGCCGGTGCCGAGGAGGCGGCGATCGAACGTGATTCCGCCGAGCGCCCGCTCGATGCAGCTGGCGACCGCCGTCAGCGCGGGATCGTCCACCACCACGGTGCGCAGCGTGGTTCGGTCGGCGCCGGCGGCTGCCGCAGCGATGCGCCAATCGCGCCGTCGCATCCGCCATGGAGGCGCCGCGTCGAGCGGCGGGGCGCCGACGGCAGCCCCGGTCGCCGGCGGCGCCGGATCGAGCGCGACGCCG
>VGYY01000415.1 GCA_016872815.1 Planctomycetota bacterium
TGGCCGCGCGGCAGCGGCCGCGCGGCAGCGGCCGCGCGGCTCTGGCCGCGACCCGATCCCTATCATCCCGCCGCTTCGTCTCGACGCAGGCATGGCAGGGGCAGGTGCAATGGCGAGCAAGCAGCGGGTCTTCTGCGCAGTGGCGGCGATCGCGGTCGTCGCGCTGGGCGACACGGCGCCGGCGCAGGCGGCACGCGGGACCGCCAGCGCCAAGTGCGGTGACGCGACGCTCACCATCGAGTACGGCGCTCCGCCCTGGAGCGAGGCGCGCAAGGGGCAGATCGAGTCGGGCGTGCCGGTCGGCGGCAACTGGCGGCTCGGCGCCGACACGCGGACGACGTTCGTGGTCGAGGGCGGCGACGTCGCGATCGGCGACCAGGTGATCGAGTCGGGCGGGTACGGCCTCAACCTGCGGCGCGTCGGCGCGAAGGAGTGGGCCTTCGTCGTCTACGACGGGGCGGACACCAACGTGTCGCCCGACGACAACGAGTGGCAGATCGCGGCGACGACCGTGGAGGCGAGCGACGCGCCGCCGCCCGCGCTGTCGATCGCGTTCGCGGACGCGGCCGGCGGCGGGCGGCGCCTGGTAGTGCGCTTCGGACCGCTCGAAGTGGCGGCGCCGGTGGCGGCGCTCGAGATGGCCGAGGCGGACCTGGCGGTCGCCGGCGAGCAGGCGGGCGCGCGCTGGCTGACGCGCTCGGCGAAGGATGCGCCGGCGGCCGGCAGCTGGATCCGGGTCGGGCGCGCGTCGAACTTCTACGTCGGCGACCTCGACGGTTCGTTCGAGGTCGAACTCGCGGTGAACGGCGACAGCGCCAGGGTGCGCTTCTCCAATCGCGACAAGTCGAAGGTGGCGGCCAAGGTCGCGGCGCTCGGCGCGGCGCTGGCGACGGCGAAGGAGCGGGCGGGGACATCCGCTTCGCCGCGCATCCGTCAGGGCGTCGAGCGCGCCGAGGCCGCGTGGAAGGCGAAGCAGGACGAGCTCGCCGCGCTGGAACTGGCGCCCGATCCGGTCGAGGTGACGGTGAAGCTGGCCGCCGCGAAGACGCCGAGCGGCAAGCTCGGCGCCCGCGTCGTGCGGCGCAACGACGGCCTTCACGTCGTCGTCGACGCCGACGGCAAGGCGGGCGAGGCCAAGCTCGACGAAGCCGCCATCGTCCCTCGCACCGGCGGCTGACCCGCCGCGCTGCCGCCACCACGCGGGCGCCACCGCACCGGCGGCTCAGTCGGGCGCGAGGGTGAGCCAGAGGCCGCGGGCGGCGGGATTGGTGGCGAGGGGGCCGGGAAAGTCGGCCGGCGGTGCAAATGGATCGAGGCGGGCGATCGAGCGCCGCGCAGCGGCGGCGGCGGCCCGCAGTCGTGCCTCCAGCGCCTCCGGCCGGAAGCTCTTCTGGTTGTGCGAGCAGAGCAGCAGCGCGCCTGGCGCGGCGACGCGCAGGGCGCGTTCGGCCAGCGCGGCGTAGTCGCGCTCGACCTGGAAGGTGCCGCGCTGCTTGCTGGTGGAGAACGTCGGCGGGTCGAGCACGATCGCGTCGAACCGCCGCCCGCGCTTCGCCGCGATCTCGAGCCAGTCGAGGGCGTCGGCGCGGCCGAACTCGTGCGCCGCCGCCGCGAGCCCGTTCGCGCCGAGATTGCGCCGCGCCCAGTCGAGGTAGCGCGCCGAGAGGTCGACGGTGCAGGTCATGGCGCCGGCCGTCGCAGCGGCGATCGAGAAGCTGCCGGTGTAGGCGAAGGTGTTCAGCACGGCGGGGGCCGGCTCGCCCTTGCGTGCGTGTGCCGCCACCCGTCCCAGCACCCACTCGTGCAGCCGCCGGCGATTGTCGCGTTGGTCGAGGAACAGGCCGTGCGAGTAGCCCTCGCGCGGCCGCACGAGGAAACGCCACGCCCCTTCGCGCACGGCGAACTCGGGCGCGTCGTCGACCGCCGTCGCGCCGTGCACCCGCTCCGGCAGCAGCTCCTCCTTGCCGGCGCGGCGCACGTCGCGCCGCAGCGGCTTCCACCAGATCGCGCTCGGCGCCGCAGCTCCGGCCCGCTTCGCCGCCGCGAGCAGCGCCGCCACCACTTCCTCGCGTCCGGCGCCGCCCGCCTCCTCGTCGACGTGCACGACGAGCTGGTCGCCGAGCGCATCGACGTGCAATCCGGGCAGGTCGTCGCCGACGCCGTTGACCCAGCGCAGTGCGCCGAGCGGCTCCGCGCGCGCTGCCTCCCGCAGCAGGGCCGCGCGCCGCGCCAGCGCCGCCGCGATCCGCTCTCCGAGTCGGCCGGCCGCGCCGTCCGGCTTCATCGCCGGGC
>VGYY01000416.1 GCA_016872815.1 Planctomycetota bacterium
AGCGGAAGGCGCGGCGCAGGACGCGCGGGCGGCGGCGCTGCTGGCGCTGGGTCTGGCGCGAGACGGCGCGTCGCTCCCGCTCTTCCAGGCCGAGCTTGCCCAGGACAGTGTCACGTCGACCCGCCTGCACGCGATCCACGCGCTCGGGTTGCTGGGCGCGCGCAACGAGCGGGCCGCCCTGCTCGCGCTGTGCATGGACGCGCCCGATCCGCTGGTGGGCCACGCGGCGGCGTTCGCGCTCGGCTGCCTCGCCGATCCGCGGGTGATCGCGCCGATGGTCGAGGCGCTCGGCGCGACCCGCTCCGATGCCGTGCGCGCGGCGCTCGCGCGGGCACTGGGCGAGATCGGTGACCGGCGTGCGCTGGAAGGCCTGTCGGAGCTGGCGTTCGCGGCGGACCGGGACGATCCGACGCGCGAACGCGCGCTGGCGGCGCTCGGCGTGCTGGGGCAGCGCGGCGGAGTCAGCTGGAACGCCCCGCTGCGCCACGCGCTGTTCCTCGGCGAGGCGCCGCCCACGCTGCAGTTCGTGAGTTCGCTGTTCTGATCCAGGTCTGATCCAGGTCTGACCCAGGACGAAGTCGCGGCGGGTCCGCAACGGGCCCGCCGCGACTTCGCTTCGTCGCCGGCCGGCACCGTGACGCCTGCCGCGCGGCGGCGGTCGCCCGCCGCCCGCGGCTCAGTGGTACCGGAAGATCCAGACGTTGAGCGCGACCGCGGCGCAAAGCAGCAGCGCGATCTGCAGCAGCAGGAAGGAGTGGCGGCGCAGCGTCTCGAGGCTCGCCGTGCGCAACAGCAGCAGCGCGGCGTGCAGCTTGAGCAGCCGCGTCATCTGCTGTTCGCGTGGCGCCAGATCGCCGACGCCGCGCTGCAGGTCGCGCAGGTTGAGCACGAGCGCCAGCAGCGACTGCACCGCCATGGCGAGGAAGAGGACGGCCACCAGCCAGCGGAACGAGAGGTAGGGCTCGACGTTCGCGGCCAGCCAGTCGAGCAGCGCGATCATCGCGGGTTCCCCGGCGCCGGGTTCAGCCGGCGCCGCCCGCCAGGCGGCTGCGCAGGATCAGGTAGCCGAGCGAGACCAGCGAACTCAGCACGACGAACAGCAGCGTCCAGCGCAGCGCGATCAGCTTCCAGTAGATCTCGCGCTGGAGGCGCGCCTCGAGCAGCTTCTCGATCTCGACCAGCTTCTGGTCGAGCCGCCTCTCGATCAGGTCGAGGAACGCCTGCGCCTCGGCGCGCGCCTTCTGCAGCGTCTCCTCGGCGAGTCCGCCGGCGAGCTGGCGCGCCTCGTCGAGCTTCTGGTTGACGTAGGCGTCGACCTCCGCCTTGACGCCTTCCTTGGCGGCGCGCCCGGCGTCGGACTCGAGGAGCTTCTTCGGCTCCTTCAGCAGTGCGAGCCCCTCGCGGAGCTTGCGGACCGAGTCGAGCAGGCTCAATCGGCACCTCCAGGGATGGCGCCGGGGGCCCGAGAGCGGGCCGGGAAAGCGAAGCAGACGACCACTGAGAACGTGCGCGGCCACCGAGAGCGTGCGCGGCCGCGGCGGGGCGGCCGAATGGCGAGGGTGATGGGACTTGAACCCACGACCTCCAACGTGACAGGCTGGCGCTCTAAACCAGCTGAGCTACACCCCCGCACTCTCGGCTGCGTGACCCGGTTGCTGTCTCGCCGCGGCGCCGTCGACGTTCGTCGCAAGCGCCGAAACGAGGGCGGGAAACATAGAGCGACCTGCGGCCGGACGCAACAGGTCGTCGGTATGTTCCGGGACGCCGCGTCGACCCCGTCACGAGGACTTCCGTTGCCCCGCAACCGCGTCATCCCGAAGCCCGCTCGACCGGTCGTCTGGATCACGCGGCAGGTCGAATTCGCCGCCGCCCACCGCCTGCGCAACCCGCGACTGTCGGAGGTCGAGAACCAGCGCCTCTACGGTGCCTGCGCCCACAAGGGCGGACATGGCCACAACTACCTGCTGGAAGTGACGCTGCAGGGCGAGGTCGACCCGGCGACCGGAATGCTGATCGACCTCAAGGCGCTGAAGGCGCTGATGCAGCGCGAGATCGTCGCCAAGTGCGATCATCGCAACCTGAACGTCGACCCCGATTTCCTGCGCGGCGTCATCCCCACCTGCGAAAACGTCGCGATCGGCTGCTGGCGCGTCCTCGAGCGGCGTCTGCCGCGCGGGCTGCTCTGGCGGGTGCGGCTCTACGAATCGCCGCGCAACTTCGTCGACTTCCACGGCTTCGGGCCGCATGCCGCCGACGCGCCGCTCAAGGCTCCGGCCGAACGACATGCCGGG
>VGYY01000417.1 GCA_016872815.1 Planctomycetota bacterium
GCGACGGCCGCCGCCGGCGCCGCCGCATCGCCGCTGTTCGGTCCGCCGTATCGCCAGTTGCTGGTCGACCATCTCGGCGAGCTGCCGTGGATCGTCACCGTGAACGCGGTGCGGTTCGCCGACTGGACGGCCTACGCGATCGCGCCGGGCTGGCCGCTCGCCGATGGCAGCTCCGCGCTGGCGGCGCTCGCCCGCCTCGTGCCGGGCGTCCTGCTCGCGGCCGGCGCTGCCGTCGTGTGCTGGCGTTGCATCCGCGCCGGCGCGCCACCCCCCGCCGCACCGCTGCTGGCCCTCTGCACGGTGGCCCTCCTGCTGCCGTGGCCGTTCCCCGACCTGCGCTTCATGGTGCCGCTGGCACCGTTCGCGCTGCTCTCGACGGCCCGGCTGCTGGATCGGCTCGTGCCGCGCCGGCTCGGCGGCGCCGTCGTGCCGCTGCTGGCGCTGACGGTCTGGAACGGACCGCTGGCGCGCGACGTCGTCCGCGCGGCCGACCGCGAAGCGGGGCAGGCGGCGTTCTTCGGCCGGTCGATTCCGGTCGCGCCGTTCCGCGCGGCTGCCGACGAACTGCGCCGGCAGGCCGCGCTCGCCGCGCCGAGGACGCCGGCGGACGCTCCGGCCTTCGCCAGCACGCTCGACTCGCTCTTCTCGCTGGCGTCGGGGGTCCGCGGCGCGTCGGCCTGGGTGAACGACCAGCCCTTCGAGGAAGCGTACGTCGTCGAGCCGGGCGCCTGGCGGAAGCTGTGGTATTCGCCCGTTCCGCCGCTCGCCGCGCAGTCGCGGATGGCGGCGCGAGCGGACGCAGTCGAAGCGGAGTATCGGCGGCTCGGCGTGCGCTGGCTGCTGCTGCCGCGCCTTGCCGGCGCCGGGATGGTCTCGCACCAGGTGCTGCTCGAGCAGTTGCTGCAGCGCGACCGCAACCGGCCGGCAGCGGACCGCCGCTTCAGCCCGGCCTGGCGGAGCCGAGGCGGCGAGTTCTGGCTGTTCGAACTCGCCCCGTGAACGCTGCGACGCAGGGGCAGCGGATCGCGCTGGCTCCCGCGGCAGCGCCTGCCGGCGCCGCCGTCACTCGCGGATCACGAACTTGCTCAGGAACTCCGCGTTGGTCTCGGTCTTCTCGAGCTTCTGCAGCAGCAGTTCCATCCCCTCGATCGGGTTCATCTTGTTGAGCACGCGCCGCAGCGTCCACATGCGCTCGAGCACGTCGGGCTTGATGAGGCGCTCTTCGCGCCGGGTGCCCGACTTGTTGATCTCGATCGCGGGGAAGACGCGCTTCTCGGCCAGCTTGCGCTCGAGCACCAGCTCCATGTTGCCGGTGCCCTTGAACTCCTCGAAGATCACCTCGTCCATGCGGCTGCCGGTCTCGACCAGCGCCGTGGCGCAGATGGTGAGCGAGCCGCCGCCCTCGACGTTGCGCGCCGAGCCGAACAGCGCGCGCGGCCGCTCCATGGTGCGCGAGTCGAGGCCGCCCGACATGGTGCGGCCGCCCGCCTTCATCTCGGCGTTGTAGTTGCGGCCGAGGCGGGTCAGCGAGTCCAGCAGGATGAACACGTCGCGCCCGCTCTCGAGCAGGCGCTTCGCCCGCTCCGACGCCAGTTCGGCCACGCGCACGCCGTGGCTCGGCGGCTCGTCGTTGGTCGAGTAGATCACCTCGCCGTTGGTGATGACGCGCGAGAAGTCGGTCGCCTCTTCCGGCCGCTCGTCGATCAGGAGCACCATCAGGTGGGTGTCGGGGTAGCCCTCCATGATCCGTTTGGCGATCTTCTGCAGGATGATCGTCTTGCCGGAGCGCGGCGACGCCGTGATCAGCGCGCGCTGCCCTTTCCCGATCGGGCAGAGCAGGTCGATCGCGCGCAGCGTGAGGTCGCCGGTGCCGTCCTCCATCACGTACTGCTGGTTCGGGTCGATCGAGACCAGCGACTTGTAGGTCGGCCGCGGCATCGCAGCTTCAGGGTCGAGGCCGTCGACCCGCTCGATCCGCTCCACCGCGTAGTTCCCGCCGCGACCGCGCGGCGGACCGACGACGCCCTCGATGTAGGAGCCGACGCGCAGCGCGTAGCGCCGGACCAGTTGCGTCGGCACGAACAGGTCGTCGGGGCTCGGCTCGAAGTTGCGCTCGATCGAGCGGAGGAAACCGTAGCCGTCGGGATTGAGGTCGAGCACGCCGCCGCCGATCACCGCGTTGGCGCGCGCCGGCGGTCCGCCGGACCCCGGCAGGGTGGCCGTCCCCGGCCCGCCTGCGATCGGGCCTGACGGCGGCCGTCC
>VGYY01000418.1 GCA_016872815.1 Planctomycetota bacterium
CGAGCTGAAGCGCGGGGCGCCGTCGGCGGCGCGCGCACTGGCCGAGCGCGCGCTGGCGGAACGCCCCGGCTACCCGGTGGCGGTGCAGCTGGCGGCCGAGGCGCTGGTGGCGGAGCGGCGCGCCGGCGATGCCGTCCAGTTCCTCCTGCGCGAGGCGGGCGCGCGCCCCGGCGAGGCGCGGCTGTGGCAGCAGCTCGGGGAGCTGCTGGCGCGGCTCGGCCAGGCGGGGCCGGCGCGCCAATGCCTCGATCGGGCGCAGGGACTGGCGCGGGCGGGCGAGCGCACCGTTGGCTGATGCGCACGTTGTGCGCAACATGGCCACCATGAACCCCGTGCTTGCCGTCCTCGCCGGCGCCTGCGCCAGCTGCCTGCTCCCGTCGACCCGCGCGGCGGCAGCGCTCGGCCCGCCCGGTCGCGTCGTGCGCCAGGAGGCACCCGCCACCGAACCCGACCACGACCACGATCACGACGGCGACGGCGACGGCGTCCAGGACCATCCGCCCGGCGACCACTCGACCGCTCCGGTCGACGGCGACCGGCGCGTGCGGGCCGGCGAGCCGATGCCGCCGCCGCCGAAGGATGCCGCCGAGTTCGCCGCGCGGCTCGCCGAGGATGGCATCACGCTCGACCTCGCGCGCAAGGAGGTTCGAGTGCGCGGCGACCTGCTGCGGCGCAGTCGCTCGCGCGAGTACCCGGTCGAGTACGGCATCGTCATCGAAGGGGGCTTCACCCACGAGGCGTTCTGCATCGTCAAGTGCACGCCGAGCCTGCTGAACGCCTGCTTCCTCGCGCTGGGGCTCGAAGCGGGCACGCCGCGCCGCCGCCAGTTGCGCGATCCGCTGCCGGCACGCGAGGAGGTCGAGTCGGGGCTGGTCGAGCCGTGGGTGATCCTGCCACCGAGCGGCGATCGGGCGTTCCTCCACGTGCGCTGGAGCGAGCCGGACGGCACCGCCGTGACGCGCGCGTTCGAGGACTTCTTCACCGACCTGCGCAACCTGCGGCCGCTGCCGTTCCGCGGCTTCACCTACCTCGGCTCGCGCTTCGACGAGATCCTGGTCGGCGACGAGAAGCGCCGGGCGTTCATGGCCGACTACGAAGGCAACATCCTCATCATCAACCCGGACAAGTCGCGCGCCGACAACTGCCTGTTCGACGTCTACGCGACCGACGCCGAGCCGTACCAGTGGATCGACGTCAACGACGAGATGCTGCCGCCGCCCGGCGTGGCGATCGAGTTCGTCTTCACCCTGTTGCCGCTGCCCGGCACGCGGCCGTTCGAGCCCGAGCCGCCGCCGCCGCAAGTGGCGCTGCCGCCGGCCGCGGAGCTGGTGGCGCGCGCGACCAGTCCGATGAACGACGGCGCCGGCGCCGACTGGCTGCCGAAGCTCGGCACGCGCGACCTGGTCGACCTCTGCGGCATCCTCAAGCGTTCGCGCCATCCGGAACTGCGCGAGCGCTGCGCGGTGGCGCTCGGCGCCGCGCGGCACGACGCGGCGGTGCCGTCGCTGCAGTTGATGGTCCGCTTCGATCGCGTCGGCGCCGTGCGCCTCGCGGCGGCGTACGCGCTGGCCGAGATCGGCAGCGAGGCGTCGCTGATGGCGCTCGTGGAGGTGGTGGAGCAGGGCGTGCTGCTCGCGCGCGACGACGCGCTGACGGCGCTGCGCTGGGCCAGCGGCCAGGATCTCGGGATCAAGCCGCTCGCGTGGCGGAGCTGGATCGGCGAGCGCGGCGGTTCGGCCGGCGGGTAGGCCATCCCGATCGACGGGTGGCGCGGCCGAACGCGCCGTCGTCGTCGCGCCCGGCAGAGCCGCCAGCGCGCCGCGAGCCCCTTGGTGCCCCTTTCCGGCAGGGCTACCATCGTCGGCCTTTTCGAGCGTGCCCGACGCAAGCGCGCGCCGCCGCTCTCCTGCACTCCACCGAGGTCGTTCCAGCGATGCGCAAGTTCGAAGGTGTCGACTTCTACCAGCTCGACGAACTGCTCTCCGAGGACGAGCGGATGATCCGCGACACCACGCGCGAGTGGGTCTCGGACAACGTCGTGCCGATCATCGCCGAGTACTGCCGCGAAGGGACCTTCCCGCGCAAGCTCATCTCGCAGATGGGGGAGCTCGGGGTCTTCGGCGCCAACCTCTCGGGCTACGGCTGCGCCGGCGTCGGGCCGGTGGCGTACGGCCTGATGATGCAGGAGCTCGAACGCGGGGATTCCGGCGTCCGCAGCTGCGCCTCGGTGCAGGGCAGCCTCGTGATGTTCCCGATT
>VGYY01000419.1 GCA_016872815.1 Planctomycetota bacterium
CGCGCGGTCCGTATGCGTGCTGCAGCTCCGTCAGCTCGCGAGCGGCGTCGTGGCAATTCGGGCACCAGCTGCCGAACAGCTGGTAGAGCGTCACCTTGCCGCGCAATGCCGGATCGTCGAGCCGGCGCGTGGTGAAGGCCGGCGGCGCGTCCGCGGCCGCCGGGTCGAACACCTGCGGAAACGCCAAGTCGGTCAGCGCCACCGCGCCTTGCGCATGGGACAGCGCGAAGCCGTCCGGCAGCGCCGCCGCCGGATCGCGCCGTGCCGTCCAGCGCTCGTACCAGTGGTCGCCCGACCAGAAGCCGCCCGCGAGCGCGCCATCGGTCAGCAGCTCGGCGCTGAACAGGAACGCGTGCGCGCCATCGAAGCAGGAGAGGCGGAGGAAATGGTGGGGCTGGCCGTCGTCGCAACAGCCGACCAGGCCGTCATCGCCGGCGAAGCCGCGGTCGAGCTGGCCGGCGAGGAAGCGGAAGTCGCCGGTGGTGGTGAGGAACGTGCCGGTCGCCGTGCCGTCGGCAGCGATGGCGAACTCGCCCACCGCCGGATCGTCGCTGTCGGCGAAGCGCACGGCGTGGCGGCCGTTCGCCTGCGCCACCGCAGCCGAGAACTCGCGCGCCAGCTGCGCCCGATCGGCGTCAGGCGGCGGCTGGTGGAGCAGGTCGTCGGTGAAGCGGCGCGCCGGGCCGGCGCTGGCCTTGAACGGCAGCTCGAGCCACTCCTGCGCGCTGCGTCGCTTGCGCCAGCTGCCGGAGAGCGCCTTGCCTTCGGCGCCGATCTGCGCCTCGATCCGGCTGTCGTAGTGGGGGAAGTCGAGCGTCAGCGAACGGCGCGCCGCGTCGACCGTCGCCAGCGGAACGGCGATCCGTTCGGCGCCGTTCACCAGCACGGCGGAGATGCCGTCGACGGTCGCCGCGAACTCGAGCCCGAACGGGAGCTCGCCGCCCCTGGTCATCAGCACGGCGCGCCACTCGCCCGCGACCAGCGGACCGGCCTCGGCGACGCACGCCGGCGGGTGCGTTGCCGGAACTGCCGCCGCGAGCACCAGCAGCGCGGCGGCCATCGTGGCGATGCCGCGCGCCGGCCGCGCGCGCAGGGTCGGCGGCACGGCGCTCGATTCGTTCGTCGGGGTGGTCATGGCGCTCCTCGACCGCCGAGGTTGCCACAAGTTCCCGCCGAACCGACTGCCGTCTCCGCAATACGGCGCCCGCCGCCGACCCGCGCTCATTGCACTTGCGACCGCGTCGCGGTCACTCCTGCTTCGCGCCGTCGCAGCTGCCCTTGCCGCCCGGCTCGCCGCAGGCCCTCGGCTGCTTGCAGCCGGCTGCGCAGCAGTCGTCGCCGGCGGGCGCCGGGCAGCAGTCGGCGGGGCCGCAGGACGAGCAGCTCTCCACCTTGCACTCGCCATCGGCGCAGGCGAGCTGGATCACGCCGGCGCGACCGTCCGCCGTGGTGAAGCGGATCACGCACGCGCCGCTGTCGCACTCGATGGTGGCCGGGAGCTCGCACTTCGCGCAGCAGGTCGACGCCTGCTCGGTCGCGCAGCAGCTCCGGGCGGCCTTCGGCGCGTGGCGCAGTCCCGGCTTGCCCTGCTGCAGACCGAAACCGGCCGCGCCGACTCCCGCCAGCGACAGCGCGCCGATCGAAAGCACCAAGCTCTTCACCATGTCCAGCTCCGCTGCGCGGCGTGCCCGATCGCGACGCGGCGCACCCTCACGACCGCGCGGCGGCCCCGCGGTATTCCCTCGTCGCGGTCGGGCACGCCGTCAGCGCGCGGCGCACGAACCGCACGTCCCGCCGCTGCAACTGCCGCCGCAGCAGGCGTCGAGCACGCGGCCGAAATCGCCGGCGGCGAGTTCCGCGCGGAGCGCCAGCATCGCCTCCGCGCTGGCCGTGACTGCGCCGCTGCGGAGCGCACCGAGCTCCGCGGCCTTGGCGCGCACCGCGGCGGCGTCGACCGCCTCGACCCGCAACAGGTCGAACAGCTCGCGCGACAAGGTCGCGGCGCGCGCGTCGTCGCGGCCGCAGCGCGCGTCGCACTCGCGCAGCAACTGCTCGACGCGCGCGCGACGAGCCGGGTCGGCGAGGTCGAGGTCGGCGCGCGCTGCCGCCTCCGCGCAGCCGGCGCTGCCGGGAGCGGCGGCGATGCGCCAGCGCGCCAGGTTCCAGGTGAGGCTCGCCAACAGCGCGCCGGCCAGCAGGCAGGTCGGGAACGAGAGCTTCATCGGTCGACTCCGACGTCGGGCTCGGCCTTC
>VGYY01000420.1 GCA_016872815.1 Planctomycetota bacterium
GGCGGCGAGCGGCGCGGCGATGTCGTCGTGGCGGGCGGGGGCGGGAGCGGCGGGCGCCGGCTCCTGCCGGGCCGGAGGCGGGCTCGCTGCCGCCCACGTCAAGCCACCGATCATCGCCGTGATTGCGAGCATCGCGCGATCCACCCAGTGGCCTCTGCCGTACACGTCGCAGCCGACCGATCATGCCGCTCGCGCGGAGGGAGCGCTGCGGTCGGAACCGCCGGCGCCGCTGCACGCCTCCTGCCGCACGGTGCGTGCCGGTGGCGACCACCCCGGCAAATGCTTCCGGAAACCCCTCGCAATGGCGATCCTCCGTGACACCGTGCGGGGCGGCGCGGTCTTGCAGGGGGAACCGGGATGCGATCGGGCGCGCGGTTCAGCGAGAGGTCGTCCGCGAAGCGCCATGCGGTCGGCGCGGCGCTGTCGCTGCTCGGCGCGACGGCAGCCGACACGGCGGTGGGGCAGGAGGTGCTGCGCGGTCTCGAGCCGCCGCCGCGACGGGTGGTCTTCCTCGCCGGCGGGGACGACTCCCACCCCGACGGCACGCACGAGTACCTGAAGGCGGCGATCCTGCTGGCCGACGCGCTCGAGCGCAGTTCGGTCGGGCCGCGCCTGACGTGCGAGCTTCACCACCACGGCTGGCCGCAGGACGACGCGGTGATCGCGCAGGCGGACACGATCGTGCTCTTGTCGGCGGGAGCGGATCAGAGGCGCGAGGAGCACCCGTTCCTGGTCGGCGAGCGGCTCGCCGTCGTCGAGCGCGCGATGCGGCGCGGCTGCGGACTGGTGGTGATCCACTGGGGGCTGTTCGTACCGCAGTCGGCGGCGCTCGCGGGCGAGGGTGCGGACCGGGACATCGGATCGCCCGCCGAATGCATGCAGCGCTGGATCGGCGGGTACTTCGATTACCAGAGCGGACCGGAGCCGAGGCGCTGGGCGTCGCGGATCGAGACGGGGGAGTATTCGCTCGAGCCGGTGCTGCTCGACCAGGACGGCAATCGCCATCCGATCCTGCACGGGATCGAGCGACTCACGGTGGCGGACGAGTTCTATCTCGATCTGCGCTTCCCGCCCCGCGAGCAGCGCGACGCACTCGAGTTCCATCCGTTGCTGGTTGCGCAGGCTGTGCCGGAGCACGAGCGCCGCTCGATGCACTCGGGCCCAGCACCCGGCAAACCGCCGGATCCCGCCCGCTGCGCCGACACCGTCGCCTTCTGCATCGAGCGCGCCGACGGTGGCCGCGGCGTCGGCTTCAGCGGCGGCCACTTCCTCGAGCACTACGGTGCCGACCGCTACCAGCCGCTCCTGCTCAATGCGATCGCGTGGACGGCGAAATTGCCGATTCCAGCGACCGGCATCGAGCCACCCGATCGTCCAAGTCCGGTCAGCTCGGCGACGACAGCGCACCGCCATCTTCCCGCCTCGATCCTGATCCTGACCGGCCACGACCATCCCGCGCACGACTGGCGCGGCGTCAGCGAGGCGATGCGCGAGCTGCTCGCGCGCGATCCGCGACTGCGGGTCGAAGTGTCCGAACAAGGCCGGTTCGGGGAACTGCCGGTGCGGTGGCGTTCGACCCGCTCCGACGCGGCTCCGCCGCTGGCCGCCGTCATCCTCGCCGGCAACCACTGGGATCAGCCGGCCGTCGATGCCGCCGCGCGCGCGGCGCTGCTCGAACACGTGGCGCAGGGTGGCGGCCTCGTGCTGCCCCACTTCGCCGGCAGCGGGTTCCAGGCGTCGCTCCCCGCCGGCCCCGACTCCGACTGGCCGGAGTTCCGCGAGCGGCTCGCCGCCCGCTGGTGGCGCTACGACGCTCCCGCGAGCGGCCATGAGCCCTTCGGCCCGTTCCGGGTCGAGCTCGCTGCCGAGCGCCACCCGATCACGGCCGGCGCCGTGCCATGGCTCGCGCACGACGAGCTCTACTTCGCGCAGGCCGGCACGCTGCCGATCGCGCCGCTGATCACCGCGCGCTCCCCCACCACCGGCCGCTACGAACCGCTCGCCTGGGTGCGCGAGGTCGGCGCCGGCCGCGTCTTCCAGTCGTTGCTCGGTCACGCGCCCGAGTCGTATCGCGATCCGGGCACGGCGCGCCTCTTCGTCCGCGGCGTGCAGTGGGCGGCCAGGCTCGTGCCGTTCGATGTCGCGGGCCTGGCGCCGGACCCGTCCGCGACGGGCGGCGCGGCGACGGGCGGCGCCGCGGGTGCGCCGGCGT
>VGYY01000421.1 GCA_016872815.1 Planctomycetota bacterium
CGGGCGGCAGTGGCGGCGGCGGCGCGCCGGAAGGCAGCGGCGAGGGCGGCGCGATCCCGGGCGGTGGCAAGGGCAAGACGCCCGCGCTCAACGCCTTCGGCCGCGACCTCACCGTGCTGGCGCGCGAGGGCAAGCTCGATCCGGTCATCGGGCGGCGGCGCGAGATCGAGCGCGTGATGCAGATCCTCTGCCGGCGCACCAAGAACAACCCGGTGCTGCTCGGCGAGGCCGGCGTCGGCAAGACCGCCATCGTCGAGGGGCTCGCGCAGGACATCATCGCGGGCAACGTCCCCGAGATCCTGGCCGAGAAGCGGATCGTCGTCCTCGACCTCGCGATGATGGTCGCCGGCACCAAGTACCGCGGCCAGTTCGAGGAGCGGATCAAGGCGGTGATGACCGAGGTCCGCCGCGCGAAGAACATCGTCCTCTTCATCGACGAGCTCCACACGCTGGTGGGCGCCGGCGGCGCCGAGGGCGCCATCGACGCCAGCAACGTGCTGAAGCCGGCGCTCTCGCGCGGCGAAGTGCAGTGCATCGGCGCGACGACGCTGGACGAGTACCGCAAGTACATCGAGAAGGACGGCGCCCTCGAGCGCCGCTTCCAGTCGGTCATGGTCGAGCCGGCCACGCGCGAGGAGACGCTCGAGATCCTGAAGGGGCTGCGCGACCGCTACGAGGCGCACCACCGCGTGCAGATCACCGACGGCGCGCTCGAGCTCGCCGTCGAGCTGGCCAACCGCTACATCACCGGCCGCTTCATGCCGGACAAGGCGATCGACGTGCTCGACGAGGCCGGCGCGCGTGTGCGGTTGAAGGCGCTGACGCAGCCGACCGACCTGAAGGACATGGCCGAGAAGATCGCCGTCCTCGACAAGGAGAAGGAGGACTGCGTCGCCGCCCAGGACTTCGAGCGCGCCGCGCACCTGCGTGACCAGGCCGACAAGATGCGGAAGAACCGCGACGAGCTGCAGAAGCAGTGGCGCGCCTCGAGCAAGGAGGTCGACGGCACCGTCGACGACGACGTCATCGCCGAGACGGTCAGCAAGATCACCGGCGTGCCGGTCGCGCGGCTCGAGAAGGGCGAGGCCGATCGCCTGCTGCAGATGGAGCAGGAGCTCCACAAGGCGGTCATCTCGCAGGACGACGCGATCAAGGCGATCTCGCGCGCGATCCGCCGCGCGCGGTCGGGGCTGAAGAACCCGAAGCGCCCGATGGGCTCGTTCCTCTTCCTCGGCCCGACCGGCGTCGGCAAGACGCACCTGTGCAAGCAGCTGGCCAAGTTCATGTTCGGGAACGAGGACGCGCTGGTGCAGATCGACATGTCGGAGTACATGGAGAAGCACAACGCGTCGCGGCTGGTCGGCGCGCCGCCCGGCTACGTCGGCTACGAGGAGGGCGGCCAGCTCACCGAGAAGGTGCGCCGCCGTCCCTACAGCGTGGTGCTGCTCGACGAGGTCGAGAAGGCGCACGGCGACATCTTCAACATGCTCCTCCAGATCATGGAAGAGGGGCGGATCACCGACTCGTTCGGCCGCAACATCGACTTCCGCAACGTGATCCTGATCATGACGTCGAACATCGGCGCCTCGATCATCAAGAACCAGACGTCGCTCGGTTTCCACAAGGTCAGCGAGGAGCACGCGTACGACGCGATGCGCGACCAGCTGATGGTGGAGATCGAGAAGTTCTTCCGGCCCGAGTTCGTCAACCGCCTCGACGAGGTGATCGTCTTCCATCCGCTGACGCGCGGCGACATGAGCGCGATCCTCGACGTCCAGCTGCGCGAGGTGCACGACCGCCTCGCCGAGAAGCAGCTGCGGCTCGAGCTGTCGGCCGAGGCGCGCGAGCTGCTGATCGACAAGGGCACCAACCTCGACTTCGGCGCGCGGCCGCTGCGCCGCGCGGTCGAGCGGATGCTCGAGGATCCGATGTCGGAGCAGATCCTGCGCGGCGACTTCCGCGGCAAGGAGCTGATCCGCGTCTCGGTCATCGCCGACGAGCTGCACTTCGAGGCGATCGACAAGGAGAAGCCGGTCGAATCGGCCAAGGGCTGATCGGGCCGGCGGCGCGATGACGCGTTTTCCCGCGGCCGCGGCGGCGGTCGTCGCGCTCCTCGCGGGGGCGCGGCCGTCCGCGTCGCAGGAACCGGGGGTCGCGCCCCCTGCGCCCGCGGCGGGTCTTGCGGTCACGCCGCGCGTGCTGGCCGACAC
>VGYY01000422.1 GCA_016872815.1 Planctomycetota bacterium
TGCCGGCAGCGCGCCGCGGACTGCGCCTTCCGGGTCGACCCCGGCGGCGGCGAAGCGCCACTCGGGATGGCGGCGCGCCAGTTCGAGCAGGAGATCGAAGCCCTTGGTCGCTTCGCCGCGGCCGACGAACAGCAGCAGCGGCGCGGCCGCCGCGAGCCCGAGTTCGGCGCGTGCCGCGGCGCGCGTCGAGAGGGCTGCGGTCGCGCCGGTCGTCGCGTCGACCGCGACCCCGTTCTCGATCACCGCGAGCCGGCGGTCGACCCCGTAGAGCGTGCGCGCCTGCTCGGCGACGCTCGCCGAGACCGCGACGACCGCGTCCGCGCCGCGAGTGGCGCGCCGTTCGAGGAAACCGCCGTAATGGCGTGCGACCGCGCCGCGCCAATTGGCGACCGGCGCGATCGCGCGGCCGAAGCCGGCGTAGGTGCCGTGCAGCACGGTGATCCGCGGCACCGGCAGCTGGCCCAGCGCCCACGCCGCAGCGCCGTTCGCCACCACCAGATCGGCCCGCCGCGCCGCGAGTCGCGCCAGCACCGTCGCGCGGGCGGCGCGCGCATCGCGCGCTTCGTCGAGCAGCAGCCGCCGGCCTGCGGCGCCGCCGTAGGCGATCGCCTCGCTGCCAGGGAAGAGCGCGAGCAGCTGGCGCGTGAAGGTCTCGACGCCGCCGGTCGCCTGCGCCGGATCGTCGCGCGTGAAGAGCAGCAGTCGCGGCAACGCCGCGGACGCGACCGGCAGCGCTGCGGTCGGTGCCGATGCGGCGAGCGGGGGCGCGGCGCTCATCGGTCGCCCCGGCCGAGGAGATGGCGCAGCTTGGACGGGAGCCGGAAGCCGAAGTAGTGGTGGAGCGCGCCGAGCCATGGCGTCGCACCCGGCGCGCAGCCGAGCGGCCCCTTGAGCGCCGCGAAGTGCTTGGCGCGGAAGCGGGCGTCGTTGCGCAGCACGTCCCACTCGTAGCGCAGCACGCGGCCGCGGCGCTGGCCGCCGGCGCGCCCCATCTCGCGCTTGCTCAGGTTGAAGCAGGCGGCATGCGGGCACGCGATCAGGCGTGCGCCGGCAGCGACCAGCGCGACCTGCACGTCGGTCTCCTCGCGGAAGCCGCCGTGGCGATAGCGCGTCTCGTCGTAGGGCACCCGCAGCAGCCAGTCGCGGCGCGCGAGCATGATCGCGGTGGCGAAGGGCACCGGCGTGTCGGCATCGGCGAGCGCCTCGTCGTCGAACCAGAAATTGCGGCGGTCGAGCAGTGCGTCGCCGCTCACCCGTCGGCGGCGGGTGGCGAGCGCCTGCGTCGCCGTCTCGCCGTCGGCGAGCCAGAGCCGCCGGCCTGCCGCCGCGTCGGCGCCGGCGGCGAGCAGGTGGTCATGGAGGGTCCGCGCATAGCCGGTTCCGAGCAGGGCATCGTCGTCCACGCAGAGGACGAACGGCTGGCGCGCCGCGGCGATGCCGGCGTTGCGCGCACCCGAGGAGCCGCGGTTGGCGGCGAGTCGCACCACCTGCACGCGCGGATCGGCGCCGGCGATCGCCGCCACCGTCGGCGCGAGCGGCTCCGGGCTGCCGTCGTCGACGATCAGCAGCTCGGCGACCTCCTGCGCCAGCGCGGCCGGCAGCGTGCGCGCCAGCAGGTGCGGGCGCGCGTAGCTCGGCAGGACGATGGTGATCGGCAGCGGGCTCATGTCGCGCCACCGAAGCGCCGCAGGCGCCGTTCGCGCCAGGCGAGATGGGCGATCAGGATCAGACCGATCGCGAGCCCGAGCCAGCCGCCGATCACCGGCAGCAGCCGGTGCAGCAGCAACGCCGGCGCGAGCCCCGCGATCAGGGGGAGCAGACCGGTGCGCAGCGCCGTGGGGGCGGGCAGCGCCAGCCGTCCGGCGCCGACCACGAAGGCGACGATGCAGGCGACGACCTGCACGCCGGAATAGACCAGCGCGACGCCGGCGGCGCCGAACTCGGCGGGCGTCACGCTCGCGAGCGGCAGCGCCACGGCGACCTGGACCAGCAGCAGCGCGGCCGCGAGACGCGCCTGTCCGGCGGCGAGCAGCGCCGGCCCGGCGAGCCCGCCCAGCACCTTCGCGAACGCGCCGAGCGCCACCAGCGGCAGCAGCTCGCCGGCGCCGGCGAAGCGGGCGCCGTAGAGCAGCGCGACCAGCGGTCGGGCCGCGACCACGAACAGAGCGCAGGCGGCCGCCGCGAGCAGCGCCGCCAGGGC
>VGYY01000423.1 GCA_016872815.1 Planctomycetota bacterium
CGCCACCCTGCCGCTCTCGGCGGTGGAGGCGCAGGCGCGCTACCGCCGGCTGCGCGAGCTGACCAGCGGCTGCGTCGAGCGCCCGGCGACGCCGCCGCGCACGGCGAGCGACCGCATCGACGCGGTGCTCACCCACCGCCTCTGGGGCACGCTGGTTTTCGCCGGCGCGATGCTCCTTCTGTTCCAGTCGATCTTCCGCTGGGCGACGCCGGCGATGGACGCGATCGACGCGCTGTTCGGCGTCGCCGGCGACGCGCTGGCCGCCGCCTTGCCCGAAGGCGCGCTGGCCAGCCTGCTGGTCGACGGCGTGGTCGGCGGGGTCGGTGCAGTCGTGATCTTCCTGCCGCAGATCCTGCTGCTGTTCCTCTTCCTCGGCGTCCTCGAGGACTGCGGCTACATGGCGCGCGCCGCGTTCCTGATGGATCGGCTGATGGCGCGCGTCGGGCTCTCCGGGAAGTCGTTCATCCCGATGCTCTCCGGCTTCGCCTGCGCGGTCCCGGCGGTGATGGCGACTCGCGTGATCGAGGACCGCCGCGATCGCCTGGCGACCATCCTCGTCGCGCCGCTGATGACCTGTTCCGCGCGCCTCCCGGTCTACGCGATCCTGATCGCCGGCTTCATTCCCGACCGCGAGTTGCTCGGTGGCGCGCTCGACCTGAAGGCGCTCACGCTGCTCGGCCTCTATGCGCTCGGGATCGTCGCGGCGATGGGCTGCGCGCTGCTGTTCAAGCGCACGCTGCTGCGCGGCCCGCCGCCGCCGTTCCTGCTCGAGCTGCCGAGCTACAAGTGGCCGGCGCCGGGCGTCCTCGCCGCGCGGCTGCTCGATCGCGCGAAGGCGTTCCTGCTGCGCGCCGGCACGATCATCCTCGCGGTCAGCATCCTGGTCTGGGCGGCCGCCTACTTCCCGCGCGACGAAGCGCTCGCCGCGCGGTTCGCCGCCGAACGCAGCGCGATCACCGTCCCGGAACCAGCCGCGACGCCCGGCGACGCGGAACCGGCGGCGGCGGCGCTGCTCGCCGCGATCGACGCGCGCGAGGCGGCAGCCCACCTCGAGCAGAGCCTGCTCGGCCGCGTCGGCCGCTCGATCGAGCCCCTGTTCACGCCGCTCGGCTGGGACTGGCGGATCACGGTGTCGACGCTGGCGTCGTTCCCGGCACGCGAGGTCATCGTCGCCACGCTGGGGACGGTGTTCGCCCTCGGCGACGGCGTCGACGAGGAATCGCCCGACCTGCGCGCGGCGCTCGCGGCCGCCCGCCGCCCCGACGGCACGCCGCTGTTCACGCTGCCGGTGGCGCTGTCGGTGATGGTCTTCTTCGCGCTCTGCTGCCAATGCGCCGCGACCGTCGCGACGATCCGCCGCGAGACGCGGTCGCACGGCTTCGCCTGGTTCACCTTCGGCTACATGACGGTGCTGGCGTGGGTGAGCGCCGCCGCGACCTTTCAGCTCGCCCGGTGGATGAGTCAGGCGTGAGCGGACAGGAGATCGCCGCCCTGCTCGTCACCGCCGGCGCCGCGGCCTGGCTGGCACGACGCGCCTGGCGCAGCCGGGGCGGCGCCGGTCACGGCGAGGCCAACAAGACTGGCGGCTGCTCGAGTTGCCACGCCGATCCCGCCGCGAAGCGCCCCGAACGGTTCGACGATCCGCGCCGGAGTGCCGTTGCGAGAGGCGCCTCGATCAACCGAGATCCCTGAAGGTGAACTTGCGCGCGACGCTCTCCTTCGCCGCTTCCTTGCCGTCGATCTCGCAGTACGGATAGACGAAGAAGTTGCGCGGCCCGGCCGCCGCCGGCGGCACCAGCGGGACGTCACGACCGGCGCTGAACTCGATGCGATCCCGGGTGAGGCCGCCGAAATAGAAGTCGGCCATCACCGGGTCCTTGTCGGCGACCTTGTCCGCCTCGGAGATGTCGACCGGCGCCCAACCGAGCCCGTCGACGAAGAACTCCGCCCAGCAGTGGTAGCCGCCGACCTCGCCGGCCGTCTTGTCGGTCGGGATCGAGGCGCCCATCAGGAAGCGGGACGGCACGCCGTGGGTCCGCGTGAGCGACATGAAATAGGCGTGGAAGTCGGTGCAGTTGCCGTACTTCGATGAGCAGGCCCACTCGGTGGATCCGGTGCCCCAACCGGTCCCATCCTTGCCGTAGCGCATCTGCGCCAGCACGTGGTCGTACGCCTGCCGCCCGATGGCCG
>VGYY01000424.1 GCA_016872815.1 Planctomycetota bacterium
AGCGGCATGGGCCGAGAGATCGAGTTGCGTGCACGAGACGAAGATGCGCGGCGTCTTGCTGGCCATCTGCCGGGTGCTCTCCCGCCGGGCGCGATCGGCGCTCGCAGCCGCGACGCGTCCGCCTGCGGCAATCCCGGCGGCGGGAGCATACGAATCGAGCGGAATGCCGGCTCGCGTGCTACCGTCGCGTCACGATCCTCCACCCCCCCGAACCCGCCCCCTCCCCGCCTCCGAACGGAGTGCCGCCATGCCGGTCACGCTCGAGATCAAGACGCTCGTCGCGCTCGTCACGACGGCGGCGGTGGTCGGCGTGCTCGTCGGGCGGCTTTCGCGGCCGCGCGGCGGCGACGCGGCGGCGCCCCACGTGCCGCCGGCCGAGATCCCGCCGGGGGTGGCCGACGCGCTCGCGCGCGGCGAGAAGATCGCGGCGATCGCGGCCTATCGCAAGGCGACCGGCGCGGGGCTGAAGGACGCCAAGGACGTGGTCGACGAACTCGAGCGCGGGACGAAGCGGAAGTAGCCGGGCCCGCCGTCACGGCGGCGCGGCGCCCTTGCGGAAGCGCCGCTATGCTCTGGTCTGGCTCTACGTCGAGGTGCTGCACTTGCTCTTCCACCTGCGCCGCCGAAAGAAGCGAGCGACGTGAGGCGCGCCCTCGTCGCCGCCTTCGTTGCGGTTGCATCCGCTGGCGCGTTCGCCGGGATCGCCGCGACCGCCCGCGCCGCGCTACAGGAAGCCGCGCCGCAAGAAGCCGCGCCGCAGGAGCCGACGCCGCAAGAGCCGCTCGCGCCCGACGTGGCACCAGGCGTTGCCGCTGGCGAGCAGGACGAGTCGAAACCCGTCAACCCGAAGCAGGCGCGCCGCGACGAGCGGCGGCGGGAGAAGGCCGCGCAGGACGAGACGGAGCGGCGGCACCACGCGCAACTGCTGGCGCTCGGTTGCGCCGTGCTGTCGCTCAGCTCGCTCTCGCTCGGCGTTCGGCTGCTGCGCGGTCGGCGTCCCGTCGTCATCCCGCACCTCACGATCGTCCCGATCGTCGCCGCGGTGGTGCTCTTCGAGCTGAACCAGTGGTTCGGCCGGATGTTCCGCTTCGACAGCCTGTGGGTCGGCGTGCCGCTGCTGCTGCTCATCTTCTGGATCGCCCTCTCGAAGCTCCGCGACGCCAGCCGGCAGCTGGTGGTGGGGGGCCTCGGCCGCGACGACGCGCAGGAGCTGGCGCGCGCCGCGCTGCTGGCGACGCGCGATCCGGCCGCGGGCGACGTCGAGATCGTCGAGGAGAAGGAGACGAAGGCGCTGCGGCTCGGCGCGGAGGGGCCGGCGCTGACCGTGAAGGAGAATCGCGCGCTTGGCGTCGTCTGGTTCTCGCTCGACGAGAAGGCGCCGCCGGAGCTGCGCCAGCTGCTCTGGAGCGCGATCGTCGCCGGCTTCGACGAGGGGCTGATTCCGGTCGGTGTGCGCCAATCGCTGCGCTACTTCCTCGCGGCGGCGCTGCTGGCCGGCATGTGCGCGCTCCTCGTGCCGGCGCTGTTCGCGTGACGCAGGCCGAGGCGCCGCCGCCGTCCGAGCCGTGGGCCGCCAGTGACCAACACGAGAGCGCTCCCACCACGACGCCGAGGAGCTTGATCCTCGTGGTCGGGATCAACACGGCAGCCGCGAGCCGAGTGATTTGACGCCAGAGTCGAGATGCCGACGACCGCGGTGAGCCGCGCGGCAGAAATGCGGCGGCCATAGGAGGAGCTCCCTGAGGGTCCGGCATCTGAGCAACCGCTCTTTCTCTGCAGAGCAACTGCGCCGCGGCCATCTCACCGATGGGGTTGCCATCGAAGCGGCTTCACCAGCGCCGACCGATTACAGCACCCACGGGTGAAGGTGACGACCGCGGCGCCTCCCCGCGCCCGGTGCTCCCTGCGGTGAAGGGTTTCCTTCCGCGGCGGGGAGTGGTACGGCATGGCGAACATGGACGACTCCCCATCGCTTCCGGGCTCCGCGGATGCCGCGGCGACGCTGACCGCGTCGCTGCTGCAGCACGCGGGGTGGGCGCGGGCGCTGGCGCGTCGGCTGGTGCAGGACGAAGCGCAGGCGGACGACGTGCTGCAGCGGGCGTGGGTCGCCGCGCTGCAGCGCGCTCCGCAGCAGGCCGAGCGCGCGCGTGCGTGGCTCGGCCGCGTGGTCCGCAACCTC
>VGYY01000425.1 GCA_016872815.1 Planctomycetota bacterium
TCGAGAACGAGGCGCTCACTGCCGGCGGACCGGAGCGCCCCGACCGGCCGCGCTGGATCGCGCTGGCGCTGGTCGGCACCGGCACCCAGCGCGACGCTCTCGGAGCACGGGCGACCATCACCGCCGGCGGCCGGCGGCAGGTCGAGGAAGTCCGCGGCGCGTCGAGCTACGCCGCGTGGAATGAGCTCGCGCTCCGGTTCGGCCTCGGTGGTGCCGCCAGCGTCGAGCAGGTCGAGATCCGCTGGCCCGACGGACGGACCAGCCGGCACGGTCCGCTCGCGGCCGATCGCCGCCACGTCCTGCGCCAGCCGTGACCGCGCGGTGACCGCGGGGGAGCGGCCGGGCGGCCGGGCGGCCGGCGATGCGGAACGAATTGACCGTCGCCGTCGCCCGACCGGCGGCTTCATTCCGCGCCGGGCCCTTCCGATCAGGAGCCGTGCCGGCCACGCACCGGCGCTGTAACCACCACGGAGAATTCACCATGATCGGCAGCAGGATCCTTGCAGCGGCGACCCTGATCGGGCTCGGCTCGATCGGCGCGGTGGCGCGCGGTGACGACGACCCGCCGAACCTCCCGCCAACGGTGGCGATCAGCGAGGGCACCTCGGGCGGCAAGCCGGCGCTCTGCGTCGACGTCGTCGATCCCGATGGTGCCGGCGATCTGCTCGGCTTCGGCTACGAGTACACGCTCGACACCGGCGCGGTCTTCGGTAACCCGCTCGCCATCACGCTCTGGGTGGTCGGCAAGAAGGGACTCACCGCGAGCGACATCACCGGCGGCAAGCGCATCTGCTTCACCAAGCTCCCCGGCAACGTCGCGTCGATCAAGGTGACGGCCACGGACCGCGACCTGCAGCAGGTGGGCGCGTCGGCCGCCGTCCCGAGCAGCCTCACCGCCGGCAATCCGAAGTTCGGGGTGGTGCGCACCCCGCCGCCGAGGAAGAAGTAGTAGTAGCCGCGGCGCGCGTTCGCCGCGGAGCGACCGGTTCGCGCGCCCGCCGCTGCCCGGCGGGCGCTGCCTCGCTTCCGGCCGGGCGGGTCGTACCATGCTCCTACCGCGCGGATGCCGCGATCGGCGGCATCGAGCGGACACGAGGGGAAGCCATGGATCGACGCGATTTCCTGCGCGCCTCGGGCGCGACGCTCACGCTGGCCGCCGGCGGCCTGGCCCTGCCGCGAGCGCTCCGCGCGCAGGAGGCGGGACCACCGGGGGCGACGACCACGCCGGCGGGCCGCACGCCGCGCAAGAACCGGCTGCGCCACTCGGTCGCCCGCTGGTGCTTCGGCGGGATCAATCTCGACGCCCTCGCGCGCGACGCCGCCGCGATGGGGATCGACTCGATCGAGATCCTCGGTCCCGGCGACTGGCCGGTGGTGAAGCAGCACGGCATCGGTTGCGCCGTGGCGATCGGGATCGGCGGCATCGGCGAATCGTGGAACCGCAAGGAGCAGCATGACTCGCTGGTGCAGCAGGCCGAGTCGCTGATCCCGCAGTGCGCCGCGGCGGGAGTGCCGAACATCGTGATCTTCTCCGGCAATTCCCGCGGACAGGACGACGCCGAGGGCGTGGCGAACTGCGTCGTCGGACTGCGCCGCGTGACTCCGCTCGCCGAGAAGCACGGCGTCACCCTGGTGATGGAGTACCTGAACAGCAAGGTCGACCACGGCGACTACGCCTTCGACAACATGAAGTACGGTCTCGAGGTCGTGCAGGGCGTCGGCAGCGATCGGATGAAGATCCTCTACGACATCTATCACGCGCAGATCATGGAGGGCGACGTGATCCGGACCATCAAGGATCACCACGCGTCGATCGGCCACTACCACACCGCCGGCGTGCCGGGACGCAACGAGATCGACGAGACCCAGGAGCTGAACTACCCGGCGATCTGCCGCGCCATCGTCGAGACCGGCTTCAAGGGCTGGCTCGGGCAGGAGTTCATCCCGCGCCGCGATCCGATGACGTCGTTGCGCCAGGCGATCGACCTCTGCGACGTGTGACCGCAACGCGGCGCTGACCGCGCGGCGCCGCCGCTCACGGCAGCAGCGCCACCGCGCTCCGCTCGACCCAGCCGAGCGGAGTGCCGTCTGCTCCGCGCAGTTCGACCCAGCGCGACGAGGCGCCGCCGCGCGGCACGAGCGAACCGGCCGGCGGCGCCG
>VGYY01000426.1 GCA_016872815.1 Planctomycetota bacterium
CGGCCGCGGGTGCCAGCAGCACGCCCCGGGCGCGCAGCCGCTCGTGGAGGCGCTGGTAGCGCCGGGTCGCCGCCGCATCGATCGCTCCGGCGCGCCGCGGCGGCGGGCCGTCGCCGGTCCAGAGCCAGAAGAGGCTCTCGCACCAGACCGGCGTCAGCGGGAACGGCGCCTCGGCGCAGACCGGCGCGATCGCCGCCGCAATGCCCGCCGCGCACGCCGTGAGCTGCGCGCGGAACGCGGGATCGCAAGCGAGCTCGACGCTGGCGAGGCCGGCCGCCATCGCGAGCGGATTGCCGCTCAGCGTGCCGGCCTGGTAGACCGGACCGAGCGGCGCCAGCAGCTCCAGGATCCGCGCCGGCCCGGCCACCGCGCCCACCGGCAGGCCGCCGCCGATCACCTTGCCGAGCGTGACCAGGTCGGGCGTGACGCCGAACTTCGCGGCGGCGCCGCCGGGAGCGACGCGGAAGCCCGAGATCACCTCGTCGAAGAGCAGCAGCGCGCCGCAGGAGTCGGCCAGCCGGCGCAGTTCGCGCAGGAAGCCGTCGCGCTGCAGCAGCAGCCCGGCGTTGGCCGGGATCGGTTCGACCAGGATCGCGGCGAGGTCGCGCCCCTCGCGCGCCACGACGGCGGCCACCGCCGCGAGATCGTCGAGCGGCACGATGCGGGTGTCGGCGACGCGCCCGGCGGGCACGCCCGCCGAGGAGGCGTCGGGCAGCGCGCGCAATCCCGAGCCGCCGCGCACCAGCACGGCGTCGCTGTGGCCGTGGTAGCAGCCCTCGAATCGCAGCAGCAGCGTGCGCTTCGTCGCCGCGCGGGCGAGACGGATCGCGGTCATCACCGCCTCGGTGCCGCTGTTGACGAAGCGGACCCGCTCGCACCACGGCATCGCGCGGACGATCGCCTCGCCGAGCCGCACTTCGCCCGGCGACGTGAGGCCGAAGCAGCTGCCGTCCGGCAGCGCGCGCGCGACGGCGTCGACGATGCGCGGATGGGCGTGGCCGCCGAGCAGCGGGCCGAAGCTCATCAGGAAGTCGACGTAGCGGCGGCCGTCGAGGTCGACGACATGGGCGCCATCGCCGTGCGCTGCCAGCAGCGGCGGTTCGCCGACGCCGCGGAACGAGCGCACCGGCGACGAGACGCCGCCCGGCAGGACCCGCCGCGCCCGCTCGATCCAGTCGGTGCTCGTCGCGGCGCTCATCGCAGCCATCCGTTCCGCAGCGCCTCGCGTGCGTGGTAGGTGATGGTGAGGTCGGCGCCGGCGCGCGCGAAGGCGACCAGGTTCTCGCGCACGACGGCCGCCTCGTCGATGAAGCCGCGCTCGGCCGCGGCCTTCACCTGCGCGTACTCGCCGCTGACGTTGTAGGCGGCGAGCGGCAGTCGGGTCGCCGCGCGCACCCGCGCGATCACGTCGAGGTAGGCGAGTGCCGGCTTGACCATCAGCAGGTCGGCGCCCTCCTCCTCGTCGGCCAGGCACTCGCGCACGGCCTCGCGGCCGTTGCGCGCGTCCATCTGGTAGCTCCGGCGGTCGCCGAACTGCGGCGCCGAAGCGGCAGCCTCGCGGAACGGGCCGTAGTAGCCCGAAGCGAACTTGGCCGAGTAGGCGAGGATCCCGGTGGTCGTGCAGCCGGCGGCGTCGAGCGCGACGCGCAGCGCGGCGACGCGCCCGTCCATCATGTCGCTCGGCGCGACGAAATCGGCGCCGGCTCGCGCGTGCGCCAGCGCCATCGCGGCGAGCGGCGCGAGGCTCTCGTCGTTGCGGACGCGCGCGCCCTCGACGAGGCCGCAATGGCCGTGCGACGTGTAGGCGCACAGGCAGACGTCGCTCCAGATCACCAGCGCATCGCCGAAGCGGCGGCGCAGTCGCGCGATGGCGCGCGGCACCAGCCCGTCGACGTCCGCAGCGGCGCTGCCGCCCGGATCCTTCCTTGCCGCGTCCTCGATCACGCCGAAGAGCAGCACCGAGGCGATGCCGAGCGCGAGGTCGCGCTCCACGTCGTGCTCGAGCGCGTCGAGCCCGACGCGGTCGATGCCGGGCAGCGCGGCGATCGGCACGCGGCGCGCGGCGCCCTCGACGACGAAGTGGGGCTGGATCAGCGTCGCCGGGTGGACGCGCGTCTCGGCCAGCGCCTCGCGCAGCGGGGCGGTGGCGCGCAG
>VGYY01000427.1 GCA_016872815.1 Planctomycetota bacterium
TCGCCGCGCTCCGTGGCGAGCGTCCGCGCGCGCTCGGCGCTGGCGGCGGCGGCCGGGTAGCGCCCGAGCGCGGCCTGCGCCGCGGCCTGCAGGTCGAGCGTGCGCGCTCGCGTGGCGTCGGTCGCCAGCGCGGAGAGGTTCTTCACCCAGGTCAGCGCCTCCTCGGGGGCGCGCTTCGCCGGATCGGGGTGGGTGGCGAGGATCCACGCCAGCCGCTCCGCGGCCAGCGGCTCGCGCTTGCGCCCCAGCACGCGTCGGTAGTGGCCGCACGCCTCGCCCGAGCGCTTGGTCGCCTCGAGCGTCAGTGCGAGGTCGAGTTCGACGTCGGCCCAGGCCGGTTCGAGCTCGAGGGCGCGGCGCAGAGGCGCCTCCGCCTGCGCCCAGCGCGACAGTCGTGCGAGCGACATGCCGAGCCCGCGCTGCGCGCTGGCGTGGGTGGGATCGAGCTCGATCGCGCGGCCGAACGCCGCGACGGCGCGCTCGAAGTCGCCGCGTTCGCGCAGCACCAGGCCGATGCTGTTGTGGGCGTTGGCGTTCAGCGGATCGCAGTCGATCGCCGCGCGGAAGTGGCGGAGCGCCTCGTCATGCTGCTGGCGGCCGAACAGCACGATGCCGAGGTTGTTGTGCGCCGACGACATCCTCGGGTCGAGCTCGATCGCGCGGCGGAAGTGGCTGATCGCACGGTCGTCCTGCGCGGCGAGGGCGAGCGCCAGCGCGAGGTCGTGGTGCGCGACGGCGCTGTCGGGTGCCTCGCGCAGGGCGAGTTCGAGGCTCGCCACGTGTTGCAGATGGTCGCGCCGCAGGAAGTCGCGCTCGAGTTGGGGGCGGGCGGCGGGGTCCTTCGGCAGCACCTGGATCCAGAGGTCGGCCATCTCGTCCGAGGAGCGCGCGCCGAAGGTGACCCGCACCGGCGGGCGGGTCGGGTTGCGCGGATTGGCGGCCGAGTTGTCGAAGACGTAGCGCATCATGAGTTCGCTGCCGGCCGGCAGCGGCACCGGCTGCGCGTACTCGTACTGGTCCTGCCAGTTGAAGTCCCAGTCGCGGATGTCGAGCAGCGTGCGGCGCGTGCCGTCAGGCAGCAGCGCCTCGCCCAGCATGGTCTTCGCGAGGTAGTGCGCGTGCGGGTAGAGGCTCAGCACGTCGACGTCGATCGGCAGGCGGAAGCGATCCTCGACGACGTAGTCGGCGGCGCCCGCCGCGATGTCCATCGACTTGGCGCCGATGCGCAGCAGGTACGGCCGTTCGGTCGGCGGCACGGCGCTGAAGTAGAGGCCGATCTCCGGCGCCACCGGCTCCGGCTTGCCGCTCGGCAGCAGATGGAGCTGCAGCAGCAGGTCGGCGCCCGGCGGCAGCTCCCAGGCGCGCTCGGCGTGGCGCTCCCGCGTCACGCGGCCCGGCGTCCAGCCGATGAAGTGGCCGTCGGGGCTCTGCGCATCGGCGAGGTCCATGCCGGCGAAGCCCGGCTCCGCATCGGCGGCGTCGCGCACGCGCGCGCGGCGATGGCGGTCGACGAACAGCACGGCGTGGTGCACGACCTTCGGATTGCCCGGTCGCAGCTCGACCGCAGCGACGTGCCGTCCGGCCGCGGGCGGCACCTCGATGACGAAGGTGCGGAACACGTCGCCGCCGTCCGCGGCGAGCAGGTACGGCGCCGGCAGTTGCAGCACGAGATCGGGCTCGCCGAGGTTCCAGCCGGGCGAGAACTGCGGCGGCGGCGGGCGTGCGGCGGGATCGCCTTCGGGCGCACCGCCGGCGGCCCACCGTTCGAGCGTCTCGATCTCCGCGGCTTCGAGCCGCCGCTCGTGCGCGAAGCCGAGTCCCGGCTGCGGCAGCCACGGCGGCATGTACCGGCTGGCCGTCACCTTCGCGATCTGCTGGGCGCGCGCTCGCGCACTGGCGTAGTCGGTCAGCACGAACGGGGCGGCCTGCCCCAGGCGATGGCAGAGCACGCAGTGGCGGTCGAGCAGCGCTGCGACGGCGCCGGTGTAGGTCGGCTCCTCGGCGCCACGCGCGGCGGTGCCACGCGCGCCGGTGGCGAGCGCGAGCAGGAGCGCGGCGGCGGCGATGGGGCGGAGCGGGTTCGCGCCGACGACGGTCACGGCGGGAGCTCCGTCGGCTCGAGGTCGGCGATCAGGCAACCGATCGCCGGGC
>VGYY01000428.1 GCA_016872815.1 Planctomycetota bacterium
GCGGCCCGGCCCGGAGCGGACCCGGCAGGTCGTCCACCCGCATCGCGCCGTCCGCCAGCACGACCAGCGATTCGATCACGTTCTCGAGCTCGCGCACGTTGCCCGGCCAGTCATGCGCCAGCAGTCGTGCCAGCAGCTCGGGCGCGGCCGGTGCCAGCGGTTTCCGCAGCCGCCCGCCGTGCTTGCGGCGGAAGTGCTCCACCAGTTCCGGCAGGTCCTCGCGCCGGTCGCGCAGCGGGGGCAGCTCGATCGTCAGCACGGCCAGGCGGAACCAGAGGTCGCGGCGGAACGCCCCCTGTTCCACCTTGGCGGCGAGGTCGGGATGGGTCGCGGCGATGACGCGCACGTCGACCTTCTTGGTCACGCCGGCGCCAACGCGCTGGATCTCGCGCTGCTCGAGCGCGCGCAGCAGCTTGGGCTGCATCCGGAGCTCCATGTCCCCGATCTCGTCGAGGAACAGGGTGCCGCCATCGGCCAGCTCGAAGCGACCGGGCCGCGTCGCCACCGCGCCGGTGAACGCACCGCGCTCGTGGCCGAACAGCTCGGCCTCGGCCATCGTCTCCGGGATCGCCGCGCAGTTGGTGGCGATGAAGCTGCCGGCGGCGCGCGGCGACGCTTCGTGCAGGGCACGCGCCACCAGTTCCTTGCCGGTGCCGGTCTCGCCGAGGATCAGCACGTTTGACGGAGTCGGCGCCACCTTGGCGATGCGCTCGCGCACGCGGCTCATCGCCGCGCCGGCGCCGATCAGCGCCTGCAACGCGGCGCGTCCGTCCTGCACGTCGCGCCGGCGCACCATGCGGCTGGCCACCGCCGACTCGATCACCCGCGCCAGCTCGGCCTGGTCGAACGGCTTGGTCAGGAAGTTGAACGCGCCGAGCCGCATGGCCTCGACCGCCTTCGCCACCGTGCCATGCGCGGTCAGCATCACCACCGGCAGATCCGGCGCGAGCTGCCGCAGCTCGGCCAGGAGCTCCATCCCGTCCAGCCCCGGCATGGCGAGGTCGGTCAGCACGGCGGCGTAGCTGCGCTCGCGCGCCTTCACCAGCGCCGTCGCGCCGTCCGGCGCCAGCTCGACCGAGTAGCCCTCGCGCTCGAGCAGCCCCTTCAGCACTTCGCGCAGGTTCGCCTCGTCGTCGACGACCAGCAGGCGGCAGGGGTCGTCGAGCTCACGTCGCTGCGCCATCGCCTCCTCCCCCGTCCGGCCGCGCCGCCGCCGGCAGCGTCAGCACGAAGTGCGCGCCACGGTAGCCGCCGTCAGGCTCGGCCAGCAGCAGCGTGCCCCCGTGCGCCACCGCCGCGCGCTGCGCCACCGCGAGCCCGAGCCCGCTGCCGCTCTTGCGCGTGGTGAAGAACGGCTCGAACAGGCGGGCGCGGCGCTCCGCCGGAATCCCCGGCCCGTCGTCGCGCACGTGGATCGCGAGGCGGCCGTCGTCCTCGGCGACCACGACGCCGACGCGGCCGCCGGTCGGCTGCACCGAGATCGAGTTGAGCACGAGATTCAGCACCGCGTGCCGGAGCTGGTCGGCATCGAGCAGCCGAACCGCCGGCGCGAGCGCCGGGGACGCGAAGGCGACGATGACGCCCGCCTTGCGCGCACGCTCCTCGGCCAGCAGGAGCGCCGCCGCGACGATGGCGCACGGATCGGCCGGCGCCAGCTCGAGCTGCGGCGCGCGACCGAGCGCCAGCGCGTCCGTGACCACGCGGTCGAGGCGGCGCGCCTCGTCGCGCAGGATGCGGAGCCACTTCGCCGACGGCGTCGCCTGCAGCGCCGGATCGCCTTCGACCAGGTCGAGCGCGCCGAGGATGGCGCCGAGCGGGTTCTTGATCTCGTGGGCGATGCCGGCCGCCATCGCGCCCAGCTCGGCCAGCCGCTCGGCCTTCTGCCGCTCCTCCTGCGCGTCGATCGCGTGCAGGGCGACCGCGATCCGCGCCGCCAGGCGGCGGACGGTGCGTCGCAGCACCGGCGCATCGAACAGGCGCGGCTCGTGCAATCGCAGCAGCAGCCAGCCGTGGCGGCGCGCGCCGACCCGCAACGGCAGCAGCAGTTGATCGGCCTGCGCCGGCGGCCGCGAGCCGCGCGGCAGGAGCGCGAGCGCGACCACCTCGCCGGTGGCGGGTGCAGCGGCGGTCCCGACCAG
>VGYY01000429.1 GCA_016872815.1 Planctomycetota bacterium
AGCGGCACCTCGTGCTCGCTGAGCAGCAGCCAGGCACCGCCGTCCGGGAGCGGGATCAGCTGCGGGTCGCTCCGCTCGCGCGCGCCGTCGACCAGCGCCAGCGCCGCCGGAACGGTCGCGCCTTCGAACCGCGACTGCGCGGGGCCGACGTCGAGCGACTCATCGTCCCGCGTGGCGCCGTCGCGCCCCGGCTCGCGCGGCGGCCGCCGGACGCCGCTTCCGTCCTGCGCGAACGACGGCAGCAGCGGCGCCCCGGCCGCCGCCGCCGCCACGCACAGTCCGGCCGCGCGCCGCAGCCGCTCCCCGTACACTCGCCCCACGATGACGACGCTCCACTGGGTGCTCACGGCCGTGACCGCCTCACGCTGGCTCTGCACCCCGCTCTGGTGGTGGCTCTGGCGCAAGGAGGGCGCGTGGATCATCGCCGCGCGCGTCGCCATTCTGGCGTGGTTCGGGATCACCGACGCCACCGACGGCCGCCTCGCCCGTACCCACGGCCTCGCCACCGGCTGGGGCGGCTGGCTCGATCACCTCGGCGACTGGCTCTTCGCCGGCTCGGTGATCCTGCTGGCGATGGCCGAGACGCGTGCGGCGGTGCGGCGGCGCGGCGCGGTCACGGCGGCGGACGGACGAAGATCGGGCTCGACCACGCCATCTCGCCGTCGGCCTGGATGATCCGCGCGTAGTACCAGGCGGGCCGGTCGCGCGGGGTGGCGTCCTCCCATTCGCGGCGCAGCTCCCGCGTCCCGAGCGTGCGCGCGAGATCGATCTGCGCATCACCCGGTTCGAGCGAGAGCTCGAGTTCGGTGAGGCCTGGCACGCTGAAGCGGCGCGGCGCGGCGAGCAGTTCGGCGACGGTGAGGGTCACCGGCGCGTCGCCGCCGGCGCGCAGCGTCAGCGTCGCCGTGCCGCGCGCGTGGAGATGGGTCGGGAACGCGGGGTTGCGGCCGCTCTCGAAGCCGGCCGGGACCATGAACTCGGCATGGCTGTTCCGCGTGGCCCAGTCGGGGCGCGGCGCGTTGCGCCGGCGCGCCGGGAGCGGCGCGGGCAGCACGGTCGAGAACGTCCCGTCGGGGCAGTCGAGCACCAGCTGCCAGTCGTCCGCCGCGGGACCGCGCTGCGGCGGGAAGCGGGCCACCAGCCGCAGCGGCGTCAGCGTGTTGCCGACTGCCGGCGCCGCGGCCGGATCGCGCAGGGAGCGCAGCACCTTGCCGTCGCGGTACAGCACGACGTCGACCAGCTCCTGCGTCCCGCGCGCAGTGAGCTCGATCGGCAGCGTCCCGGCCCGCTCGATCGTCTCCCCCATCAGCGCTCCGCCGACCCGCAGGTCGACGAACAGCCCCTTCGCGGTGGCGCCGTAGGTCCGTCGCGCCTGCAGCGCCGCGAAGATCGCCGCGCGCGACAGCTCCGGCGCCAGCGCGACGGCGTAGCTCTGGCCGTAGCTGTGGTCGGTGCTGGCGATCAGGCCGAACTCGCGCCCCTGCTGCAGCGCATCGTGCACGAAGCTCCCGAGGGCGCCGGCGCTGCCGGCCTGGCGGAAGCAGCCGTCGAACTCGTAGTTGCCGCGGCACGCCTGGAACAGCTCGACCAGCCGCGTCGAGCGATCGTCGATGTCGCCGAACTGGTTGGGGAACGCCCGATCGGCCGGGTGGTGCGGGATGGTCAGGGCGCCGGCGCGACGCGCGTTCTTGTAGAGCGAGGCGAGCGACTGGTCGGGCGACACCAGCAGCGAGAGCCGCTCGGGCAGGATCACGTTGTGGTGGCCGTGCTCCTGCGTCGACCACTCGAAGCCGGTCAGGGTGACGAAGCGCGCCGAGGCGTGGAGCCAGTTCAGCTTGTCGATGAGCCAGCCGTCGGCCGGCGCCAGGGCGCCCGAGTGGTCGGTCAGCGCGAAGAAGTCGCAGCGGTGGAGGTCGCGCGCCTCGACGTGGCGATCGGACGGCCCCGGCTCGAGGCCGACGCTGCAGCGCGAGAAATTCGAGTGGCGATGGAGGTCGCCGAACCAGGCGAAGTGGCGCTCCTCGCCGCGCACGACGGTGAAGCGGGCGCTGCCGTTCACGAAGGGGTCGTCCAGGTCGTTGGGCGAGACGCGCGGCGGCGGCGCGGGTCGCGGCGGCGCCG
>VGYY01000430.1 GCA_016872815.1 Planctomycetota bacterium
GAGCGCCACGGAGGCAAGCGCCGTCGCGCGCGCCGCGCCGCTGCTCCCGACGGCGGCCTGCGCGTCGAGCAGCCGTCCGGCGAGGAGCGCCGCCGCCACGGTCGTCGCGGCGAGGCGTGCGCGCGGCGGGCTGAGGGCGGCGGCGGTCGCGGGGTCCATCGACGCCGAGCGTAGCTCCGGCGCCGGTCGGGCCGCGTCGCGGCGGGTCAGTCGGCCGAGTGCTCGAGTTCGTGGCGCGCAGTGGCGCCTTCGGCGAGGTGCGTCCGGAGCGGCTCGCTGCCGTCGCCCGGCGCCAGCGTGTAGTCACCGGCCGGCAGGCCGCGCAGGCAGAGGTTGCCCTCGTCGTCGGCCACCGCGATCAGGTCGACCGAGCCGTCGGCATGGCTGACGCGGACCGAACTGCGTCCGGCCGCCGCCCCTGACGCCGAGCGCAGCGTCAGCGACAGCACCGCGCCGCCGCCGATCGACAGCGCACCGAGCTCGACGTCGGCACCCGCGACCACGGCGATCGGACCGAACGTCCGCGGCGGCTGGCCCGGCGCCGCGATGACCAGCACCTGCGTGCCGCTCGACAGCGCGGTCAGCGCGAAGCTGCCGTCGTCGGCGGTGGTGGCCGCCCGGCGCGCATCCGCCGGATAGAGCTCCGCCCAGGCGGCCGGCGGCGGTGCGGCACCTTCCCACGCGGTGATCCGCGCGCCGGCGGAGGGCGTGCCGCGGTGGTCGATGAGCTGTCCGCGCAGCGCCGCGCCGGGGTCGAGTTCGAGCACGACCTCGTCCGGCGGCCGGCCCACCGCCATGGTGAACGGCACCGAGCGGCATGGCGCGAAGCCGTCGCCGGTGGCGCGCACGAAGAAGCGGCCGGGGGGGACGCCCTCGAGGACGAAGGTTCCGGCGGCGGGATCGACGCTCGCCGTCACGGCGATGCGCGCCGGCTGCGCGTGGCCATCGGGGTAGATCCGCCACAGCTCGAGCGCCGGTGCGGAGTACTGCCCCAGCTCCGTCGTCAGCCGGCCGTGGATCGCGCCGCCGTGGGTCGCGACGATCTCGACCGCCTCGCCGTCGCTTTCCGCGAAGATGTGGCCCTGCTGGAGCAGCCCCGGCGCCTGCAGGCAGAGCTCGTAGGTGCCGCGTGGCAGCGGGCCGATGCTGAAGGTCCCGGCGGCGGTGATCTCGCCGCGCCAGGTCTCCGGTGAGGGCGGCTCCGGCCGCACCAGCCGCGCCACGACTTCGCCGCCGTCGACGCCCTGATGGCGATCGTCCCGGACTTCGCCGTGCAGCGTGTCGACCAGCGGCAGCAACACGAAGGCGACCTCGCCGCTGCCGTGGCGGCCGACGCCGTCGAACCGCCACGCGAGTTCGGCCGCCGCGTGGTCGGGCGCCTCGGCGCGCAGTCGATAGCGTCCGGTGTCGAGCCCGCGCAGCAGCGTGGTGCCGTCGGCGACGGTGGTGGCCGTCGCGAGCGGTTCCGCGCCGGCGGCGCCGTCGGCCGGCAGGAGCGCGATCGTCGCTCCTTCGATTGCGCCGACCGCATCCCCGCTGACGCGCAGTCGCACGGCGCCACCGTCGCGCAACGCGACCGGGGCGAACTCGATCGCGGCGGCGGTCGCCGCGTGCTGGCCGCCGCGCGCGGCCTGGAAGCCCGCGGCAGTGACCTTCAGTTCGAACGGGTCGCCGACGACCGCGTCGACGGACCAGTTTCCGGTCGCGTCGCTGGTCGTGGTCGCGATCGGCGTGCCGTCCGCGCCATGCAGTTCGACGACGGCGCCCTGGATCGGCTGTCCGCGCGCGTCCTCGACGCGGCCGCGCGCCGGCCGGGGCAAGCCGGCCCACGCCGCCTCGGCGGCGCCTGCGCGCGCCCGGTCGCTCGCGTCGCTGGCGCCGGCGCCGGCCCGTGCGCCGGGCGGCTGCAGGGCGGCGCGCCGCGCATCCATCTTCGGTTTCAGGACGCCGGCGAGCGCGGCGAAGGCGACCATGAAGGTGCCGAAGGCGGCGAT
>VGYY01000431.1 GCA_016872815.1 Planctomycetota bacterium
CGGTCGCGAGCGACCTCGTGATCGACCCGCGCTGGCTCCTGCGCCTGCCGCGCGCGCTCGCGATCCGCCAGCGGGCGTTCGCCGCCACCGGCGGACTGCACGCCGCCGCGCTGTGCGTGGTCCATCGCGGCGGGCTGCGGATCATCGTCGTCCGCGAGGACGTCGGTCGCCACAACGCGGTGGACAAGGTGATCGGCGCGGCCTTCGCGGCCGGGCTCCTGCCGCTGCACCGCGGCGTGCTGGTGGTGAGCGGCCGGGCCGGTTTCGAGATCGTGCAGAAGGCGCGCGTCGCGGGGATCGCAATCATCGCCGCCGTGTCCGCGCCGAGCTCGCTCGCGATCGAGCTGGCGCGCGCCGGCAACCAGACGCTGGTGGCGTTCCTGCGCGCCGATCGCCTCAATGCGTATTGCGGGGAGGAGCGGCTGCGGTCGCCGGCTGCGCGTGCGCGCGCTGCCACTCCTGCAGCGCCGGCGGCAGCTCCTCGGCGAGGATCGTCCGCACCCGCTGCTCCTGCTCCGGCGCCAGCGCGATCCCGCCGAAGCGGCCGGCGTGGTAGAGCGTCAACAGCTCGATGAGGCTCGCGCGCAGCGGCGGCAGCGCATGCGCGACCCGGCTGACGAACTCCGCCGCGGTGAACGAAGGGTGGTGGTGCAGGCCGTGGCGCGCGCAGCGGTCGAGCAGTTCCTGCCAGAAGCGCCAGGCGCGCCGCGCCGGCGCCCCGACGCCCTCGGGCCCGCGCCGCAGCAGGAGCTGCTCCACCTTCATCCGCACCGACGGGAAGGCGAAGACCGCGGCCACCAGGAGCAGCAGCAACATGCCGACGATCAGCGGCCGCTGCTGCGCGAACGTGTTCTCGATCGACTGGCGATCGATACGGTCGCGGCGCGCCGCCTCCGCCGCGCGCTGCTGCTCGGCCAGCTGTTCGCCGGCGAGCTCCGGCAGCTCCGGCACCGGGTCGAGCGCCACCCAGCCGGCGCCATCGAATGCGACCTCGACCCACCAATGCTCGTCGCCGGCGCGGACATCGAAGCTGCGGTCGACCGCGTCCCAGCGCTCGCAGGCGTAGCCCTTGATCACCCGCGCCGGGAGCCGCGCCAGCCGCAGCAGCAGCGCCGCGCACTGGGCGAAATGGAGCGGCGCGCCGACGCGCCGGGTGGCGAAGTCGGTCCAGCCGCGGAACGCTGCCGTCGGATCGACGCGACCCGCGCGCCGCAGCAGGTCGACCAGCGCCTGCGCGCGCGCGAAGTCGTCGCTGGCGCCGGCCGTCGCGGCTGCCACCAGCTTCGCCAGCGTCTCCCGGCCGAGGAACGTCTCGGGCAGATCGCGCGCCGCGGCGTCGACCGCGGCGGTGGCCGGGATCGGCGGCGGCGCGAATGCCAGCGCCGGTGCCGCGCCGACGCGGTAGGTGAAGGTGTCGCCGCCGCCGGCCGGCCGCTCGATCGCGCCATCGCTGGAGAACGCGAGGCGATCACCTTCGGTCCAGAGGGGGACCAGCACCTGCAGCAGCGTGCGCGCTTCCTTCGTCAGCAGCGTGACCTGCCAGCTCGCGGCGTCGGGCGGAGCAGCGACGCGGCCGACCGGCTCGCGCGCCGCGATCCGCCCGTCCGCGGCGCCGTCCGCCTCGTCGCGCACGAAGCTCGGCGAGCCGGCGCGCGGCGCCAGATAGAGCAGCCCATCGCTGTCGAAGCAGTCGTCGAGCACCCGCTCCCGCAGGTGCAGTCGCGCCGGCCGCTCCGTCTCGGCGCCGCCCGCCTGCAGCCAGCGCACCAGCGCCACCGAGCGACCGGGGTCGCCGCCGGCGGTGACCAGCTGCTGCTTCAGGCGATCCTCGGGCGGCGGCGGCGGCGGCGGCTCCTGCCAGGAACGGTCGAACGGCGCCAGCACGAGGTCGAGGCCGACGCCGGTCAGGAGCGCCAGCACCGCCAGCACCAGCAGCGTCGCGACGGTGCGCCGCCAC
>VGYY01000432.1 GCA_016872815.1 Planctomycetota bacterium
CGCCGCGCGGCTCCACGCGGCGGTCGCGCGGGCGATCGCGACGCGCAAGGTCCGCGCCGCGCACGACCTGTCCGAGGGCGGGCTCGCCGTCGCCACGGCCGAGATGTGCCTCGCCGGCGGCCTCGGCGCCGCGCTCCACCTCGGTTCGCTGCCGCGGCCGGCCGGCTGCGACGAGGATCTCGCGCTGCTGTTCAGCGAGAGCGCGCCGCGCTATCTGCTGTCGGTGCGCTGGGACGACGCCGATGCCGTCACGCGCGAACTGGCCGGCGTGCCGCACGCCGTCATCGGCAGCTTCACGCGCGAGCCGGTGCTGACCATCGGCGGCCTCGGGCCGGCACCGCTGCTGCAGGCCGACCTCGGCGCGATCACCAAGGCCTTCCGCACGGGGCTCGACTTCTGATGGCTCAACGACCGCGCGCCCTCGTCGTCCGTTCAGCCGGCACCAACTGCGACGCCGAGACGGCGTTCGTCCTCGAGCAGTGCGGCGCCACCGCCACCATCGTGCCGGCCGAGCCGTTCCTCGCGCGACCGGCGCAGCTGGCCGACTACCAGCTGCTGGCGATCCCGGGCGGCTTCAGCTACGGCGACGACATCCTCGCCGGCAAGGTGTTCGGCCTCGAGCTGGCGACGCACGCCGGCGAGGAGATCGTCAAGCTGGTGCAGCGCGGCGGCGCGGCGATCGGCATCTGCAACGGCTTCCAGATCCTGGTGCAGATGGGGCTCCTCCCCGGCATGGCGAAGCCGTTCGGCGCGCCCGAGGTGACGCTGACCGACAACGACGTCCACAAGTACCAGGACCGCTGGGTGCGCATGCGCGTGACCAGCGACCGTTGCGCCTGGCTGCGCAAGGGCGAGACGCTGGCGGCTCCCGCGGCGCACGGCGAGGGCAAGCTGGTGCCGCGCGATGCGACGGTCCGCCGGCGGCTGCATGACGAGGGCCATGTGGTGCTGCGCTATGTCGGCCCCGACGGCGCCGACGATCCGCCGTTCCCGTGGTGCCCGAACGGCGCGATCGACGCCATCGCCGGACTGACCGACCGCACTGGCCGCATCCTCGGCCTGATGCCCCACCCGGAGCGCCACTACTTCCCGTGGCAGCACCCGACCTGGACGCGCGACGGGCTGGCCGAAGTGACCGACGGCCGGCGGCTGTTCGAGCGCGGCGTGCAGGCGGTGGTGACGGCGGGCTGAGCGCGGCGCCGGCCTGACTATCGCCCCTTGTCCTCCGCCATCCGGCGCTGCGCCTCGCGCGCCGGCTGGAAGCGCGGGTCGAGCTTGAGGGCGCGTTCGTAATGGGCGGCGGCATCGCTGCGACGCCCCATCCGCTCCAGCACCGCGCCGCGCTGGAACAGCGATCCCGCCGAGCCGCCGCCACGGCGCTCGAGCCGATCGAGCGCGGCGAGCGCGGCGTCGTGCTCGCCCGCTTCGGCGAGCGCGCGACTGACCTGCAGCAGCAGCGTCGGCGCGCGCTGCTCGAGCTCGGCGAGGCGCGCCGCGGAGTCGGTCGCGGCGCCGCGTTCCCGCGCCGCCAGCCACCACCAGAACGGGAGCCGCTCGAGCTGCGGATCGCGCCGGCGCGCCTCGACCAGCAGCGCCTCGGCCAGCGCCGCCTGCCCGCGCGGGACCAGGAGCTCGGCCACGTCGCGCAGCAGCGGCGCCTGCTCCTCGGCCGGCAGCGCGGCGAGCAGCTCCTCCTGCCGGTAGAGCGCCGTCCGACGCGCCGCCAGCACGCGCTCGAGGATCGTGTCGACCGAGTTCGCCTGCATGTTGCGCGCGGCGGTGAATTCGAGGAACGGCACATCGTCGCGGATGCGGCGCGTCCCGGCGGCCGCGAAGGCGCGCGCCTCGTCGCCCTCGAGGAGGATCATTCGCGCCAGTTGCGCCGCGAGCGACGGCGCGGCCGCGGGCGCCGCCGCGCCGACCGCGGCCGC
>VGYY01000433.1 GCA_016872815.1 Planctomycetota bacterium
GCGCAGGCTCCTGCCGCGCAGGCTCCTGGCGCTGCGGGCGTTCGACTTTCGGCGTCACCGGCGCCTGCGGCCGCGGCTCGCTGCGGGGGCGCTCGATCGGCGGAGCGGGCTTCGGCGGCGGCTCCGACTTCGGCGCGGGCTTCGTCGCGGGCACCGGTGCGGGGGCCGGCGCCGGAGGCTTTGGCCGGTCGATCTTGCCGGCCGCCGGAAGGTCCTCTTTCGCGCCCTTGCCGCCCTTGCCGTCGGCTTGTGCGGTCGGCGCCACTGCGAACGCCGCGCAGCCGATGAGCAGTGCGCTACGCAGCAGGCCAAGCGATCGTCCGAGGACCATGACCTTGCTCCTCACGAATCGGCGCGCGCCCGGATCTCCGACTCGATCTGCGCACGCGCGCGCTGTCGCTCCTCGGGATCCCTGGCGGCCGACCAGGCGTCGACCGCGACGATCCAGGTGAGGTAACGCGCACAGCGAGCATCGCCGGACTCGAGACGCTGCAGGAATTCCGGCAGCGGTTCGAGGTCGCCGGCCGCGAGGCGCGCCACCGCGCAGGGCGTGGCCAGCAGGTGCTCCGGGGGGAGCCGCTTCGCCAGACGTGTTAGCACTTCGCGGGCCGTCTTGCGGTCCTGCCGGGGCAGTTCGCGCAAGGCGGTCTCGCAAAGCGCGGGTTTTTCCGGCTCCAGCGCGGCCTCGAGGTGCGGAAGGGCCGCCGGGATGGCGGTGGCGCCGATGGCGCGCAGCGCCGCCACCTGAACCGCCTCGTCCGGGTCGTTCACGGCCGGCGCCAGCCGCGCGATCCAGCGTTCGCGCTCTTCCGGCGCGACGTCGTCCGCCAGCCGCGCCAGCACGTGGAGCACGTGGACGCGGATGCGGAAGTTGGCGCCGTCGAGCGCCGCGAACAGCCACGGCGCGACGGCCGGTCCGAGCCCCTCGAGGATGAACGCGGCGTTGTCGACGTTGCGCAGCTGGAACGTGCCGAAGGCGAGGATCATCCGCTCGATGCGGGCCACCAGCTCGGGATCGGTCGGCGCCGCCCGGCGCGCGTGCAGCGCGATGCGGTTCTCGGCCCACCACGCCTCGATCCGGCGGATCACCGCGACCTGCTCGGCCTCGGCGGCGTCGGGCGAGTGGCCGAAGTCGTGGCCAGCCAGGGCCCGGATGCCGAGGATCGCCTCCTCCTTCCACCACGCCGTGCGCGGCGACGCATCCCACTCGCGCGCCACGTCGTCCTGCAGCGACGTCTCTTCCTTCAGCACCTTGAGCAGCAGCGGCACCCCGCCGAGGTTGCCCTGCTCGGCCAGCTTGGCCGCGGCGCGCACGCGCAGCACGGTGAGTCGGTGGTTGTCGACCTTGCCGAAGGTCTTGAGCAGCACCGGTTCCATCCACGGCCAGCGACCGGAGACGATCGTCTCGAGATGGAGCAGCGCGACCTCGTCGGCGGAGTCGCGCAGATGGCGTGCGGCCGCCTCGCCGAGCCGTTGCGGGAACGGACAGACCGCCGGATCGTCGGCGGCGCTCATCAGCCGGACCATGACCCGCGCGACAGCGAAACGCACCGCGCGGCGCGGATCATCGAGCCCCGCCAGCAGCGCGGCGAGGTCGCGCCGCGCCAGCGCGATCAGCGGCGGCAGCAGCGCCTCGCTCGCCAGCAGTTCGGCGGCGGCGATCTGCTCGAACGTCCTGGCGATGGTGGCGGCGGCCTCCGCGTCGGCCGGCAGCGGCTCGGGCGCGGGAGCGGCCGCGAAGAGGTCCTGCCAGAACCACTCGCCGTCGGGGAACGGCAGCGGCGTGTCGATCGAGTGCCAGGGCGTGAACGGCCGCAGGTCGCGCACCGCGGCGCGGGCCGGCGGCGCCGGCGTCGGCGGGTCGTCGCAGCCGGGCACCG
>VGYY01000434.1 GCA_016872815.1 Planctomycetota bacterium
CCGCGGCGGCGGGCGGTTCCGGCTCGGCCGATGCCGCCGCCCCGCCGGCCGGCAGCGGTGCGAGCCGGCGCTCGAGCCCGACGAAGGCGGCGATCGCCACCACGTAGACCAGCAAGTTGGTCGCGTCATGCCAGCGCACCACGGCCCCCGCGCCGCTCGCCATGCCGACCAGCGCCAGGCCCAGCACGCGGGCGAGGTTCGCGGCGAGCGCGATCGGCAGCGCCGCCAGCAGCAGGACCAGCCGACGCGCCTGCGGCAGCCGCTGCGTCGACACCGCCATGAAGGCACCGAGCGTCAGCAACGCGATCGCCGACGAGAGGCCCGAGCACTCGTCGTCGACCAGCAGTCGCTCGCCACTCGCGAGCACGAGCCAGGAGCCGCTCGTCGACACCCCGCTCCCGAGCGCCGCGAGCAGCCCGCCGGCGACGCTCACCACCAGGAGCTTCAGCGACTGCACCGTGTCAGCGACCAGTTCCAGCGGCCACGGCACCATGAACGCGAGGAACGCCAACGGCACGAGCAGTGCCCGCAACGCCGCTGCCCCGGCTGCCAGCCACACCGCGCTCGCAGCGAGCAGCAGCAGCGCGCCGGCGGTCACCGAGTCGATCCGGAGGAACGCCCCCGCCGCGACGAGCAGCGCCGCCGGCACTGCCGCGCCGAGTGCCCGCCAGTCGCCGGTTCCGCCCGCGAGCGCGCGCCCGATCGCCGCGCGCCGCGCCCAGACGAGCCACGCGGCCGCCAACGGGACCAGCGGACCGTGCGAGAAGTAGCCGTCCGCGCCGCGCCAGCGCGCGACCAGCCAGTCCGACAGCGTCAGGAAGGCGGCAGCCGTCAGCGCCAGCGGCAGGAGTGCGGCCGCGCGCGGACTCAAGTTGCGCCCCCGTGCCGGGCCGCGAGCGCCGCCGCGACGGCCTGCTCGACCCGGCGCGCATTGGCGTCCCACGTGAGCCCGAGCCGGTCGATCGTGGCGCGCCCCGCCGCGCCGAGCCGCGCCCGCAACGGCGGGTCGTCCACCAGCCGCTCCAGGGCGCCGACGAAGGAGGCGTCGTCGCCCGGATCGAACAGGAGACCGTTCACGCCGTCGGTGATCACCTCGCGCAGGTTCGGCCGATCGGGCAAGAGCGCCGCCCGACCGGCGGCGAAGTAGTCGAGCAGCTTGAGCGGCGAGGCGTACTCGGTGACCTCGGGCAGCAGCGCGACGTCGAACGCCGCGACCGTCGCCACCACCTGCTCACGCGGCAGGGTGCCGAGGAACTCGAGCTGGCCGGCAACGCCGGCCGCGGCGGCCAGTCGCCCGAGGCGGCCGCAGTCGGGCCCTTCGCCCACCACGACGAGGCAGGCGTCGCGCCGGCGCGCGAGGAACGGGAAGACCCGTTCGAGCCGGTTCCAGTCGCGCACGAAGCCGACGAAGCCGAGCACGCAGCGGCCGGCCCAGCCGCGCGCCGCGCGGACGGCGGCGCCGTCGGGGGCGGCCGCCAGCGCCGCCGGCTCGAGACCGTTCCAGTGGACCTCGAGCTTCGCGCGCGCGACGCCCTGCTTCGCGAGCAGCTCCCCCATCGCCTGGGTCACCACGATCACTCGGTCGGCGCGATTGAGCAGCGTCGTCTCGTGGCGCTGCGCGAACCCGGGGAAGGCGAGCCCGCCGTGGCGCGACCGCTCGATCGCGAGCGGCGCGTTGACCTCGATCAGCAGCGGCAGGCGATGGGCGTGGGCGGCGGCGCCGGCGGCCGACGCATAGAGCGCATGCCGCGAGTAGATCGCGTCGGGCCGGAAGCGGGCGATCGCGCGCTCAAGCTGCCACCGCTCCGGGACGTTGTAGAGCAGCTCGGCCAGCTCGCGCAGCGCGCTCGCCCGCGGCGGACCGCCGTCACCGGCGCT
>VGYY01000435.1 GCA_016872815.1 Planctomycetota bacterium
GAGCAGCGCCGTCGGCGCGGCCGCGCCGTCGCGGCACCAGCGCTCGATCGCGGCGACGGCGGCGTCCGGCAGCGCGAGTTCGTCCGCCACCAGGCGCAGGTTGGCGCGGAGGTCGCCATCGCCCGGCAGATGGGGCGCGGCCAGCAGCCACTCGTGCAGCGCCTCGATCCGCCGGCCGCGCGCGAATTCGGCATGGCCGAGGTTGAACCGGAGCGCGCCGATCGGTGCGTCGGTCTCCTCGAGCGCCGCCCGCCACCAACGCGTCGCTGCGACGAAATCGCCGTCGCGGGCGGCGCGGCGCGCCATCTCGCCGCGCTCGAACCAGCTCGCCGTCGCGCGGCTCGCGCGGCCGGTGAGCGCCTTCTGCGGCGCCAGCAAGGCGAGCCGCGCCGGATCGACGACGACCGGCTCGGCGCTGTCGAGCGTCGTCAGACCGTCGGCTCGGGGACGCACCAGGAGCGCCAGCGCCCCGGTCTCGGCGTGGCGCCAGCGCGGCGGCGCGCCCGGTTCGAGCCAGTCGAAGGCGAGCGATGGGACGGCGGTGGGCGCGGTCGAGCGCGCCAGCAGCTCGAAGGTGGCGGTCAGCGACGTGGCGCTGCGCTCGATGGCGCGACCAAGGACGTGGAAGCCGTCGGGCGCGAAGGGGGGCGGCGCGAACTGCTCGAAATTGGCGCGGCCGCTGAAGGTGATGGTGAGGGTCAGGCTGTCGCCCACCGCCACTTCCGGCGTCGACAGCGCCGCACCGAGCGCCAGGACGCCGACCGCGCCGCTGAAGGCCGGCGGCGCCGGCTGCGGCCAGGCGACGACGTCGAGCGTCGCCGGCGGCGCGGCGACGACCAGTTCGTGACGGTCACGCGGCGTCCGGCCGCCGAGCAGGTCGTCGTCGAAGCCGCGGGTCCAGAGGAGCTTCAGCGCCGACGCCGGGAACGGCAGCGGGCCGGCCGCTTCCGGCAGGAACTCCCGCTGCAGCGTGATGCGAAGCGCGTCGCCATCGCGCGCCACCGTCGCGGCGACGCGACGCTCGCCGAGCGCCACGGTCTGCCGCGTGGCGCCGTCGACCGCGGCCGTCGCCGTCGCGAACGACGCCGCCCGCGCCAGCGCGCCGGGCCAGTGCTGCAGTCCGGGCGCCTCGACCAGCAGCGGCAACTCGAGCGGCTGCTGGAACGGTTGCAGCCCGTGCTCGGCGAGCCACGCGGCGTCGACCCGCGCCTGCCACTCGACCGTGCACGGCTCCCCGACCAGCACCCGCTCCGGCAACAGGCGCACCGAGACTGCCACCGGCGGTGGCTCCTGCCCCGGCACGGCCGCCAGCAGCGTCGCGACGAGCCGGCCCGTCATTGGCTTGCTCACCAGTCGCGCTCGACGGCGGCGTCAGCGGCGCGACGCGTCTTCGCCCGTTCGGCGCGCTTCTCCTGCTCGCGCGCCGCGAGCGTGGCGGCGAGCCGTTCGAGCGCCGCCGCCGGCAGCGGTTCGAGCAACGGATTCAGCGTGGCCGGGAGGTTGTCGTCATCTTGTGCCGGCGCGATCGGCGGCAGCGGTTCCGGCGGGAGTGCGGGGGAATCCGGCAGATCGGGGAAGATCGGCGGCGGCGCTGCCGGCGGGGCGACGGCGACCCGGCGCCGCTCGTCGGCGACACCGTCCGGCGACTCGGGCGGGACCGGGACGAGCTGCCGCAATCGCAGCGCCGCTCGCTCGCAATTGCGCCGCAGTTCGTCCCATTCCGGCTCGAGCTGCGCGGCGCTGCTCCACTCGGCCAGTGCTACGCGGCACGCCGCGATGGCCGCCGCGCCGGTGGCCGCGGACTGCAGGTCCCAGGCCGCGACCCCACGCAGGAAGGCGACCCGCGCCTCGAAGCGCGCCGGCGCGGC
>VGYY01000436.1 GCA_016872815.1 Planctomycetota bacterium
CGGCGCCGACGCCCTCCCGCCGGCACCGGTCGCGGAGGCGGGAGGCGGCGCGGCCGACCCCGTGGCACTGGCCGCGCTGGCGCTCGCCTGCCAGTTGCTGCTGCTCTCCGACCTCTCGCGGATGGTGCGCTGAGATGCGATTCGATCGCCGGACGTTCCTTGCCGGTTCCTCCCTGCTGCTCGGTCGCGCCGCGCTCCACGCGCTCGACCAGGAGGCGCTCGCACCCGATCTCGAGCCGCACCACCGGCCGCGCGCGAAGCGGCTGATCTGGCTGTTCCAGTCCGGCGGTCCGTCGCACCTCGAGACGTTCGACTGGAAGCCGGCGCTGGTCGAGCGGCACGGTCAGGAGCTGCCCGAGTCGGTGCGCCGCGGTCAGCGGCTGACCGGGATGAGCGGCAACCAGGCGACGCTGCCGCTGGCGGGCTCGTTCACGCCCTTCCGCCGCCACGGCGAGTGCGGCCGCTTCGTCAGCGACCTGCTGCCGCACACCGCCGCGATCGTCGATCGCCTCTGCTTCGTCCACTCGCTCCACACCGAGGCGATCAACCACGATCCGGCGATCACCTTCCTCTGCTCCGGTCATCAGCAGGCGGGACGACCGTCGCTCGGTGCCTGGCTGTCGTACGGTCTCGGGGCGATGAACGCGGACCTGCCGGCCTTCGTCGTCCTCGTGTCGAAGGACGCGCCGCGCGACCAGCCGCTCTACTCCCGCCTCTGGGGCACCGGATTCCTGCCGAGCGAGCATCAGGGCGTGCAGCTGCGCGCCGGTCGCGAGCCGGTCCTGTTCCTCGAGGATCCGCCGGGGGTGTCGCGCGCGGCGCGGCGCAGCCTGCTCGACGCCCTGCACGAGCTCGACGCCGGCGTGCAAGCGGAGAGCGGCGATCCGGAGGTCACCGCGCGCCTGAAGCAGGCCGAGCTCGCCTTCCGCATGCAGGCCTCCCTGCCGGAGGCGGTGGCGACGGCGGCCGAGAGCGACGAGGTGTTCGCGCTGTACGGCGACGCGGCGCGGACGCCCGGCACCTTCGCCGCCAACTGCCTGCTCGCACGCCGCCTGGTCGAGCGCGGCGTGCGCTTCGTCCAGCTGTTCCACCAGGGTTGGGACCAGCATGGCGGCCTGCCGGGCGGCATCACCGAACAGTGCCGGCGGACCGATCAGGCGGCGGCCGCGCTCGTGATGGACCTCGAACGGCACGGACTGCTCGAGGACACGCTGGTGGTCTGGGGCGGCGAATTCGGCCGGACCAGCTACTGCCAGGGCGCGCTGGCCGGCGGTAACTACGGCCGCGACCACCATCCCCGCTGCTTCACCGCATGGCTGGCCGGTGGCGGCATCAAGCCCGGCCACGCCCACGGCCGCACCGACGACTTCGGCTACAACGTCGTTGCCGACCCGGTTCACGTGCACGACCTGCACGCGACCCTGCTCCACCTGCTCGGCATCGATCATGAACGGCTGCGCTTCCGCCATCAGGGGCGCTGGTTCCGGCTGACCGACGTCGCCGGCGAAGTCATCCACGACCTGATCGCGTGAGGACCGCAGCGGCGGCTCAGCCTCCCGCCTGCCGGACCACGTAGCCGCGCCGCGCCAGCTCGAGCGCGAGCTTCTCGCGCTGATCGCCCTGCAGTTCGAGCACGGCGTCGCGCCGCGTCCCGCCGCTCCCGCACTTTCGCTTCAGCTCGCCGAGGAGCTGGTCGAGCGCCGGGCCGGGCAGCGCGAGCCCCTCGATCAGCGTGACGACCTTGCCGCCGCGCTGCGCCGTGTCGCGGCGCAGCTTCACCGTCCGCCCGGCGCCATCGGCGGCAGCCTGCGCCGCCCGTGCCGCCGCGGCCTGCGCCGCGCGCGCCGCGCAGGCGCACGCCGACA
>VGYY01000437.1 GCA_016872815.1 Planctomycetota bacterium
CCGCCGCCGCGAACAGGCGCGGCGACAGCAGCGACGCCAGCGCCGCGCCGCCGAGCCGCGCGACGCCCTGTCCGAGCAGGGCTCGGCGCGTGAGCTGTCGCGCGCGCTCGCGGAACGGCGACGGGAGGCGTTCTGGCAGCGCCATCGGTTCAGCCCCTCGTCACGAATTCGTCGACGTTGAAGAGCGTGCTCGCCAGCAGCGTCCACGCCGCGTGGAGCGCGGGGTCAAGCGTCGTGTCGCGCGGGGCCTCGCCCAGCGTCAGGAGCGCCGCCGTCCGCGCCGAGTCGGCGGCGAAGCGGGCCTGCTCGCGGGCGAGGGCGGAGCGCGCCAGCAGGAGCTCGGCGGGCGCGGGTTCGCGCGCAAGCGCGAGGCGCCAGAGCAGAGCCACGCGCGCGTCGAGCTCGCCGGAGGGAGTCGGTCCGCTCGTCGCCGCCGCGTCTGCCACCGGCGGCAGTGCCAACGGTTGCGTCAGCACCCGCTGCGCCAGCACCCGCGCCGCCTCGACGAACTGGACGTCGTTCAGCAGCACCAGCGCCTGCAGCGGGGTGTTGGTGCGCGGACGTCGCAGCGTGCAACTCTCGCGGCTCGGGGCATCGAAGGCGGCGAGGTTCGGCGGCGGCGCGGTGCGCTTCCAGAAGGTGTAGAGGCTGCGCCGCCACAGCGCGTCGCCGTGGTCCTGGACGAAGGTCGCGGTGTTGCTGGTGGGATAGGCGATCACCTTCCAGAGGTCGCCCGGCTGGTAGGGCTTCACGCTCCGCCCGCCGATCTGCTCCACCAGCAGTCCGCTCGCCGCCAGCGCCTGATCGCGGATCACCTCGGCGTCGAGCCGCAGCCGCGGCGCGCGCGCCAGCAGGCGGTTTTGCGCATCGCGCGCGAGCAGCTCCGGCGTCACCTGTGCCGACTGCCGCCAGGTCGCCGACGTGAGGATCTGCCGCTGCAACCGGCGCAGGTCGAACCCGTGCCGGACGAAATCGACCGCCAGCCAGTCGAGCAGTTCGGCGTGGCTCGGTCGCTCGCCCTGCGCCCCGAAGTCCTCGACCGTCCGCACCAGCCCGTCGCCGAAGAGCTGCGTCCAGGTGCGATTCACCACGACCCGCGCGGTCAGCGGATGGTCGGGCTGGACCAGCCAGCGCGCGAGGGCGAGGCGGTCGGGCCGGGTCGCGGGCGGCAGTGCGCCGAATGCGGCCGGCAGCGCCGGCGCGACGACGTCGCCCTTCTGGTCGTACTGGCCGCGGCGCAGCAGGTGGGTCGGGCGCGCCATCGGCAGCTCGGCCGCCACCATCACCTGCGGGATCGCGGCATCGAGCGCCGCGAGCTCGGCCGCCGTCGCCGCGCGCCGCGCCGCGGCCGCGACCCAGTCGGCGCTGCCGCAAGCGGTGAAACGGACGCGCCCGATGACGTGGCGCGCGAAGACCGACTCATGGCGCAGCGTCACGCGCAACCGCGCTCCGGCCGGCACCGCGACCGGCGCCGCCGGCAGCAGCCAGGCGTGATGGCTCGTGAGCTGCGGCAGGATCGCCCAACCGCTCGCGGCATCGCCGTCGAGCGCCCGTTCGATCGGGAAGTCGGCCTGCGCGTGGTCGGCCATGGCGCGCACGAGCGGCAGCGGCGTCGCGCTGCCGTCGGGCGCGACGAGCTCGGCGGCCAGGCCGGTCAGCACGAAGTTGCCGTTCTCGAAGCGGCCGGGCCCGCCGCCCGGCAGCGCCGGATCGGTCAGCGCCTCGAGCTTCAGCGCGGCGATCGCGCGCGGCAGTTCACCGAACTCGAACGTCTCGACCTCGCTGGCGGGGGAGGGGCCGACCGCGAGGAGCGAGCCGTCCGGCAGCGGCTCGCGCACGGTCCCGTGC
>VGYY01000438.1 GCA_016872815.1 Planctomycetota bacterium
GTCGAACAGCAGAAAGCCCCCGGGAATCGACTCAAGGGCGTCGCGCAAACGAAGCTCGGCACGGCGCAGGTCGGTGACGTCGCTGCCGGTTCCGCGGTAGGCGCGGAAATTTCCACCGGCGTCGAAAATCGGTACTCCGTTGGACCGCAGCCAGCGGTCGCCGCTCGGGCCCCGGCGCAGTTACTCGAAGTCGCGGAACGGGCGGCGTTCGTTCAGCGTTTGCAGATGCGCGTTCCAGAGTTCGGGCGAGATGTTGGCAGCCGCCAGCTCCGTTCGCTTCTTGCCGTAGTGCCAGGCCGCAGGAACCCCCACCGCAGCCTCGACCGAGTCCGACATCCAGACGAAGCGGTGCTCCTCGTCGGTCTCCCAGAGCCAGTCCCCCGACGCTGCCGCGAATTGCCGAAAGCGCGCTTCGCTGGCCTCGAGCGTCGCACGGGCGCGTTCGCGCTCCGTCACGTCGAAACGCAGCACCACAACGCCGCCCTCCTGGGTCGGCCGCTTGATGACTTCGATTCTACGGCCGCGGGCTGTTACCAGCGAGTTGTCGGTCTTCTGCCGATGCCGGCGCAGCTGCTCGGCGATCCAGGCTTCGGGACCCACCGGGCCGCAGTCGATCAGCCCGGCGCCGACGACCCGGCGCAGAATGGTCTCGAACGTCTCGCCGAGCCGCGCGACATTGCTGCTGGCCTGGGGAATGGAGAACTCGTTGTTGTTGAAATAGATCAGGCGGTCGTCGGCATCGAAAAGCATGAATCCGCCCGGGATGGCCTCGACCGCGTCGCGCAGCCGCTGTTCCGCCCGCCGCAGTTCCGTCACGTCGCGGGCTGTGCCCCGGTATCCGCGGAATCGGCCGTCCGCGTCGAAGACCGGCCCGCCGCTACTGCGTATCAAGCACGGTCCGTTGAGACCCTGATAGCGAAACTCGAAGTCGCGGAACGGACGGTGCTCACGGCGGAGCTGAAGGTGCTCGTTCATCTGCTCGGCGGAAACGCCGTCGTAGCCGACCTCCTCGCGCGTCTTGCCGTAAAACCAGGCGGGCGGCCTTCCCGTCGCCGCCTCGATAGCTTCGGAAATCCAGACGAATCGTGCACTCTCGTCGGTTTCCCAGAACCAGTCGGCGGACGCCGCCGCGAATTCGCGAAATCGGGCCTCGCCGGCGTGCAGCCGGGCCTCCGACCCTTCCCGGCGGCGCGTCTGCAGAATGAGCAGCCAGGTGGCAGCGGCCAGGACGGCAATCATTGCCGCAAGCCAGAGGCTGCCGGCGATGAGCCGCCGCCGGAACTCGGCCAGCGCGTCGTCGCGGGAGACGCTGACGGTCACGACGAGGGGCAAACGGGGGACTCGCTCGTAGCTCACGAGACGCGCGACGCCGTCCATGGCGCCGCGCGACGGGAAGTAGCCGGAATCCGTTCTCGGCAGGTGCTCGCGAAACATCACGCCACCGGCGATCGAGCTGCCGATCATGTTGTCGAGATGGGGCGTACGCGCCAAATAGGTGCCGTCGTCCCGCACGAGCGCCAGGGAGCGCTGCGGCCCGAGGTCGACCTTCCGATAGATCTCCGCCAGCTGGATGGCGTCGAGAGCCACGTTGGCCAGGCCGGCGAAGCCGCCTTCTGCATCGCGAAGCGGGATCGACGTGTTGATCACCGGCCGGCCGTACTGTGCCGAGCGCAACGTGGCCGAGATATGGAAGCCGGCGGCACTTCCCTCGCGCTGGGCACGGAAATTCTCCTGCCCGGCGATGTTGCCCGACGGCGTGCTCGATTGTGACGTCGCGAGCCTGTTGCCGTCGGCATCGAACCAGCCGACGGCAAGATAGAGCGGCGATGCTTCCTGGCGGGCCCTCA
>VGYY01000439.1 GCA_016872815.1 Planctomycetota bacterium
GACGCCACGGTCGAGCGGCTGGTCGCGCCGCTCTTCGCTGCGGGCGCCGAAGGCGACGAGGCGGCGCGATTCGCCGCGCTCGGTGCCGGCGCGGCCCCGAACGACGAGCTGCCGGCGCTGCAGGGTGCCTGGCTCGGCCGCATGGTGCACAGCCGGGCGCCGCTCGCCGAGCGGCTGGCGCTCTTCTGGCATGGCCACTTCGCCACCAGCATCGAGAAGGTGCGCCGTGGTGCGGCGATGTGGGCGCAGTACGAACTCTTCCGCGCCCGCGGCGGCGGCCGCTTCGGCGAGCTCGTCGGCGCGGTCGCGCGCGATCCGGCGATGGTGGTCTGGCTCGACAGCGAGAGCAACGAAAAGACCCACCCGAACGAGAACTTCTCCCGCGAGCTGTTCGAGCTCTTCACGCTCGGGCTGTCCCACTACGACGAACACGACGTGAAGGAGGCGGCGCGCTGCTTCACTGGTTGGCACCTGAAGGACGGCCGCTTCTGGCGCAACGAACGGGCGCACGATCCGGCGCGCAAGCGGGTGCTCGGTCGCGACGGCTTGCAGGATGGCGACGAGGTGATCGCGCTGGCGGTGGAACAGCCGGCCTGCGCCGAGTTCCTCGGCGCCAAGCTGCTGCGCGAGTTCGTGACCGATGCGCCCTCCCCCGAGGCGGTGCTGGAGGCGGCGGCCGCGCTGCGCGAAGAGCGGCTGGAGCTCGCCCCGTTCCTGCGTCGCCTCCTCCGGTCGCGGCTGTTCTTCGCCGCGGAGCAGCGGCGCGCGCGCATCGCTGCGCCGGTCGAGTGGGCGGTGGGACTGCTGCGGCGCACCGGATCGCGGGTGAAGTGGTCGGCGCTCGGCCGCGAACTCGGCGAGATGGGGCAGGCGCTCTTCGCGCCGCCGAACGTGAAGGGGTGGGACGGTGGACGCGCCTGGATCTCCTCGCGCACGCTGCTCGCGCGGGGACGGTTCGCGGCGAGTCTCGCCTACGGCGATCCCGCGCTCGGCCTCGCGGTCGACTGGGACGAACGGCTCGGCGCGGCGGCGGCGGGCGACGGCGCGACGCTGGTGGCGGTGCTGGCCGAGCGGCTCGTCGACGGCGATCTCGCGGCGTCGAGCCGCGACGAACTCACCGCATTCGCCGATTCGGCGGACGCGGGACGCGGCGCCGAGCGTGCGGCGCGCATCGCTCACCTGATGCTCTCGGCGCCGGAGGCGCTCCTGCAATGAAGGCGAACCAGGCGCTCCGCAGGTCGACCGTGCCGGCCGTCGGTTCCGGCGCCACGCGCCGGGAATTCCTCGGCGGCGGGCTGTCGGCGCTCGCGGCGCTGCCGCTGCTGCCGCGCTTCGGCTGGCTCGACGCCGCGCTCGGCTCGCGCCGGACCGACCGCATCGTCGTGCTGGTCGACCTCGCCGGTGGCAACGACGGGCTCAACACCGTGGTGCCGCACGCCGACCCGCTCTACGCGAAGGCGCGGCCGACGCTGAAGCTGGCCGCCGGCGACCTGCTGCCGCTGTCGCCCGAGCTCGGTCTGCGCCGCGAGCTTGCGCCGCTGCACCGCCGCTTCGAGGCGGGCGAGCTCGCCATCGTGCAGGGCGTCGGTTATCCGCGCCCCGATCGCAGCCACTTCAAGTCGATCGACATCTGGCACACCGCTCAGCGCGAGCCCGATTCCGCCGCGCCGGGCTGGATCACGCGCCTGGTCGAGCAGGAGCCGTTCGCGGCCGCCGGGCGGACGCCGCTGCTGATGTGCGGTGGCGGCAGCGTGCCGCGGGCGATCGTCGGCGCGCACGGTCCGGCGCCGCAGGTCGATCGGCTGGAGGCGCTGGCGCCGGCGGCCGGGCCGGGCGAGGGGGC
>VGYY01000440.1 GCA_016872815.1 Planctomycetota bacterium
CGCGCACCGGCGCCGGCGGCACGGCGCCCGTCGCGTGCCACCGCGGCACGCGGCGGCCGGCGCGGTCGCGACGACAGCGACGACGAAGGCGAGGAGGAGGCGTCGTCCGCCCGCGCCGAGCGCAAGCTCGCGCGCAGCGGCCGCAATCCGATGATCACCGTCGGCATCTCGGTGGTCTCGCTCGCGATTCTCATCGCCGTCGCCGTCAACGTGATGGGCGGTGACGATCTGCAGGAAGGGATCCGGAAGGCCGAGGCCGCGATCGCGGCCAACAACCCCGACGTGGCGCTGGCCGAGATCGAGGCGGTGCTGAAGGTCGCACGACCCGGCAGCTACGACGCGACCCAGGCGCAGGTGGTCAAGGACCGCATCCTGCTGCAGAAGAAGACCAACGTCGGCCAGCACGACGAGCGGCAGGAGGACGCCTACTTCTTCAGCAACCTGAAGCCGTTCTATGAGATGTACATCGACGACAAGTCGCCCAAGTTCAAGGGCAAGGACTACCTCAACGATCCGGCGACCGCGCGCTACTTCGTCGAGTACCGCGTGGCGTACTACCTGAAACGCTTCCCGAACGGCGCCAACGTCGGCACGGTGCGGGCGTGGGAGGAGTCGCTGAAGCGGCGCTTCAACCCGGCCGATCCGTTCCCCCGGCCCGACGTCTGGTGGGACACCGAGGTCATCGCGACCTTCGAGAGCAAGCTCGAGCACTACGGCATCGCGTGGAAGCTGCGCAGCGAGTTCCGCGATCGCAACCCGAACGCGAAGAACATGCGGGACGTCGAGCGCGAGGTGGCCGACGAACTCGGCCGCGCGCAGAACTACGCCAACGCCTTCATGAAGGAGAACGAGCGGATCCTCGAAGGCGCCACCGAGAAGCTGGCCAAGGGCGACAAGAGCGGCCTGTCGACCGCGTTCGGCAAGGCGCTCTCCAACTCGATCAAGGCGTGCAACAACCTGCGCGGCATGCCCGACCTGATCGAGCGCGTGCGCGGCGTGGGGCAGAAGGCGGTCGACATGGCCAAGTCGGCCGGCTTCCCGTTCAACTCGGCGGACGTCGACAAGCTGCGCACCGCCGGCAACGGTCTCGAGGGGTGAGCCGGAACGGTCACGGGTGCCCCTCGACGATCTGATTCCGATCCACGAATGCGTTGCAGGCGGGCCGTCCCCGGGGAGCGGGGACGGCCCGCCGGCTTTTTCCGCGCCGATTCCGATCGAACCTGCCAGTTACCCATCCGTCCAAGGAATCGTAAAGCCGCCGACCGGTTCGCCCGCCACGCCGGACCGCGACCGCAGGGGGTGTCCGATGCGTCATGCCGCCGACCACTCGCGCCAGACCGGCAGCGCCGTGGTGCTGCCGTCGGCGGCAGCTGCCGGCGTCGTGCCCGTCGCCCGGCGCCCGGTGGAGCAACTGCCGTTGTGGCACGTGCTGCCGGGGGTGCGCGCGCTGGTGGCGGTGGTGGGCGCGGCCGAGGAGGTTTCGGCGGGCGCGGAGCGTGGCGGTTGGTCGATCGAGGCGCTGCCGTCGCTGGCGCGCTCGGGCGGCTGTCCCCTCGTGGCGCTGTCGGCGACCGCGCCGCGCGCCCCGTTGCTCGAGGCGCTGCAGGTCGTGCGTGCGGCCGGTTTGCTGGCCGTGGTGTGCGCCGACGAGACTCTCGACGCCGACACGTGCCGCGAGATCGCGCCCGCCGTCGATGCGGTGGCGTTCGCGTTCGCTCCCTTCGACGACCGCTCCGCCGCCGGCCGCGAGCGCGCCTGCCAGGTGCGCGATCGGCTGCTGCGGCTGCGCCGCGCCGGCGTCTGGGTCGAGGTGGCGACCGCCGTCGAGCGGCCGCTGCC
>VGYY01000441.1 GCA_016872815.1 Planctomycetota bacterium
TCGCGGCCGGCCGCGCGGCCGGTGCGGCGGCCGGCTTCGCCGCCGCCGGCTTCGCCGCTGCCGGAGCCGCGGCTGCGGCCGCCGGTCCGATCTTGATGACGCCGTCGCACTTCTTGCAGGGGGCACTGCTGCCCTGGAAGGACTCCGGGATCTTGAACCGAGCTCCGCATCCGGAGCAGACGCCGATCCGTTCCAAAGTGGCTTCTCCTTGGGGCGAGCGCGTCGCGGGATTCCGCGTCAGCTGCCCTGCTCTTCATCTTCCTTCGGGGCGCGCGGGCCGGACCAAGTCGCCTTGTTGGCCTCCCACCAGCCGAACAGGCGGCGGAGCGCGAGGACGTTTTCCTTCTTGATGTCGCCGTTCGGATCGAGCGTGCCGCCGATTCCCTGCGGCGAGAACGCGAACTCCTCGCCGGTCAGCAGCCGCAGCGCGTCGACGGCGGCGTTGACGATGATCGCGTCGTCGCGCAAGGCGAATTCCTCGCGGCCGGCGATCAGGTTGAGCAACGCCGGGATCGCCGGCTTGCCAATCGATGCGAGCTCCTGCTTCGCCTTGGTCACCCCCTTGGTGGCATTCGCATCGGACAGCACCACACAGGCGGCGTCGATCCGCGCCACGACGTCGGCCGGGGTGTCGGCGGGGCGCTCCTGCTTCTGGATGGTGCCGAGGCCCCGCTCGGATCGCCGTGCGCGCTCGTCGGCGCGCGCCGCTTTCGCCGCGTTCTGCATCTCCTGCGGCGTCTGGATCGGGCCGGCGGTCATCCGCGCCAGGAACCACTCGGTGTTGGCCCGCTCGAGCTCGAACACCCGCTCCTGCCGGCGGTCGGTCTCGATCATGTGCTTCTGGATCACCTGCACCTTGGCGTGCTTGTCGGTCTTCTCCATCACCACGAAGGAGTCGATGTTCGCCTGGCGCATGAAGTCGCGGGTCTTCTCGTCGGCGGTCAGCGACTCGGCGATCTTCTTGCGCGCCATCGTCTGGCCGAGGGAGTCGAGCTCGCGCCAGCGCTTGCCTTCGCCGCCGGCATCGATGGCGGCGTCATGGAATTGCGGGAAGCTGACCGAGCGGGTGAACTCGGCGAGATCGCCCTCCTGCACGGCGCGCAGGATGCGCTCCACCGCCGCGCGCACCGGATCGGAGGAGAGGGGCGACACCGGGTCGTTCGCCGGCGTCACGGTGCTGCTGCCGGCCGGCGCCGTGGTGGTCGCTGCAGCCGTGGGGTCGACCACGAGATCGGGCAGCGGGTCGTCGCCGCTCATCACGGCGAAGACGATCAGGAGCCCGAGCGCGCCGACCACGCCGAGCACGACGTACAGCATGTTCTGATCGGTCTTGCTCTGCGCCTTGCGCTCGTTCAGTTCGCTGCGGCGGGTCGAGCGGCGGGATGCAGGCATCGCGATCCTCGATTCGGCGCGCGCGCCGACTGCGGGTGGTCTCCGGGGCGCGCGACCGGGGCAGGATAGGGCGAGGGAGGTGAGCGTCAACGCCGCGCGCGGGGCTCGCCTTGCCCGCCTGCAGGCTCCCCCTATCATCCGGACCATTCGCAGTATCGCCGGAGCTCGCCGATGACCCCGGACCGGAGTCTGCTCGTTGCGGCGCTGCTGGGTCTGGCCGCGCACGCCGGATTCGCCGCCGGCGCGGCGGCACCGCAGGACAGCCGGGGGCTGGCCACGTTCGGCGATCGGCTCGGCGAGAGCTTCGGCACCCGGCCGCTCGAGTCGCTCGGCCCGATTCCGCTCACCTCGATGGGGGGGCTCGATCAGGCGCTGAACGGCCGCCGTCCGGCCGCCCGGTCGGGCGCGCGGTCCGGCGCAGACGCCGCCGACGGCGCC
>VGYY01000442.1 GCA_016872815.1 Planctomycetota bacterium
CGGCGGCGCGTGCCGCGGGCAGGGCGGACGGGGCGGACCGGCGATGATGGGACGGGTCGCCGCGCTCGGCCTGCTCGCGCCGGGTCCTGCCGCGGTCGCCGGCGGCGACTCGCCCTGGTTCGTCGAGTCGGCCGCGGCGCGCGGACTCGACTTCGTCCATCGCAACGGCGCCGGCGGCGAGAAGCACTTCCCCGAGATCATGAGCGGCGGCGTCGCCGTCCTCGACTTCGACGGTGACGGCGCGCGCGACCTCTTCTTCGCCCAGGGTGCCCCATTCCCCGGCTGCGCTCGCGACGGCGTCGACTTCCGCGACCGTCTCTACCGCAACGTCGGCGGCCGCTTCGTCGACGTGACCGACGCCGCCGGCTGCGCGACCCCCGGCTACACGATCTCGGCCATCGCGCCCGACTGGGACGGCGACGGCGATCCGGACCTGGTGCTGTGCGAGTTCGGCGGCGTCCGCCTGCTGCGCAACGACGGCGGCCGCTTCGTCGACGCCACCGCGGCGAGCGGCCTCGCCGAGAGCGGCTGGCCGCAGTGCGCCGCCGCCGCCGACTTCGATGGCGACGGCGATCTCGACCTCTACGTCGGCCATTACGTCGTCTACGACCTCGCGCGAGCGCTCTGGTGCGGCGACCGGTCGCTCGGCGCCGCCGGCCGCAGCTATTGCCACCCGGACGAGTACCCGCCGGAACTCGATCGCCTGTGGGAGAACCGCGGCGACGGCACCTTCGTCGACGTCACGGTGCAGGCGGGGCTCGAGGGAGCGCGCGGCAAATGCCTCGGGCTGCTGCCGATCGACTTCGACGACGACGGCGACCTCGACCTCTACGTCGCCAACGACTCGACCGAGAACTTCCTCTGGCGCAACGACGGCGGGCTGCGCTTCACCGACGTCGCCACCGACGGCGGCTGCGCCGTCAGCTCGCGCGGAGTGGCGCAGGCGTCGATGGGGGTCGACGCCGCCGACATCGATCTCGACGGCGACTTCGACTGGGTCTGCACCAACCTCGCGCTCGAGCCGAACGCGCTCTATCGCAACGACGGCGACGGCTTCTTCACCGAGCGGGGACTCGAGTCGGGCCTCGGCGAGCCGTCGCTGATCTGGGTCGGCTTCGGGACGCGCTTCACCGACGTCGACCGCGACGGCCGCGAGGACCTGCTGGTGGTGAACGGCCACGTGGTCGACACGGTCGAGCGCACCCACCCCGGCCAGGTCTTCGCGCAGCCGGCGCATCTCTACCGGAACAAGGGGGGAGGCCGCTTCGCGCTGGCGCCGGTCGCCGAGGCGGGGCCGTGGTTCGCTACGCGCCGGGTGCGGCGCGCGCTGGCGTCGCTCGACCTCGACGACGATGGCGACCTCGATTTCGCGCTGGGCGGCAACGGCGAACCGGCGGAGCTGCTCGTGCAGGAGCGCGCGGCGCCCGGCGGCTGGGTCGGCTTCGAGCTCATCGGCGCGGGCAAGAACCGCGGCGCGATCGGCGCGCGGGTGACGATCACGGCCGGCGGCGTGAAGCAGCGGCGCGAGGTGCGCGGCGCCTGCTCGTACGACAGCTTCGTCGACCTGCGCTGCCTGTTCGGGCTCGGCGACGCCGCCACCATCGAGCAGGTCGAGATCCGCTGGCCGCGCGGCGCGGTGACGACGATCCGCGGCGTCGAGCGGGCGCGTTACCACCGGATCGAGGAGCCGACGTCGAAGTGAGCGAACGGCGCGGTCGTGCCGGCGCCGCGCAGGTGACGGCGGGCGCCGCTCTGCGCGGCACGCGGCGCGCCCGGCGGCCCCGGTCGGCA
>VGYY01000443.1 GCA_016872815.1 Planctomycetota bacterium
CGCCGCGCTCCCGCTGCCGCCGCCCCCCGCCGAGCTGCCCGCCCTGCGGCCGGCCGCGCTGGTGGTCCCGGCCGCCGAGAAGCCGATGGCGCCGCTGGCCGCGCCGGGCGCGGCGCCGTGCTTCTGGGCATGGCTGCCGAGCGCGTCGGAATCGCTCAAGTGCGGGACGGGGCGCTTCTATCACGGCGAGCACGAGAAAGCGCGCGAGGCGCTCGAGCAGGCGGTGAAGACCGGGTCCGAGCGCGAGCTGCTGGCCGAGGCCCGCTACTGGCTCGCGGAGACGCACTACGCGCTCGGGCGCCCCGACCTCGCCGACGGGCTGTTCCGCCAGGTCGCGCAGGAGCCGCGCCAGCCGCTGGCGGTGTGGGCGCTCTTCAGCAACGGCTGGACGGCGCTGCGCGTGGGTGACGCCGCCCGTGCGCGCGACGTCTTCGCGCGGCTCGCCGCCTCGCCGGTGCCCGCGCCGCTCGACGGCTGGTCGCGCCACGGCCTGGCGCTCGCCCTCTACGCCCTCGGCCGCTTCGAGGACGCCGAGCGGATGTGGGCCGATCTGAAGGCGCGCGCCGTGCCGCCCCCGCTCTCGCGGGACGTGCTCTTCTGGTACGGCGAGAGCCTCGGGCGCATCGGCCGCCACGCCGAGGGCGCCGCGGAGCTCAAGCGCTTCACCGACGGGGGGTCGCACCCGCTGCTGGCAAGCGGGCTCCTGCGTCAGGGCTGGTGGACGCTGGCCGGCGGGCAGCCGAACGAGGCGGTCGCGCCGCTCCGCGCGGTGATCGCGATGCCCGTGCGCCCGACCGCCGGCAGCGCCGCCGTCGAGCGCGACTGGGCGGATGCAGGCCTCGCGCTCGCGCTCCTGGCCGGGGGGGACGTCGACGCCGCCCGGGCGGCGGCGGAGCCGCTCCGGGCGCGCCGATCGCCGCTGCTCACCGCGGTGCTCCTGCGGCTGGCCGCGGGAGCCGTGGAGGCGAAGCGTCCCGCCGACGCGCAGCCCATCATCCAGGAGCTGCTCGCCGGCCGTCTCGATGCCCCGGCGCGCGCCTGGGCCTTGCTCGTGGCGGGCGACGCCCAGCACGCGCAGGGCAATCGCGACGAGGCGCGCACGCAGTTCGAGCAGGCGCACCAGGCGGATCCGAGCGGCCTCACCGGCCGCCAGGCGGCCCTGCGGCTCGCGCGCGTGAACTTCGAGCTGCGCGAGTTCGCCCAGGCCGCGACCGACGTGGCCCCGCTGCTCGGCACCGCGCTGCCGCCCGACCTGCGCAACGCCGCGCTGCTCCTGCGGGGCGAGGCCGCGTATCACGCGGGCGACTACACGACGGCCGCGGACGCCTACCGCCGCGCGCTGGTGGAGCTGCCGCAGGCGAACGAGGCGGCGGGCGTGCGGCTCGGGCTCGGCTGGACCGCCCTGCGCCAGGGGCGGGAGGACGAGGCGCGCCGGCACTTCGCGGACTTCGTCAAGGCGCAGCCCGACCACCCGCTCGCGGGGGACGCGCTGCTGGTGGCCGCGGAGCTCGCGCTCACGCTCGGCGACCTCGACGAGGGCCGGGCCCTGCTCGACCGCGCGCTGAGCGCGTACGCCGCGCACCCGCGCATCGAGATCGCCAAGCTCAACCGCGCGCTGCTGCTCCTGCGGCGCGGGGAGGCCGGCGCCGCCGAGCCGATCCTGCGCGAGTGGATCGCGCGCGCGCCGTTCCCGCCGCTCCTCCCCCGCGCGCAGGCCGCGCACGGCGCCGCGCTGCTCGCGGCGAACAGGCCGGCGGACGCCGCGAAAGCGTTTTCGGACGCGGCGCGCGG
>VGYY01000444.1 GCA_016872815.1 Planctomycetota bacterium
CCGACGTCGGCGTCGAGCGCCTGCTGGAGGCGCCGCTGCCGTGGTCGCCCGGCGTCGCCGATCCGGAGTGGATCGCCGATCCGGCGGCGCTGCGCGAATGGCCGCCGTCGGCGCGCCACTGGCTCGGCACCGATCCGGGTGGCTACGACCTCGCGGCGCGCCTGCTGCACGCCTTGCGCGGTTCGCTCGGCCTGGCGCTGGCCGCCGCAGCGCTGGCGACCGCCATCGGCGTCGCCGTCGGGGCGGCCTGCGGCACGCTGCGCGGTCTCTTCGACCTGCTGGCCATGCGGGCGGTCGAGGTGCTGCTCTGCTTCCCGCACTTCTTCCTGGTGCTGATCGCGCTGACCTGGCTGCCGCGCAGCGGACTCACCTTGGTTCTGCTGATCGGCGCGACGGCGTGGACCGGGATCGCGCGGTTGGTCCGCGGCGAGTTCTTCCGGCTCGGTGAAGCGGAGTTCGTGCTCGCGGCGCGTGCGCTCGGCGCCGGCCGCCTCCGGATCGCCTGGCGCCACATCCTGCCGAACGCGCTCGGGCCGCTGCTGGCGGCGACGACGTTCGCGGTCGCTGCGGCGCTGCTGACCGAGTTCTCGCTGTCGTGGCTCGGGCTCGGCGTGCAGCGCGGCGCGGCGTCGCTCGGGACGATGCTGGCGGAAGGCCACTCCGCGGTGCAGGGAAGCGCGTCGGCACGGCTGATCGTCGCGCCGGCCGCAGCGCTGGCGGCGATCGTGGTGGCGTTCCATGCCGCCGCCGAGCGCCTGCGGGGCGCGACGACCCCGGAGGAGGCGCGGTCGGCGGCCGGGGGTGTCGCCGGCACCGTCGCGCGGCGGTCCCGCGTGGAGGCGCAGCGATGAGCGCGCCGCTCCTCGAGGTCGCCGGCCTGACCGTCGAGTTCCGGCGCGGGGCGCAGGCGACCCGCGTGGTCGATGGCGTCGATCTCACCATCGCCCCCGGCGAGAGCGTCGGTCTCGTCGGCGAGTCGGGCTGCGGCAAGTCGGCGACGGTGGCGGCGCTGGTGCGACTGCTGCCGCCGGGCGGCAGCGTGGCGGGCGGCACCGTCCGCTGGCGCGGGCGCGACCTGGCCACGAGTTCCGCGGAGCAGTTGCGCGCGCTGCGCGGCCGCGAGATCGCGTGGCTGCCGCAGGAACCTGGCGCAGCGTTCGATCCGGCGTTCACGATCGGCGACCAGTTGCTCGAGGTGCTGGCGCTCCAGCGCGGACTGCGGGGTGCCGCCGCGCGTGCTCGCGCCGTCGAACTGCTGGCGGAGCTCGGCGTTGCGGACGCCGGCGCGCGACTCCGCCTCCGCTCGCATCAGCTCTCGGGCGGGCTGCGCCAGCGGGTCGCGCTGGCGCTGGCGCTGGCGGGCGAACCGGCCATGCTGCTCGCCGACGAGCCGACCTCGGCGCTCGACGCCGCGGTGGCGCTGCAGATCGGCGAGCTGCTGGACGGGTTGCGGCGCCGTCGCTCCCTGGCGTTGCTGCTCATCTCGCACGACCTCGCGCTGGTGGCGCGCCACTGCGATCGGGCGCTGGTGATGTACGCCGGCCGGATCGTCGAGTCGGGACCGGCGCGGGAGCTCCTCGCGTCCCCGCGCCACCCCTACACGCGGGCGCTCGTCGCCAGCCGGCCGGCCGGGAGGCCGCTCGAGCATGGTGAGCGTTTCGGTTCGATTGCCGGCGCCGTTCCCGCTCCGGGCGCCTGGCCGGCCGGCTGCCGATTCCACCCGCGTTGCGCGCAGGCCGAGCCGGCGTGTCGCGTCGGGGCGCCGCCGCCGCTGGCCGCGGCCGCT
>VGYY01000445.1 GCA_016872815.1 Planctomycetota bacterium
CAGGCGCGCGGCTGCGGTCGCTGCCCGAGCTGGCGCGCCTCTACGGACCGGGCGGCGCGGGCGGCGGCTGCGGCGCGGCGGGGCGGCTCGAGCTGCTCGAACGGACGCTCGAGGTGGCCGCGCGCTGCACCTTCTCGCTCGACGAGCTGCGTTACAGCTATCCCGACGAGGGCGACCGCGCGCGGCTCGAGCAGCTGGTGCGGGAGGGGGCGGCGCGGCGCTGGCCGGGCGGCGTGCCGGAGAAGGTCGGTCGGCTGCTGGCGCACGAGCTGCAGCTGATCGGCGAACTGCGCTACGAGCCCTATTTCCTCACCGTGCACGAACTGGTCGCCTTCGCCCGTTCGCGCGGGATTCTCTGCCAGGGGCGCGGCAGCGCGGCCAACTCGGCGGTCTGCTACTGCCTCGGCGTCACCTCGGTCGACCCCGACCGCTTCGACGTGCTGTTCGAGCGGTTCGTCTCGAAGGACCGCGACGAGCCGCCCGACATCGACGTCGACTTCGAGCACGAGCGGCGCGAGGAGGTGCTGCAGCACCTGTGGGAGCGCCACGGCCGCGACCGCTGCGCGATGACGGCGACGGTGATCACCTTCCGCGGTCGCAGCGCCGTGCGCGACGTCGGCAAGGCGCTTGGCCTGTCGCAGGACCAGGTCGAGCGGCTCGCCGGCGCGCTCCACCACTGGAGCGAGATCGAGTGGCCCGACCAGGAGCTGGCGCAGGCAGGCTTCGATCCGGCCGACGCGAACGTGCAGCGGGTGCTGCGCCTCGCGCGCGAGCTGCACGGCTTCCCGCGCCACCTCTCGCAGCACGTCGGCGGGATGGTGATGACGGCGGGGCGGCTCGACGAGCTCTGCCCGATCGAGAACGCGGCGATGGCGGGGCGCACCGTGCTCGAGTGGGACAAGGACGACCTCGACGCGCTGAAGATCCTGAAGGTCGACTGCCTCGCGCTCGGGATGCTGGCGGCGGTGCGGCGCTGCTTCGCGCTGATCGAGCAGGTGCACGGCACGCGGCTCGATCTGGCGTCGATCCCGGCCGACGACCCGGCGACGTGGGCGATGATCCAGCGCGCCGACACGATCGGCGTGTTCCAGATCGAGAGCCGGGCGCAGATGGCGATGCTGCCGCGGCTCCGGCCGCGCTGCTTCTACGACCTCGTGATCGAGGTGGCGATCGTGCGGCCGGGGCCGATCCAGGGCGGGATGGTCCATCCCTACCTGCGCCGGCGCGCCGGCCTGGAGCGGGTGGAGTACCCGTCGGCGGCGGTGCGCGGCGTGCTCGAGAAGACGCTCGGCGTGCCGATCTTCCAGGAGCAGGCGATGAAGCTCGCGGTCGTCGCCGCCGGCTTCACGCCGGGCGAGGCCGACCTGCTGCGCCGCGCGATGGGGGCGTGGCGGCGGCCCGGGCTGATCGCGACCTTCGAGCAGAAGCTGATCGACGGGATGCTGGCGCGCGGCTACCGGCGCGAGTTCGCGCAGTGCGTCTTCGAGCAGCTGAAGGGGTTCGGCGAGTACGGCTTCCCCGAGAGCCACGCCGCCAGCTTCGCCCTGATCACCTGGGTCTCGGCGTGGTTGAAGCGCCACCATCCGGCGGCGCTCACCTGTTCGCTGCTGAACAGCCAGCCGATGGGCTTCTACGAGCCGGCGCAGCTGGTGCGCGACGTGCGCGCGCACGGCGTCGAAGTGCGGCCGGTCGACGTGGGCGCGAGCGAGTGGGAGTGCACGCTCGAGGGCGGCGGCGGCAGCACTGGCAGCGGTGGCGCCGGCGGCGCCGCGAGCGCGGGCGGGC
>VGYY01000446.1 GCA_016872815.1 Planctomycetota bacterium
CACGGCGGTGGCGGCCGGGTGGGGGAGCTCCGGGGTCGAGCCTTGATTCAGCGGGGCATCCACCCGATCATCCTGCGCCTTCCGCACCGGGCGTTACCGCACTGTCGCAAGGCGGGTAGGTCCGGCGCTTCTCCACCATATGGCTCCGAGGCTCTCCATGTCACTTGTGCGCCCCGCAGCACTCCTCCTGCTCGCCCTCGCCGCCGCCTGCGCCTTCGGGCCCGACCGCGACATGAGGGTGGCGGCGCCGTCGCGCGAGGCGATGACCGCGACGATCGATCGACTGGTCGCGGCCGGTCGCTTCGGCGGCGAGGTGTGGCGTCTCAACCTGGCCGAGCGCTTCGGCGAGCCGGTGCATGGCGTTCGCTTCACCGTCGACGGCGACCTGCTGGTGGTCGAAGACGGCAATCACCGCATCCACGCGCTGACGCGCGGAGCGGGCGAGCATCGCTGGTTCGTCGACCTCGACGCGGCGACCACGCAGACCGTCGGCGGCACCGATTCGACGCTGAGCTTCGTCTGCACCGACGACGTCTGCGCCGTCACGCGCAGCCACGGCGCGCGGACCATGGGCACGCAGCAGGCGCCGCGCACCACGATCCACCTGCCGTTCTTCCCTACGGGCCGCGCCGTCTCGGTCGGCGATTCGCTCTACGTCGGCCGACTCGCGCCCTTCTCGCTGCAGGCAATCGACCAGACCACCGGCCATGTCGGCTGGGCTTACGCCACGGCGAGCCCGGTGTGCGACAGCGTCGTCTACGGCGACGGTGCGATCGCGCAGGTGCTGTCGCTGACCGAGGACGGACTGCTGTTCTCGCTGCCGCCGCGAGCCGCGCGGGCGAGCGCGTGGTCGCCGAAGGAGAACTGGCACCGCCGACTGCCCGGAACCCGACCGACCACGCCGATGACGCTGCACGGCGAGAACCTCCTGTTCGGCACCGAGAACGGCTTCCTCTACAACGTCGATGCGCGCAACGGCACGGTGCGCTGGAAGGCGGGCACCGGTCGCGAGCTGCACGGCATGGAGCCGTTCGCGGCCGGTGACGGCGTCTACCAGCGCTCCGATGACGGCGTGGCGGCGTACGACCTCGCCAGCGGCAACGCGCTCTGGCAGTGTAAGGGCGCGACGCGCGTGATCACGCGGATCGCCGATCGCGTCTACGTCGAGCTCGACGGCGAAGTGGCGGTGCTGGCTGCGGCGACGGGCGCCAAGCTCGCCGCCTTCTCCCCCGAAGGGCTGTCGCTGCCGTCGGTTCCGGGCGGCGGCGCGCTGCTCGCCAGCGACGGGACCAACGTCTTCGCCCTCGAGTGAGCCATGGCGTCAGGCGGCCTGGCCGTGCTGACGCGACGAATCAGCTGAACCCCGCCGGCCGCGCCGAGGCGCGGCCGGTTTCGTTCCAGCCGGCCACCGCCGCGGCGCGGGCCGCCAGATCGGGCAGCCCGACGACCGTCACGATCACCCCGGGCGCGGCAGCGGCGGGCGGCGGCTCGATGCCGGGGATCCAGGCGATGCGGCCATCGGTGTGGCGCACGACCGGCCAGGCGGTGCGCTCGAACGCCGGCAGCAGCGCCGCGCGCCGCTTCGGCCGGTCGCCGGCGCCAAGGGTCGAGACCAGCAGGCGGTCGGTGGCCGCGAAGCGCCCGGTGATGACCGCGTCGGCGCCCATGGGAGTCGGCGCGGCCGGGGTGATGGCGTCGCCGCCGATCATGCGCGCGATCGTGCAGCGCCAGCCGCCGGGCGCCGCTCCGCTGGCGGCGCGCGGTGGGAGCGGCTCGAGCG
>VGYY01000447.1 GCA_016872815.1 Planctomycetota bacterium
ACCGCGAGCACCCGGTTCTGGCGCGCGTCGCCGTCGCCGCTGCGGCAATGGGCGACGCGCGGCGGCGGCCGCCCCGGTTCGACCAGCCCCTCGGCGAGAAGCAGGCCGCGCACCAGATCGAGGTCCTCGCCCGGCGTCCGCATCACCACCGCGAGCGGGCGACCATCGAGCACGATCTCGAGCGGCTCCTCGACGACGACGTGGTCGTGCGCCGCGCGGGGTCGCGCGGCGCCGCCGGTCCCGCCGAAACGGCGGCGCACGATCGACCGGGTCGCGGTCGTCGGCGGGGCGATGCGGGGAGCGGGAGGCGGGCGCGGCATGGCGCGATGGTACGCGGCGGCATGCCGGCGAGGGGCGTGCGCGAGCCCGGCGATCAACCGCGCAGGGCCATCCAGGTGCCGATGGCCAGCGCGACGCCGACCATCACCGCGAGCGAGATCCAGGTTTTTCCCGACACCTCGTTGCGGGCGTGCGGATCGCCGCCCCACATGCGGTAGCCGGCGCCAGACGAGTAGCTGCGGGTCGTGTCATCGTGCGGCATGGTGGCCTCGTCGTCGCGTCCCAGTTGTGCTCCCCGGTCATCGGTCGTCGCCAGGTCGCACTGCCGTCCGCGGAACGTTTTTCCCGCGTTGCAAGGGGGGGCAGGGGCCGCGCCGGACGAGCGCACCACGGGGTATCCTCCCGGGCTCCCGCGGTTCCCCGATCGCAGACCCCGATCCCGAGGATGAAACGGCGATGAGCGAGCGCGTGCGCGAGATCCTGAGCTGGTACGAGTCCGATTGCCCCGGCACCCGGGCCAACCTCCATCGCCTGCTGATGACCGGCCGTCTCGCCGGCACCGGCAAGCTGGTGATCCTGCCGGTCGACCAGGGCTTCGAGCATGGCCCGGCGCGCAGCTTCGCGAAGAACCCTGCCGGCTACGACCCCCACTACCACTTCCAGCTGGCGATCCAGGCCGGCTGCAACGCCTACGCCGCGCCACTCGGCTTCCTCGAGGCGGGCGCCGGCAAGTACGCCGGTCAGATCCCGCTGATCCTGAAGCTCAACAACTCCGACTCCCTCTACAAGGACAAGGACCCCTGCTCGGCGGTGACCGGCTCGGTGAACGACGCGCTCCGACTCGGCTGCTCGGCCATCGGCTACACCATCTACCCCGGCAGCTCGTTGCGGAACGAGATGTACCAGGCCCTGCGCGAGCTGACCGAGGAGGCGAAGGAGGCGGGGCTCGCCGTCGTGGTCTGGAGCTACCCGCGCGGCAGCGGCATCTCGAAGGCCGGGGAGACGGCGATCGACGTGGTCGCCTACGCGGCGCAGATCGCCGCCCAGCTCGGCGCCCACATCATCAAGGTGAAGCCCCCCACCGAACACGTCGAGCAGGCCGAGGCGGCGAAGGTCTACGCCGAGCAGAAGATCGCGATCGGGACGCTGGCCGATCGCGTCCGCCATGTGGTGCAGTCGTCGTTCGGCGGCCGCCGCATCGTGATCTTCTCGGGCGGCGAGGCGAAGGGCACCGAGGCCGTGCTCGAGGAGATCCGCGGGATCCAGGCCGGCGGCGGCTTCGGTTCGATCGTCGGCCGCAACAGCTTCCAGCGGCCGCTGCCCGACGCGATCAAGCTGCTGCACGCCATCCAGGACATCTATCGCGGGTGAGCCCCGCCTCGGGTCCGTTTCGCGGAGCCGCCGTGCATTTCCGTCGCATCGCAGGGATCGCCTGCCTGGTCGCCGGCATCGCCGCCCTTCCCGGCCGGCCGGCGGTCGGGCCGCGCCCCGCGCTGC
>VGYY01000448.1 GCA_016872815.1 Planctomycetota bacterium
CGGCGGATGACCCGGCGGCGGCGGGCGCAGCGGCGGCGGGCGATGGCGCCGACGCGGCGACGGCAGGCGACCTCGCGACGGCGCCTGCGGTCGAGAAGAAGGAGGTCGAGTGGCTCAAGTCGACCACCACCCCGGCCAAGATCGTCGTGATCGGCACCAGTGAGTTCGTCGGACCCGGCCTGGTGGGCCCGCGCAGCGGGATGCGCAACGACATCTTCCTGCAGAGCGCGATCGACTGGATCGCCGCGGAGAGCCTGTCGGGCCTGCGCGCGCGTCGGGTCATGTCGAGCAGCTTCGAGGAGCCCTCGACGACGGCGAAGAACATGGCCTATGCGCTCGGCTGGTTCGGCATGCCGCTGCTGCTGGCGGCGTTCGGGGTCTTCACGCTGATGTGGCGCAGCACGATCCGGCCGGCGGCGGCGCGGCGCCGGATGGCGACGCTGGCCCGGAGTTGAACCGGGCCGGACCTGGGCGAGGGCACGGTCGCGGCGCCGATGCCGCGTGAGGCAGTGGCAAAGTGCGGAGCTCCCGCGGGGAAATCGCGGGAGCGACGTTCGACGGAGCGACGGAACGAGCGATGGCGAAACTCGACACCAACGTGAAGCTGCTGATCGTGATCGGCGTGCTGGGCATCGGTGCGGTGCTGAAGTGGAAGAGCGGCCACCGCTACGGCGACGAGGAGACGGTGAACGCGGCGGCCCCGCTCTTCTCCGACTGGAAGCGGGATCAGGTCGCCCACCTCAGGATCGAGGGGCCCGACGGCAAGAAGGCCGAACTGGCGAAGGACGGCGAGCTCTGGAAGGTCGTCACCGAATCCGGCGGCAAGGCCGATCCGGCGCTGGTCGACAAGCTGCTCGGCGCGATCGAGAAGCTGAAGCAGGGCCGCGAGGCCTCGTCCTCGGGCGACGGCGTCGCCTACGGTGTCGAGGGAGCCAAGGCGATCGAGGTCACCGCCTGGGGAGCCGAGGGGACGAGCGGCAAGCCGCTGGCGCAGTTCGCGCTGGGCAAGATCGACAACGACTGGAGGAACGCGTTCCTGCGCCTCCCGGGCGAGAAGCGGATCCGCAAGGTCGAGGCGTCGGCGACCGACTTCGGTCCGGCCACCGGCGACTCGTGGCGCGACAAGTCGATCTACGCGCACGGCGAGGCCGACAAGGTCGCGCAGGTCGAGATCGTCGGGCCGAACGGCGCCATCGTGCTGAAGCGTGACAAGGTGATGGGCGAGAAGGCGCCGTCGACCGACGGCTCGACGCCGCCGGGCGAAGGCGGCGCGGACAGCGCCACCACGCCCGAGCTCGAGGTCAAGGAGACGGTCTGGAACGTCGTCGCGCCGAAGGAAGGGCGGGCGAAGAAGTGGCTGTGCGACAGCATCGCCGGCTACGCCGCCAAGCTCGAGTGCAGCGCCTTCCACAGCGGCAGCGAGAAGGCCGCCGACCTCGGCCTCGATCCGCCGCAGTACACGCTGCGAGCGCAGTTCGAGGGGGACACCGAAAGTCGCGAGGTCCTGCGGGTCGGCAACAAGAACAACGAAGGCAAGTTCGCCTGCATGGCGCCGGGCAGCGACCAGTTGTTCTGGATCGAAGGGTGGAAGGGCGACTACCTGACCAAGGGCGTCGACGACCTGCTCGACACGCCGCCGGCCAAGCCGGCCGACGCGGCCACGCCGGCCGACGCGGCCACGCCGGCCGACGCGGCCACGCCGGCCGACGCGGCCACGCCGGCCGACGCGGCCACGCCGGCCGACGCGGCCACGCCGGCCGACGCGGCCACG
>VGYY01000449.1 GCA_016872815.1 Planctomycetota bacterium
GCCTCTTCTGGCTCGCGCTCGCCGCGCTGGTGAACGGCTTCGCCCGCACGGCGGCGGCGGCGGCCACGGCGGCCGGCTCGGCGTGGGTCGCGTTCGTGCTGATCGTCCCGACGCTGCTGAACCTCGTCGCCGAGTCGCTCCATCCGAGCCCCTCCCGCGCCGAACTCGTCGCCGAGTCGCGGGCGGCGGCGGCGGCCACCGAGCGCCGCGGCGGCGAGGTGCTGGAGAGCTTCTTCGCCGAGCATCCGGAACTCGCGCCGCCCGACCTGCAGGCGGACATGCTGAGCTTCCGCATGGCGGTGCAGTCGGAGGTCGGCAAGGCGATGGCGCCGGTGAAGGAACGCTTCGCCGCGGCCGCGCTCGCGCAGCAGCGCGAGGTCGAGCGCTGGCGTTTCGCGTCACCGGCGATCGCGGCGCACGAGGCGCTCACCGAGCTCGCGGGGACCGGCTACTGGCGCTACCGCCACTTCTCGGAGCGGACGACGGAGTTCAAGGACCAGTTGCTCGGGTTCTTCGAGCCGCGCTTCCACCGCCGCGAGCCGGTCAAGGCGGCCGACCTGTCGCAGCTGCCGCGATTCACCTTCGCGGAGGAGCCGTTCGCGGACGTCGTGAGCCGCGTCACGGCCAGCGTGGCGGGCATCGTCGGCCTCGCCGCGCTGCTGACCCTCCTCGCGCTGGCGCGCTTCTCGCCGCGGCGACTGGCGGCCTGACCCCGCCCGGGCGGCTTCCTACGGCTTCGGCTTCCGCGCCAGCAGGCGCACGACATGCGTCCGCGATCCCAGGTTCCAGTCGCTCTCGAACCGGCCATCCTCGTAGTGGAGCACGCGCCAGTCGGCGAATGCCTGCAGCAGTTGGCCCGGCTTGTACAGGGTCGACTTGGGCGGGCCGCCGCCCTCATGCTCGCTGCCCTGCCCCTCGATGACGATCACGCCGCCCGGTTTCACCGCGGCCTTGAGCTTCTCCACGATCGACAGCGCCGGATTGAAGTAGATCAGCGACAGCAGATCCCATCGCCCGACGCCGTAGTCGAAGGCGTAGAGATCGGCCTCGCGGCAGTCGAGCGCGAGCTTGCGCGCCGTCGCCGCCGCCCGCGCCTTGTCGAGGCCGACCTTGCTGATGTCGATCAGCGTCGTGGCGAAGCCGCGCTCGGCCAGCCACAGGGCATTGCGACCGTCGCCGCCCGCCAGGTCGATCGCGCTGCCGGGAGCGAGCCAGCGCTCTTCGGCGAGCCGCTGCAGGCAGCGCTGCAGAAACTCGTTCGGCTCGGTGCGATAGCGCGCCTCGCTGGCACCGAAGACCTTGTCCCAGCGGGCCGGCTCGCTGACGCCGCCGCCCTGCTGCCAGGGTGCCGCCGCGAACAGCGTCATCGCGCACGCCCATCCCGTCAGAGCAAGTTTCCGCATGCGCCTGTCTCCCGTTCGCTTCAGAGCGTGCGCGTTGCGGCCGATGGCCGGCACGCGGCGCGATCGTGCCAAGAAAGAAGTGCGACTGCACGCCGCTCGCGCCCTGATTGCCTGCTTTCGGCGCCGTCCGCACGCCGAAAGGCGCGGCCCGGGAAGAGGGCGGCACGGCGGCACGACCGGCCTACACCAGTGTGCTCCAGCTCGAGACGACAACTTGACTCACGCCGTCGCCGCCCTCCTCCTGTCGTTTCTGGCGCCTGGTGACGGCCCGCCCGGTGCCACCGCGGCGCCGGCCCTTCGCCCGCTGGCGATCGAGGCGGGTCCGCGGCGGGGCGGCGGCCAGCCGCTCCGCGCGCACGGATT
>VGYY01000450.1 GCA_016872815.1 Planctomycetota bacterium
GCGCCCGTGCGACGGCTGCCGCGACGCGCCCGCCCGCCGCGGCGCCGTCGGATGCCGCGCGCCGGCGCATCTCCGGCGTGCTGGTCGACGAGCACGCGCGGCCGATCAGCGAGGAGTCGCTGCGCGCCGCCGTGGTCGGCGAACTGCCGCGCGTCTGGTTCACCCAGGCCGGGCGGCGGCTCGCCGAGTTCGCTCTGCTCCCGGACGGCAACCTCTTCGTCGACGTCGTGCCGCCGGTCGATCGCACCGAGCTGCGCGCCGAGGTCACGCTGGCTGGACGCACCTTCGCGACCTTCCTCGACCACGAGCTCCGCGAACCGTTCTCGCTGCGCGTCGAGCTCTCCGCGCTGCCGCTCGACACCTCGGCGGCGACCATCGTCGTGCGGCCGCCGCCGGCGACCGAGGAGCTGAGCGACCGCTACGTCGTGCTGTTCCGTGAAGCGGAGCGCCGGGCGACGTGGATCGACGCGACGGGCCTGGCGCGGTTCCCGACGCTGCGGGAAGGGACCTGGGAAGGGATCGTCTGCGTCTCCGGCGAGCAGCCGATCGAGTTCGAGTTCACGCTCGGCGAGCGCGACGATCGCGACGTGCTGGTGGAGCTGCGTCCCGGCTTCCGCATCCGCGGCGAAGCGGCCTGGAGCGATCTGGTCGCGCCGCTGCCGCCGTGCGTGGTGGTCGCGACGCGGCTCGACGGCGCGGAGCCGGATCCGGACGCGCGCCGTGAGCGGCTGCAGGGTGGCGTCGTTCCGCTCGGCGGCGACGGCAGCTTCGAGCTCGGCCCGTTGCCGGCCGCCACCTGGCGGCTCGAACTGCTGCGCATCGACCGCGAGCCGCAGACGCTGCACGAGGAGGTCGTGATCACCGGTCGGCGCGACGTCGAGACGGTGGCATGGCGGATCACGCCGCCGCAGCCGCCGGCGCGCGTCGTGCGTTTCCTCTTCGCGTGGCCGGGCGAGCTGCCGCCCGAGCCGACCGGGAACATCGTGATCCCGCGGGCGCTGGTCGTGACCTTCTTCGGCGCGGGCGCGGCGGTGGTGGGGCGCGGGCTGCTCGATCCGGCCGCCTCGGCGCCGCCGCAGCTGCCGCTGCCGGAAGGCGCGACTGTGGTGGAGCTCGCGTGGCGCGACCTCGCCGACGGGCGGCTGCTGGACAGCGGCGTCGCCGTCACGCGGGTGGCGCTGCCGAAGGTGGTGCAGTCGGGCGCAACGCGCGATCTCAAGGTCACCTTCGCCGCGGTGCCGCGCGACTGACGGGGCGCTACTCTCCGGCGGTCGATCGCGCCGCACGCAGGCGGCAGAAGGAAGCGCAACCGCATGAGCGTGGAACTTCGCGTGCCGAGTGTCGGCGAGTCGGTCACCGAGGTGCAGGTCGGCGGCTGGCTGGTGCAGCCGGGCCAGGCGGTGAAGCGCGACCAGGTCGTGGTGGTGATCGAGACCGACAAGGCGACGGTCGAGGTGCCGGCGCCGGTCGATGGCGTGGTCGGCGAGATCACGAAGACGTCGGGCATGAAGGTGCGCGTCGGCGAGCTGCTCGGGCGAATCGTCGAGGGAGCCGCGGACGGCGCGACCGGCGGCGGCGCGGCGAAGGTGATGCCGGCCGCAGCGCGCGTGCTGGCCGAGGGAGGCGTTGCCGCGGCGGGGCTCGTGCCGAGCGGTCCCGGCGGTCGGCTCACCAAGGAGGACGCGTTGAAGGCGGTCGCGGCCAGGAGCGCGCCACCCGCAGCGCCCTCGGCTCCGGCCGGGGTGGCGCC
>VGYY01000451.1 GCA_016872815.1 Planctomycetota bacterium
AGCGCCGGCGTCAGGTAGTCGGGCTCGTCGGAGAGCTGCGCCGAGAGGATCGGCCGCGACGCCGGCACCATGCGGTGGCGCTGGTCCTGCGAGTCGGCGGTGTGCGACAGCTTCTTCCGGAACGTGTAATGGACGTGCTGCAGACAGCGCGACAGCTTGCTGTGCATGCCGGTCTTGAGCGACTGCGAGAGGAGCGGGTTCTGTGCCGGCGCCAGCGCCAGCGCGATGGCGTCGTCGTCGGTCAGGGCGGCGCGCGGCAGCCCGAGAACCTCGCGCACCGACGCCGCCAGCAGCGCCTCCTGGCCCGGCTTCGCGCCGACCAGCTTCGAGGTCAGCCCGCCGAGGTCGGCGTCGAACTCCTGGCGGAAAGCGGCGCTGGCGCCGGCCGCGCGCGCGGCGGCCGCCGCCTCGAGCGCACGCCATTCCGGCGTCTCCGCCAGCGGCAGCGGGTCCTCGACCACCTGCGCGAACAGCGGGTCGTGCTGCAGCACCGCGTCGAGCATCGCGCCGACCAGCTGGCGCTGCTCGAGCGGCGTGTCGAACTGGTCGCAGGCGCGGTGGTAGCGCAGCAGCGTGAGCGCGCTGACCGTGTGGTAGAGCCAGGCGTGGATCGCCACCGGCAGGACGTAGCGCGCGACCTCCTGCGCCTTCTTCTGGATGGCGCCGCGCCACTTCTCGGGCTCGCGCGCGCGCGCCGGGAAGCGGCGGAAGTACTCGGCCGCCGCCACCGGCGTGAGCAGCTCGGTGAGCTGCTGGTAGTCGGCGACGAGGCCGTCGCAGATGGCGCGGAACTGCTCGAGCGCGCCGCCAGCGAGCGGCGGGATCGCGTAGCAGCCGGGCTTCACCGCGACGTAGCGCTGGCTCACCTGCTCCGAGTTGTAGAAGGGGTGGCTGTGCAGGAACGACCAGAGGCAGTGGCGCGACACCCGGTCGAGGCTGAACTGGAAATGGGCGTGCTGCAGCGTCGTGTGGTGGCCGGCGCGGTAGGTGCTCTGCGCGATCCGGTCGCGCTGCTCCGCCTTGCGCCGCCGTTTCTCCTCGGGCAGGTCGTCGCCCGAGACGTCGGCGACGCGGAGCACGCCGCCGGCCGAGTAGCAGGTGCGCGCCGTGGCCACCGCGTTCTCGTAGGGGCGCGCGAAGGCGTTCTCGAGCCGGACGACGGGCGGCCCGGAGACGAAGGCGGCGAGCTCGGCGGTGCGCGCGGGGCGGATCATGCGGGCGGTCACGTTACCGGCACGGCGTCCGCGGCGCCGCCGGCCGCGCCGCGCAGGATCGCGTCGCGCGCCAGCTGATCGACGCGCTCGTTGCGCGGATCGCCGGCATGTCCACGGACTTTCACCAGCGCGAGGTCGGGGAACTCCGTCATCAGCGCCTGGATCCGCGCCACCAGCTCGCGGTTGGCGTTGACCTTCCAGCCCTGGCTCAGCACGCCGATCGAATACTGGCTGTCGGTGTGGATGCGGATGCGGACGCGGCGGTTCTTCACGGCCAGCAACGCCGCCTCGATCGCGGCTAGCTCGGCGATGTTGTTGGTGCCTTCGCCGAGGAAGCGGGAGATCTCCTTGACCTTCCCCCTCCACTCGAGCAGCACGCCGAGACCGGCGGGCCCGGGGTTGCCGAAGCAGGAGCCGTCGGCGTAGATGACGAGGGTCTCCCCGGCGCCGCCCGCGGCGGCGCCGCTGCGCGTGCGGGCCGACCGCTGGCGCGGCTTCGCCGCGCTCTTGCGCGCCCGCG
>VGYY01000452.1 GCA_016872815.1 Planctomycetota bacterium
GCCGCCGAGCTCGCCGCCGGCGCGCTGCCGCCGCAGCGCATCGATCCGCCGGTCGCCGCGCGGCACGAACCGCTCGATGGCACGATCGCGGGCGCGACCGGCGCTCCCGCCGGCATGGCGACCGCGCTCGACGGCGATCACGGCCCAAACCTCGCCGTCCACCCGTTCCGCCGCAGCGACCCGCTCTCGCTCCGCCTCCACGTCGCCACGCCGGACCGCAAGGCGCACGCCGTCGTGCTGCACACCAGCGTCTTCACCATCGAGAGCGACCCGCAGGGCTTCGAGTTGCTGCTCGAGGAGGGCCACCTCCACTGGCGGGTGGTCCACTGCTGGCCCGGCTCGGCCGCTGCGATCCGGACCACGGCGCCGTTCCCGATCGGCCGTTTCGTCGACGTCGTCGCCACCTGGGACGGCTCGTCGCGCGCGGCCGGGCTGGCGCTGCATCTCGACGGCGTCCCGGTCGCGACCGAAGTCGTGCGCGATGGCCTTGCCGGCCTCGCCGCCACGCGCACGCTGCAGGTCGGCTTCCGCGATCGCGATGTCGGCCTCGCCGGCGGCCGCGTCGACGACCTGTCGTTGTTCGATCGCGCACTGACCGCGCTCGAGTGCGCCGAGCTGCACGCCGCGGGGGGTGGCGGCGCGCTGGCAGCGATCGAAGTCGGGGCCTGGCGCGCCCATGCCGTGGCGCATGCTCCCGCCGTGGTCGCAGCGATGGCGCGAGCGCGCGCCGCCCGCGCCGCGCACGACGAATTCCACGACGCGCTGCCCGAGCTGATGGTGATGGCGGCGACGCCGCATCCGCGGCCGGCGTTCGTGCTGCTGCGCGGTCGCTACGACGCTCCCGACCACTCGCAGCCGGTCGCTCCCGACGGAGCGCTCGACGCGCTGCTGCCGTTCGATCCGGCGTGGCCGCACGATCGACTCGGCCTCGCGCTCTGGTGCAGCGACCCGCGCCATCCGCTGGTGGCGCGCGTCGCCGTCAACCGCCTGTTCGCGCAGTGCTTCGGCCGCGGCCTGGTCGAGACGCAGGAGAACTTCGGGCTGCAGGGCGCGCCGCCGGTGCAGCGCGAGCTGCTTGATCTTCTCGCCGTCGACTTCATCGAGTCGGGCTTCCGCGTGCAGGCGTTGCTGCGCCGGCTGCTGCTCTCGGCGACGTTCCGGCAGGAGTCGGGCGGCACCGTCGAGCGGCACGCCGTCGACCCGCGCAACGAGTTGCTGGCGCGCGGCCCGGCGCTGCGGCTCACCGCCGAGATGGTGCGCGACCAGGCGCTGCACGCCGCCGGCCTGCTGAACCCGGAGGTCGGTGGCCGCAGCGTGCGCCCGTGGCAGCCGCCCGGGTTGTGGGAGGAGGCGGGCGCGTCGGGCAGCTACACCGCCGACACCGGCCCCGCCGCCTGGCGCCGCAGCCTCTACACCTTCCGCAAGCGCACCGCACCCCCGCCGTCGCTCCTGCTGTTCGACGCCGGCAGCCGCGAGCAGTGCCAGGCGCGTCGACTGCCGACCAACACCCCACTGCAGGCGCTCGCGCTGCAGAACGATCGCGACTTCGTCGTCGCCGCGGTGGCGCTGGCGCGGCGGGCTGCGGTCGATCCCGATCCCCTCGGCGCGGCGTTCCTGCGGCTCGTCTCGCGTCCGCCGCGGCCGGACGAGCGGGCGGCGCTCGAGCGCTTCCTCGCGCGCGAACGCGAACGCTTCGCCGGCGAACCGGAACGG
>VGYY01000453.1 GCA_016872815.1 Planctomycetota bacterium
CGCGGCGGGGCGGCTCAACCTGCTGCCGCTGCTGGTCGACGCGGTCGACGCCGGCGTCACGCTGGGCGAGTTGTGCTCCGATCTCGAAGGCGTGTTCGGCAGCTATCGCGCGCCGGTGGTGTTCTGACGGCGCCGCGGCCGCGGACCGCCGGCCGCGGGACGCCCGCGCGAACCGCCACCGGCTGCCGGCGCCGGCTAACCTCGCGCCCATTCCCGCGCGGCGTCACCCGCCGCCACGCCCGACCGGAGCCGTTGCCGTGACCACACCCGAGCGTGCGACCGAACGCGACCGCATCCTGATCGTCCAGGACGTAGCGTTGTCGGCGCGCCAGCAGAAGCAGTTCCTCGAGGCCGAGGCGGGACGGCGCGAACTCCTGCTCGAGGTCCGCCACGTCGACCTGCGCGTGCCGGCCGACGTGCTGCTGCGCGAGCAGTTGCTGCCGGGCGCGCCGGTCGACTGGCTGATCGTCGATCTGCTGGTGTCGGAGGTCGACGACCGGGCGCCGGTCGAGTCGTCCACCGGCATGACGCTGCTGCGGCGCCTGGCGGCCGAGGGCCTGTTCCATGGCTACAAGCCGCGCTCGCCGACGCTCACCCGCGGTGCGCGCTGCATCGCGGTCTACTCGGCGATGCTGCAGGGGCAGGGGGCGCCGCGCCAGCGGACCGAGGACGCGCTCGACGCGCTCGGCGTGCGTCGTTCGGCGCGCTACGCCCCCGGCGACATGACCCGCGTCGCCGTCGACATCTGCGCGGAACTCGCCGCGGCGCGGCGCGGCGGGGCGCGGTCGGGTTGAGCGCGCGCGACGCGGCCCGCGCGACGGCCCGCGCGGTGGCGCGCCCGACCCGGTTCGCGGTGCTGCTGCCGGTCGAGGTGCTCCACGCGCTGCATGCGGCGACCGGCTGCGACGTCGTCACCGTCTACCTGTCGAACCCGGCGGCGCCGCACGATCGCGCCAGCTACGTCCTCCTCGGGCAGTCGGGTGCCAGCGCCGCCTTCTCGCCCTACCTGCGCGGCCCGCTGCGGCCGCAATCGCTCGAGCGCTTCTCGGCGCATGATCGGGTGAAGGCGCTGCTGGTGCCCGACGTCCGCGCTCACGCCGCGTTCCGCGGCAGCGTCTTCTGCCGCCACCACGCGATCCGGTCGGTGGCGCGGCTGTCGGTGCGCCTGCCGACGACGGCCGCGGCCGCGCCGGCGCGGCGCAAGTCGGCCGCTCCTCCCGCCGAGCCGCCGCCCGTCCCCGGCGCGCTCCCGCCGTTCCTCGAGGTCTTCCTCAGCTGGCGCCGTCCGCGGGAGAACGGGGCGCTGGCGGCCGCGTCGGCCGCCGCGAAGTCGTTGCTGCTGAAGCGCGCCGAATCGCTCCTCGCCGATCCGGAGCTGCGCCTGCTGATGGACCCGCGCGCGATCGCCGTGCGCCATCGCAAGCTGCAGCGGATCGCCGATCGCTTCCACGACGACCATCTTCCGGCGATCGACTCGTCGGCGGCGTCGGCGGCGGTGGCGCGCGCGATCGAGGCGTGCTGTCGCGCGGTGGCCGAGCTCCTCGACGGCGAGCTGTTCGTCCGCAAGGGCGACGACCGGCGGATCTCGTTCTGGTGGCTCGACCGCTGGGGCGCGCGCCCGTCCGACCACGATCCGCGCCAGTTCTTCGTCCATCCGCCGCCGCGCACGGCGTGCGGCTCGCCGCCGGCCGCCGTCGCCGCC
>VGYY01000454.1 GCA_016872815.1 Planctomycetota bacterium
CGAAGTGGGCGCGGCGCAGGGCGGTCGGCGCCTCGCGCAGCGGGCCGGCCGGCAGCAGCCGGCCGTTCCCGAACGGCGCCGCCGCGTCGACCAGCACGACGTCGACGTCGCGCGCGAGCCGCTCATGCTGGAACCCGTCGTCGAGCAGCACCACGTCCGCCGCCGCCTCGCGCAACGCCGCCGCGCCGACGCGGGCACGGTCGGGATCCTGCACCACGCGCACGCCGGGAAGTTCCGCGGCCAGCCACGCGCCCTCGTCGTTCCACGCGGCACCCCGCGCACGGCCGTAGCCCCGAGCGAGGATCAGGACGGAGTGGCCGCGCTCCGTCAGCGCCTGCGCCAGCCAGCGGCAGAAGGGCGACTTGCCGACGCCGCCGGCCACGAGGTTGCCGACGCTGACGACGCAGGACGGCAGGCGCACGCGCGAACGAAGGCGACGGCGATAGAGCTCCTGGTGCAACGCGCGACCGAGACCGTAGAGCGCGCTGACCGGGCGCAGCCAGGCCGAGAGGCGGGATCCGCCTTCGGCGTGCCACGCGCGCTCGATCGTGCGCTGGAGCGTCATCGCGGCAGAGGATACGCGGCCGCGCACGGGCGACCGGCGCGCCGCTGCCGCGGCGCGGGGCTCAGCCGTCCTTGCTGTTGCTGCCCGTCACCGGTTTCGCCGCGGGCACCGCCGGTTCGGCTGGTGCCGCGGGCGGCGCCGGCTCGGCGGGACGCACGGTGCCGCGGCCCTCGCTCTTCGCCCGTTCGTCCTTCGCCGCGTCCGCCGCACGCTGCTCGTCGCGTTCCTTCGCCCACGCGGAGAAGAGCGGCTCCCAGCGGTCGTACACCTCGAGGAAGCGAACTTCGCGCGGTTCCGGGAATGCGCCAACGACGGTCCGGCGCCATTCGATCTGCTTCTTGCGGTCCGGCGACCAGCCCTGATCGGGCGGAAACTCGGTCAGCAGCCCGAGCTTCGGCGGCGCGACCTGCGGGTTGGGCGACCGCGCGTCCGGTGGTGCCGCCCCCGGGTCCGCGGTCGGTGCCGTCCCGGTTGCAGATGGCGCCGTCGATTCCGCGGCCGCGGGCACCGACGAACCGTCGTCGGCCGGCCGCTCGGCCTCGCGGCGGCGCACGATGCGCGCCGTGGTGAAGCGCTGCTCCATCGCCCGGAAGCCCGACGAGTCGAGGACCTCACGGACCTCGAGTTTCTCGACCTGGTTCCAGCACAGCTCGATCTCGCCGTCGAGGCCGTCGACCCAGCGCAGCTTGAACCGTCCGTCGGCGGCGTAAGCCGCAGCCCCATGATGCGCGCCCTGGTGGACCAGCGTGTGGAAATCGCGGTCGCGCCCGACCACGCCGGTGAAGCGGCGACCGCTCTTCATGCGGAGCGCCACGCGATAGCTCGGTACTTCCGGCGTTCGCGGTCGCGGCGTCGGCACGACCAGCGGCGCCTTGACGGTGGCGACTTCCGCCGGCGGCGTCGCGGCCGGCGGCGTCGCGGCCGGAGCGGGCGTCGTCGTCGCCGGATCGACGCGCGGCGGGGCGGCATCCTGCAGCAGGCAGCACAGGGCGAGCACGGCGAGCGACATCGGGGATCCTCGTGGGGACTCCCTCCCCCATCGAGTGGCACCCCGTGCGAGGTGTAGGGGCAGCAGCGGCCCGCGCGCGCGGAACTTCTTTCCGTTCCGCGCGCCGCCTCAGTTGGCGG
>VGYY01000455.1 GCA_016872815.1 Planctomycetota bacterium
GCGCGGTCGCTTCGAGCGCGGCGCCGATCACGCCGACCACCGCGAGCAGCGCCAGCAGCACCCGACCGACCCGCTGGTCCCACGGCGCCGCGCCGAGCAGCCCGAGTGCAAGCGTCGCGAAGAAGAGCGCCGCCGGCAGCGGCGGCAGCGGGATCAGCGCGGGCTCCTTCAACGCCAGCGCCAGCGCGAGCGGCAGCGCCGTCAGCAGCAGCCAGGTCCCCTGGACCGCGCCCGATCCGCCGGCGGCGAGCGTCGCCGCCCCGGCGGCCGCCAGCGCCAGGCCGAAGAGCCAGGCGGCCGGGAGCACTCCGCGCATGCCGCCGCGACCGCGCTCGAGCCATGCGCGCACGCCGCCGGCCGCCGCGAACAACAGGGCGGCGATTCCGGCCGTGGCGCCGCTCGGCGGCCCGGCGCTCCACGCCGCGAGCGCCACCAGCAGCAGGCGGAACAACAGGCGCAGATGGGGGAGCGCGCGGTCACGCGCCATGGCGCGCCCCCGCGACCGCCGGCGGGCCGAGCTGCGCATCGAGCAGCTGGAAGTAGCGCTGCGCGCCGACGCGGATCGCCAGCCATTCGACCGGCGCGGACGCATCGTCGACCAGGCCGAGGTGCAGCACGACCTTGCGGCCGACCAGCGTCTGCGCCGGAAGCGGCGGGACATCGGGGGCGTTCTTCGCCGGCAGCGCCTTCGCCAGCGCCAGCTCGCCGAGGAAACGGTGGAGATCGCGGCAGCCGGCCGGGCAGGCGAGCCGTGCGCCGGCGGCCTCGATCAGGGTGAGCGAGAGCGGGATCGACCGCTGCAGCAGGCTGCGGGTCAGACCGGCGGCGAAGCGCATCGCCTCGTCGAAGTCGACCCGGCCGAAGCTGCGGCCGTCGCGCGCGAAGCGCAGATCGACGACGAGGTGGACCACCGGCGGCGCCTCGCCGCGGAACAGGCGCAGCACCTTGCGGCCGCGCCGCGCGGAGAGACGCGGATGGACGCGCCGCTCGGCGTCGCCGGGCCGCCATTCGCGCAGCGCGTAGAACTCGCCGTCACCCGGTCCGGCCGGCTGCGGCCGCTCGAATCCCCACGGACGCAGCGCCAGCATCTGCTCCAGCACCCGCTCGCGCAGCGCCCGCGGCCGCGGCAGCACCCAGAGGTCGGTCGGCACCTCGAACTGCGCCGTGCGCGCGCGAAAGCCGAAGGCGCCGCGCAGCTGCACCTCGAAGCTGATGCGATCGTGCCGGCCGCGCTTCTGCGCGCGCAGCAGGATCGGCAGGCGGCCGTGCAGCGTCGGCAGCAGCGCCGGGGTGGCGCCCTCCAGCGCGGCGGCCGGACCAGCGGCGCGCAGCACCACGCCGAGCGGCGCGAGCGAGGCGGCGAACGCGTACTCGAGATCGAGCACGCGCTCCTCGTCCTCGACCAGCCGCGCTGGCGGCAGCCGCAGGAAGCGCAACCGCTCGAGCGCGCGTCCGCCCGGCGCCGTGAACAGCAGCAGGCCGAGCGCGAAGCCGCCGGCCAGCGCCGGCAGCGGATGGCCGAACAGCAGCGCGCCCGCCACGAGCGCGACGCCCGCCAGCAGGCAGAGCCGACCCGCCCCGCTGAAGCGTTGCCGGACGATCATCGCGCCGCCGCTCCGGTCACGCGGGCACGTGCAGGCGTTCGAGCAGCTCGGTGAGCACGCGCGCCGCCTGCGGCCGGCCGGCG
>VGYY01000456.1 GCA_016872815.1 Planctomycetota bacterium
GAAGATCGCCGCCAACCGCTCGTCGTCCTTCGCGCCCGCGCGCGCAAGTTGCTGGACGGCCAGCGCATCGGCGCACTCGGTGAACACCGGATCGCCGAGCAGCACCAGCGCCTGCAGCGGCGTGTCGGTGCCCTGCCGGCGCACGACGCAGACTTCGCGGCTGGTGCCATCCAGCGTCATCAGGTTGGGCGGGGGTGCTGTGCGTTTGCGATAGGTGTAGAGGCTGCGGCGGTGCGCGTCGGCGCCCTGGTCGGGCTGGTAGTCGCCGCCGCCCCAACTGCTGCCGGCGGCGCTCCACAGGCCCGGCGGCTGGTACGGCTTGACGCTCGGGCCGCCAAAGCGCGGCTGCAACAGGCCGGCGGCCAGCAGCGCCTGGTCGCGCAGCGTTTCGGCCGACAGCCGGAAAATCGGGCCACGGCCGAGGAGGTCGTTGTCGGGATCGACCTCGCTCTCGGCCGGCGTCGCCGCCGACGACTGCGCGAACGTCGCGCTGGTGACGATGCGGCGCAGGATGCGCTTGTGGCTGCCGTGACGCTGGAAGTCGGCCGCGAGCGCGTCGAGCAGCGCCTGCTGCGTCGGCCGTTCGCCGAGCAGGCCGAGGTTGTCGGGCGTGCGCACGAGGCCGCGGCCGAAGCACTGCGCCCACAGCCGGTCGACGACGACGCGCGCCGGCAGCGGGTTGCGCGGATCGCACAGCCAGCGCGCGAGGCCGCGGCGGTCGCGCGGCCACGACGGCTCCCACGGCAACACGGCGGCGGGCACGTCGGCGGCGACGGGCTGGCTGGGATCGGGCTGGTCGTAGGCGCCGCGGCGCAGCACGAAGCGCGGCTCCGGATATCCGTGCGGCGCCATCACCATCAGTTCCGGCGCCTGCTCGACGGCAACGTGCAGCGCTTCGTCGGCGGCGCGGGCGGCGGCGCGCGCGGCGACAACGGCGGGCGCGAACTCGGCGTGGTGCGCGGCGAGGGCGTCGCGCGCTGGCGCGCGGCCGGCGAGCACGGCGACCTCGGCGGCGGTCAGCGCGATGTCGTACAGCTCGAAGCGTGCGAGCCCGCCGCCGACGAAGCCCTTGTCGCGGTCGCGGCCGCCGAGCACGAGCCGGCGCACGACCGCGGGACCTTGCAGGTGGTCGCGCACGACGGTGGTCGCCGCCGCTTCGCCGTCGACGTAGACGCGCAGACCGTCGGCGCGCGAGCTGCCGTCGTAGGTGCAGCACACGTCGAGCCAGCGATCGTGCGGCAGCGGCGCCGTCGTCGCCACCGCCGCGGCCGAGCCGGGCCAGTGGTGCACGATCTCCCAGCACAGCCGGCCGTCGCACAGCAGCAACTGGTAGCCCTGCGCGTCGGCGTCCTCGGTGTAGTGGCTGGTGTGCAGCACGACCGCGCGCTCGTGCACGCGGTCGACGCGGAGTTGCAGCCGCACGCTGCGCGGCGCTGCGCGCCCGAAGCCCGGCAGGCCGTCGACGCCGAGCGTCGCGTCGCCGTCGCAGCGCAGCGCCTTGTTGGCCAGCGTCGGCCCGTCGATGGCAACGAACGCTGCCGGCACGCTGATGGCTCGTTCGCTGCGTTCGTCGCGGCAACTGCCGCCGGCGGTGGCGCCGAAGGCGAACGCGGCGATCGGCGCACGCGGCGCCAGCGCGGCGGCGGCGTCGCCCGACGGCGTCGCAACGGCAGAGTTCGTCGGCGC
>VGYY01000457.1 GCA_016872815.1 Planctomycetota bacterium
CCAGCTTGCGCATCGGATCGAGCATCGACGCCAGCACCGCGAAGAAGGTCAGCAGCGCCTCGGGCGACAGGTCGCCGGCGACGACGCGGCGCGCGCCGGCGAGGATCACCGCGCCGGCCGCGATCGCCACCATCAGCTCGAGCAGCGGCGAGGAGAGCGCCTCGTGGCGGTCGAGCGCGACCTGGTTGCCGGTGAGCTCCTGCTGCACGGCGCGGAACCGCTGGCGCTCGCGCTCCTCGAGGCCGTAGGCGCGCACGATGCGCCGCCCGCGCAGCCCCTCCTCGACCAGCGCGACCAGCCCGCCGGTCTGCGCCAGCGTGCGGCGCGCGCGGTCGCGCAGCCGCCGCGACAGGAACAGGACGAAGCCGGCCGCCGCCGGGAACAGCACGCCGAGCACCAGCGCGAGCCGCCCGTCGATCGCGATCAGCAGCGCCAGCGAGAACAGCAGCTTGAACGGCTCGTGCACGACCTTGCTGAACACCTTCTGCAGCGCCACGCGCATGGCGTCGAGGTCGGCGGTGAACAGCGCCAGCAGCTCGCCCTGCGCGACGTCGTGTCCGGCGCCACGCAGCAGCGCCTCGTGCGCCTCGGTGGCGACGCCGCGCACCGTCTCGTGCACCAGCGGTGCCGCGAGCCAGTCCTGCGCCAGCTGCGCCACCGCCGCCAGCGCGATCGCGCCGACCAGCAGGCAGAGCACCAGCAGCAGGGCCCCGCCCTGCTCGCGCTCGGCGGCGAACGACAGGAGCCCCTGCGCCGCGGGCGCGATCCAGGCGGGGAGTTCGGCCGCGCGCTCCGCCAGCCGCCCGGCCCACTCGTGGTCGAACAGGATCACCAGCAGCGGGTAGGCCGAGGTGAGCGAGACGCCGCCCAGCAGCGCGCCCGCCAGCGAGGCGAGCAGCAGGGCGACCAGCCGGCCGCGCCGCGCCAGCGGACGGCGGAGGAGCCAGCTCAGCGCCGAGCGATCGGTGCCAGTTGCCACTTGAGTCCCGTGAGGAGCGCGATGCGGCGCAGCAGCGCCTCCCGCGGCGGTCGCTCGCGCCGGCGCGCGGCGCGATAGTCGGCGAGGAAGGCGAGACGCGCGCGCATCATGGCCGCGCCGCCGTCCCGGAAGGAAGCGTTGAGCCGCATCAGGTCGCGGGCGACGCGGTCGAGCGGCAGCGCCCGGCGCCGGAGCCCGTCGCTGTCCGCCAGCACGACCGTGCCGTCGGGCGAGACCAGCAGGTTCGGCGCCTTCAGGTCGCGATGCGAGAGCCCCTCGTCGTGGAGGCGCGCGATCAGGGCGGCGGCGGCGCGCAGCACCGGTCGCGCGGCCTCCGGGCCGTGCGCCGCAACTGCGGCGTCGAGCGCCAGCGCCGGCTCGACGAAGGTCGACACGAGCACGCTGCAGGGGCGGCGGCGCGCGCCGCCCTCGGCGAAGAGCAGCGCGGCCGGCGTGGCGACCTCCGCCATCCGCAGCCGGAAGGCGTCGCGCCAGGCGCGGCGCGCCCGGCTTCCGCGCAGGGTCCGGCGCCATGCGCCGCGGTCGTCGAACCACTTGATCGCGACCACCGTGGGAGCGTGGACGCTGCCGTCGGCGCTGGCGCTGCTCGCCGGGAGGTCGAGGCGCCACACCTCGCTGCTGCCGTCCGCGCGCCGATGGAGGCGTCGTGCACCCGCCGCCCCCAGCCGTTCCGGCAGGCGCC
>VGYY01000458.1 GCA_016872815.1 Planctomycetota bacterium
CCGGGACGTTGGCGACCAGCAACGTGTCGATCCCCGCTGCCGCCACCGCATCGAGCTCGGCGGCGAGCCAGGCGACCGCCGTCGGGTCGCACGTCGCCGCGGCCAGCGGCTGCTGCCGCAGCGGGCGCGGATCGGGCGAGACGAGCGCGCCGTCGCGCCACTCGTACCACGGGTAAAAGGTCGCCGCGAGCTGCGGCGGGTCGGCCGCCAGCGCGGCCGCAAGCGTGAGCAGAAGCATGGCCCGATCATCGCACGCCGGCGACGACCGCTTCGCGCGCTTCGCCGCCGCGCTGGCGGAGCGCTGCACCGCGCCGCCGCCGGGCCAGTCCGCACAGCTCCTGATGGCTCCGCGACCGCGCCGTCAGCCGGCGCCCGGGGTCGACCCCGACCGGCCGATCAAGGCGGCGGTGCTGGCGCTGCTCTTCCCGGCGCCCGCCGACGACCCGTCGCGGGCGGCGGGCGAGCCATGCCTGCTGCTGACCCGTCGGACCGACCGGGTGGCGGCCCACCGCGGCCAGGTCTGCCTCCCGGGCGGGGCGGTCGATGGGGCCGAGTCGGCCGCCGCAGCGGCGCTGCGCGAGGCGGCGGAGGAGGTGGGGCTGCCGCGCGGCGCGGCGCGACTGCACGGCCAGCTGACCCCGGTGTTCATCCCGGTCAGCGGCTTCCGCATCGAGCCGTTCGTCGCGACGGCGAGCGTCCGGCCGCTCTGGCGGCCGGCCCCCGCGGAAGTGGAGGAGCTGCTCGAGTGGCCGGTGCGCGCGCTGCTCGATCCCACTCTGCGCGGCGAGCGCTTGCGCGATCGCGAGGGATCGCCCTACGTGACGCCCTACTTCGCGGTGGCCGGCCACGAGGTGTGGGGCGCCACCGCGATGGTGCTGGCCGAGCTCGCGGCGTTGCTGGCGGGGCTCGAGGACCGCTGACGTCGCGGCGCGGTCGATCAGGCCGAACGGACGTAGCGGCGCAGGAAGAGCTCCCGCGCCGCGGCGGTGGCCGCGACGGCGAAGCCGAGCAGCACCGCGAGGTTCCTGACGAGCTCGGCATCGCCGAGCCCCTTGCCCGCCCAGAAGATCGCCTGGTAGCTGCGGATCGCCCAGTCGGTCAGCGTGCAGGCCATCACCACCTTCACCGCATCGGGCGGATCGAACAGCTGCAGCGGGAACCATGCGCCGCCGACGGCCGACATCACCAGGATCAGCAGCGTCGACAGCCCCTCCGCCTGCTTGATCGTCCGCGCAGCGGCCGCGACCAGCATCCCGAACGCGGTCACCGCGAGCAGCACGCAGCCGCTCACCGCGAGGAACGCGAGCGGGTCGCGCAGCACGTCGACGCCGAAGACGAACGTTCCGAACGAGAAGAGAAGCGTGAGCTGCAGCGCGCCGACCAGCAGCGCGAAGAGGTACTTGCCCCAGAGGATCGCCGCGCGGTCGGCCGGCGCGGTGAGCAGGCGCGGCAGCACGCCCTCCTCGCGTTCGCGGATCAGCTGGGTGCCGGCGGCGACGAGGCCGAACATCAGCATCATCACGCCGATGCCGGAGACGGTGTGCGAGAGCATGTGGGTCAGCTGGCGCGACCGCTCCGGCGGCAGTCCGGCCCGCTCGAGCATCCGCGTCGTCATCGCCTCGGCGAAATCGGGGCCGAGCGCCGTGATCGCCGCCTGCATCAGCCCGACCGA
>VGYY01000459.1 GCA_016872815.1 Planctomycetota bacterium
GCGGCGCTCCTCCCCGCGCCGCTCCAGCAGCACCGTCGCTGCCGACGCGCCGGGCGCTCTGCTCGCGCCCGACGGCTCGAGGTCGCTCTCGAAGTCGGCGAGCAGCGGCGATTCGGCGCGCGACTTCCGGCGCGCGCCGCCGAACGCTTCGCGCCAGCGCGGCAGCCACGCCGCGGCCTGCAGCAGCGACGTCCAGCGCTCCGCGACGTCCTGGTTCGCGGCGAGCTCGTACAGCGCCGCGCTCGACGTGAGCGCGTGGACGCCGAGCAACCCGCGGTTCTCGGCCAGCAGTTCCAACGCCACGTCGATCACCGCCGCGAAGCCGGCGAAGAGCTGCGAGCCCTCGCCACCGCTCCGCGCCAGCCAGCCGAGCAGCGCCGCCTGCGCGGCCGCCGGCGTGGCCGGCAGCGTCGAGAGGTCGAAGCGCGCCTCGGCAGCGTCGGCCGGGGCGAGCCGCAACGTGGCGAGCAGTTCCGCATCGACGGCTGGGTGCTCGCGCGCGGCGATCGCCACGGCGATCTCCCGGCTCCGCGCGAAGTCATCGCAGGCCGCGCTCGGCCCGGGAAGCAGGAGTCCGCGGACCAGCGACCGCAGCAGCGGCTCGGCGTGGGTCCAGCCGAACTGTTCGAGCAGCTCGACTGCGCCGGCCGCGAAGATCGGGTGGTGGCCGACGTCGGTGAAGTTGCGTGCGGCGAACGGCAGCAGTGTTCGTCGCAGGGCGAACCGGTCGCCGCCGCGGACCAGCGCGGTCACCGCCGCATCGCCGGCTTCAAGGTCGAAGCCGCGCAGCGCCTGCTCGAGCGTTGCTTCAGCCGTCTCTGCGCTCGGGAGCAAGGCGGGCTCCGGTGCCTGCGGCAGGCCGACGCCGGGCTTGGCGCGCGCCTTCAGGAGGAGGTACTGGTGGAGCGCATAGCCGAGCGGGAGCCAGCTCTCGGTGGTGACGGGGTTCTTGCGAACGCCGCTCCAGACCGCCGGCAGCTGCAGCACGCAGTGGAACTGGAACCCCACCGGTTGCGGCCGGACGTCGGCGAGCCCCGCATGCAGCAGGGCAAGGAGCAGGGACTCCGGCGCGAGGCCGGCGCGGATGCGATCGACCAGGCCGGGGATGGCGCCTTCGGGCGACAACTCCCGCACCCAGCGCACCAGCTCGGCGAGCTCCCCGCCGACTCCGCCGACGTCGGCGCGCCGCTGCCAGAAGTTCGCCGGCAGGCGCGCCCATGCGGACGCACCGAGCGCCCCGCCAGCCGCCGTGCCGAGGAAGGCGCGCCGCGTCCGTCGCCCGCCGCGCGACGACCACTGATCCGCTCCGTTCGGCGCCATCGAGTCTCTCCCCAACCGGCGCGTGAACCACCGATCCAGGAACAGTTTGTCGGAACAACGGATCCTGGATCAACCGTTCCGGCGGGTCAGCCGTGCTGGTCGCGGCGGAAGAGGACGCGGCGGCCGTTCCAGGTGATTCCGCGCAGCACCTCGATGACGTGGTCGATCGCGTCGGCCGGGAGGTCGACCAGGGCGAAACGGTCGGCGAGGCGAATTGCGCCGATCGCGCGGCCGGGGATGCCGGCCCCCTTCGCGATCGCGCCGACCAGGTCGCCGGGGCGCAGGCCGTCGGCCCGACCGGCGCCGACGAACAGGCGGGCGCGATCGGCGTCGAGCGGCGC
>VGYY01000460.1 GCA_016872815.1 Planctomycetota bacterium
GCATCGACGTGCGCGCGGCGCTGCGCGGCCCGTGCGGCATCGGCCGGGTCGGCGTCGAGCTGGCGCGGGCGCTGGCCGCTGCGGCACCCGGGCGCGAGATCGTGCTCTACGGCGCCTCGCGCCATGGTCGCGGCTGGACGACGCCGTTGCCGGCCGATCTGCTGGCGCGCCCGAACGTGCGGTTGTTCGCGCCGCGCCTGCCGGCGAAGGCGCTGCAGTGGGCGGCGCGGCTGCCGGGCTTCCGCACCGAGTGGCTGACCGGGCGCCTCGCCGCCTTCATCCACACCGACCTGGTGTTCGTCGCGGGGTTGCGCTGCCCCGAGATCGTCCTGGTGCACGACCTCGCCTTCGAGGTGTCGCGCGAGTTCCACGATGCGGGCTTCCACGAGGCGGCGGCGGCGCGGCTGCGCGCGGTGGTGGCGCGCGCTGCGGCGATCGTGGTGCCGAGCGCCGCGACGCGCCACGATCTGGTGGCGCGCTGGCGGGTCGATCCGGCGCGGATCACGGTGGCGCCGCTCGGCGCCGACCATGTGACGCGTCCGCTCGCGGCGGCGGACGGCGCTGTGCGGCGCGATCCGCGCCCCGACGCGACACGACCCTATGTCCTGCATGTCGGCACGCTCGAGCCGCGGAAGAACCTGCCGCGCCTGGTGCGGGCCTGGCGGACGGCGCGGGCGCGCGGGCTCGAGCTCGACCTCGTGCTGGTCGGCCCCTGGGGCTGGCAGAGCGAGGAACTGCGTGCCGAGCTCGCGCGCGGCATGCCGGGCGAGCCGCTGCTGGTCCGGGGCGCCGTCGACGAGCCCGAGCTGCGGGCGTGGCAGAGCGACGCCACCGTGCTGTGTTATCCGTCGCTGTGGGAGGGTTTCGGCCTGCCGATCGTCGAGGCGTTCGCGCTCGGCGTGCCGGTGATCACCGCGAACCGCTCGTCGACCGCGGAAGTCGCCGGCGATGCGGCGCTGCTGGTGGACCCGGAGTCGGAGGCGTCGATCGCGGCGGCGCTGCTGCGAGCCGGCACGGACCCGGCGCTCCGCCGCGACCTGGCGGCGCGCGGGCGCGAACGGGCGGAGACGTTCCGCTGGGCGACGATGGCGGCGCAGGTGCTTCGAGTGGCGGGATGCGTCGCGCCGGGCGGTCGCTGAACTGCGCGCGGATCGTCGGCGCCGTTACCATCCGCCGCCGATGCGGATCGCGCTCGACGCGAGTGTGCTGGAGACGACGCGGCCGACCGGGGTCGAGCGGGCGCTGCAGGAGCACTTGCGGGCGCTGGCCACGCTGGGTGCGGCGCATGAGTTCCTGTTGGTGGTGCGCGGCATCGGCAGGGCCGCGGTGTCGGCGCTCACGTCGACGTGGTCGTCCGGGTTGCCGGCCAACTTCCGCGTCGTCGACCTCGGGCTGACGCGCGACGAACGGTTCTGGCGCGAGCGGCGGTTGCTGCCGCGACTGGTGCGCGAGGGCGTGGCGCTGCTCCATTCGCCGGTGCTGGCGCTGCCGCTGACGGTGGCGCCGAACGGCATCGCGTGGGTGGCCACCGTGCATGAGGTGCCATGGCGCGAGCCGGGAGCACGCGGCGGCGAATGGGCGCGGCGGCTGCGGCTCGCCTTCGCCGCGCGCCGCGCGCGGGCGCTGGTGGTGCCGGCCGATCA
>VGYY01000461.1 GCA_016872815.1 Planctomycetota bacterium
CGCCGGCGACCCGACCGGGTGGTGCCGCCCTCCCCGCTCGAGCTGTCGCTGCGGGAACTCGAAGCGCTGCTGGCGCGCGATCCCGACGGCCGCGGCGACGTCAAGCGCTTCTTCGTCGAGCTGACCGGGGTGGTGCGCCGCCACGTCGAGCGCACCACCGGCGTGCACGCGCCGGAGCAGACCACCGACGAGTTCCTGCGCGCGATCGCCGGCCATCCCGCGTTCGATCGCCAGAGCGCGACCCGGTTGCGCGCCTTCCTCGAGGCGGCTGACCTGGTCAAGTTCGGCGGCCAGCAGCCGGCGCCGGAGGCGATCGCCGCCAGCGTCGCCCGCGCGCGCGAGTTCCTCCACGAGTTCTCCGCCGCGGCGGCGACCGCGCCGCCGCCGAGGGCCGCCGCATGAACGGCGACCTGCTCGGCCTTCGCTTCGGGGCGCCCGCCTGGCTCCTGCTCCTCCTGCTGCTGCCGCTGCTCGCCTGGTGGCGACGGCGCCGCGGCCGCGGCGCGCTGCTCTGTTCCGACCGCTCGCTCTTCGTCGATGCGCCGGTCACGCTGGCGCAGCGCGCCGCGGCCTGGCTCGCGCGCGGCGAGCAGCTCGCGCTGTCGCTCCTCGTGGTGGCGCTGGCGCGACCGCAGCACGGACTGACCGAGCACCGGCTGCGCGCCGACGGGATCGCCATCGTCATGGCGCTCGACCGCTCCGATTCGATGCGCGCCTGCGACTTCGAGCTCGACGGCAAGCGGGTCGACCGTCTCGCCGTGGTGAAGGACGTGTTCCGCCGCTTCGTCGCCGGCGGCGACGGGCTCGCCGGCCGGACCGATGACCTGGTCGGCCTCGTCTCGTTCGGCGGCTGGCCGGAGGAGCGCTGCCCGCTGACGCTCGACCATGGCGCGTTGCTGCAGGCGCTCGACGCGGTCGAGATTCCCGAGCCGCTGACCGATGCCCGCGGCCGGCCGGTGGCCGAGGAGCTCCACGCCGAGTCGGTCTCGACCGCCATCGGCGACGCGCTGGCGCTCGCGGTCGAGCGGACGCAGGCGGCGCCGGCGAAGAGCCGGGTCGTCGTGCTGCTCTCCGATGGCGAGAACACCGCCGGGGCGCTCGCCCCGCTCGAGGCGGCGCAGGCGGCGGCCGAGCTGGGCGTGCGCGTGCACACGATCGGCGTCGGCTCGACCGGCCGCGTGCCGTTCCCCCAGCGCGATCGCTTCGGCCAGATGGGCTACGCGGCGATGAACGTCCGCCTCGACGAGGCGACGCTGCGCGCCGTCGCGGAGGCGACCGGCGGACGCTACTGGAATGCGCAGGACCGCGCGGCGCTGGAGCGCGTCTACGCGGAGATCGACGCGCTGGAGAAGAGCGAGTTCGAGGGCGGCGCGTTCGTCGAGTGGCGCGAACTCTACGCCGTGCCGCTGGCGGCGGCGGCGCTGCTGCTGCTCTTGTCGCTCCTGTTCGGCGCGACCCGACTGCAGGTGGCGCCATGAGCGGGATGACCTTCGATCATCCGGGTTGGCTGCAGGCGCTCTGGCTCCTGCTGCTGGTCGCGGCGCTGCGGGTGCACGGCGAGCGACGCCGCCGCGCGGCGCGTGCGGCGCTCCTGGCACCGGCGCGC
>VGYY01000462.1 GCA_016872815.1 Planctomycetota bacterium
GGCACCGGCGCGCTGGCGGCGGCGGTGCTGGCCGCCCGCCCGAAGGAACTCCGCCACGACTGGATCGTCGTCGGCCGCGATCGCGCGCGCACCGCAGCGTTCGCGGCTGCGCACGGTGCCGCGGCCGACTCGACGGCGCGGTTCCTCGGGACGGCATCCCCCCTGACCGCGCTGATCGCGGCGACCCGCTGCGACGAACCGCTGCTGACGGCGGGCGAACTCGCTGCGCGCTGCGCGCCCGGCGCGCCGGTCGTCGATCTCGGCCTCCCGCGCAACCTCGCCGCTGATGCGCGCGACGTCGTCGACCTCGCGGACCTCGCCGACCTCGAGCGGCACGCGCCCGGCGACCGCCACGATCTGGCGACCACCATCGCGCTCATCGAGCAGTGGATCGAACAGGCGCTTGCGCGCCGCGAACGACACTCCGGGGTCACGCCGTGATCCGCCTCGGCACGCGCGGCAGCGCGCTGGCGCTGACCCAATCGGACTTCGTCGCCGACCGCCTCCGCGCCGCCGGCCACGCGGTCGAGCGCGTCATCGTCCATACCCGCGGCGACGCCTCCGACCGGCCGTTCCGCGAGCTCGAAGGCAAGGCGTTCTTCACCCGCGAGCTCGACCTGGCGCTGCTGGCCGGCGCGATCGACCTCGCCGTCCATTCCCTGAAGGACCTGCCGACCGACGAACCCGACGGCCTGGCCTCGATCGGCGTGCTGCCTCGCGCCGATCCGCGCGATGTGCTGCTGCTGCGCCGGGGCATCGCCGCGCGGACTCGCCGCGATGGGCTGCCCGAGCTGCCGGCGGGCACGCGCGTCGGCACCAGCTCGGCGCGCCGCTTCGCGCAGCTCGGGCGCGCCTTCCCCGGCGTCGTCGTCGCCGACCTGCGCGGCAACGTGCCCACGCGCGTCGCCAGGCTCCGGCACGGCGACTTCGACGCCATCGTGATCGCGGCGGCGGGCATCGACCGCCTCTCGCTCGACCTCGCCGACCTCGACCGCTTCGCGCTCGAACCGCCGGCCTTCCTGCCGGCGCCGGGTCAGGGAGCGCTCGCCTGCCGGATCCGCGCCGGCGACGCCGCGCTGCGCGCCGCGCTCGCGCCGCTGGTCGACCCGGAGGCCGCCGATGGCGCGGTGGCGGAGCGCCGGCTGCTGGCGCGACTCGACGGCGGCTGCAGCCTGCCGCTCGGCGCGCTCGCGCGACGCACGGATGAGGGGATCGCGCTGCGCGCCTGCCTCGCGCGCGCCGGCCGCCACTTCGAGGCCGACATCGTCGCGGCGACTCCCGACGACGCCGCCCGCCTCGCCCACGCCGTGCTGCTGCGCCGCCCGATCGTCGTGCTGACGCGCCCGCCCGAGCTCGACGCCGACCTCGTCGCCCTCCTGCGCGCGCACGACCTCCCCTTCGTCGAGCAGCCGGCGATCGACTTCGGCGAGCTGCCGACGCCGCCCGCGCTCGCCGCCGCGCTGGCGCGCCCGGGCGAGTTCGCCGCGATCGCCTTCACCAGCAAGCGCGCGGTGGCGAGCTGGTGCCACCATCTGGTTGCGCACGAGCGACCTGGCGGCGCAGTCGGCCGCGCGGATCGACCGCCGATCGCCGC
>VGYY01000463.1 GCA_016872815.1 Planctomycetota bacterium
TAGGGCGAGGGTGAGGGCGAGGGTGAGGGTGAGGGCGCTACGCTCGTCCGTGCACTACCAGCGTCGCCATGCCCTATACTCGCGCCATGTCCGCCATCACTGAGATGAGCCCACGCATCTCCGGTCCCGCGCTCGCGGTCGGGCTGAAGCGCGCGCTGTGGCTCGATGGCGCGGGCGAGCTGTTCAGCTTGAGCGCGGCCGAGGCCGCGACGCGCCTCGCCCAGAGCGAGACGCCGCCGCTTGTCTGTCATGCGCGCGTAGTTGCGCGGCGGCTCGGCGTCAAGCCGTTCCCGGCGCGCGACCTCTTGGAGCTGTTCGCCTTTGTCGAGCCGGCGCGCTTCTGCCTGCCGACCGCGCGCGGCCTTGCGCTTGCGCTGGGGCTCTCGGAGCCCACGAGCCTCGAGGACGAGGCCGCGATCCTGCTCGATGCGGCCGACGCGCTGCTCGCGCGCCTGCGGGAGCCCGTGCGGGCGAGCGCCGAGGCCGCGCAGCTCGCGACCCTGATGGCGCGCGCCGGCTGGCTGTGGGGACCGCCGGTGCTGGCGGCGCTCACCCAGGGCGGCGCAAGGCCCACGCTCAAGGGCGACGCGGCGGGCGGCCATATCGGCGCGCTCGCGGTCTGGAACCGGCTCCCGCAGTGGCAGGATCAGGCGCCGGAGCCGGCTGCGGATCATTTCGGCGTGCCGGTCGCGGATGCGCGCCGGCGGCTCGCGGCGCTGGTCGGGCCGTCGGCCGAGGATCGGCCGCAGCAGGCCGACTATGCCTCCGCCGTCGCGGCCGCGTTCCAGCCGCGCGAGGCAGCGGGCGAACCGCACGTCGTGATCGCCGAGGCGGGCACCGGCGTTGGCAAGACGCTTGGCTATCTCGCGCCCGCGAGCCTCTGGGCAGAGCGCAATGAAGGCACGGTCTGGCTCTCGACCTACACCAAGAACCTGCAGCGCCAGGTCGATGGCGAGCTCGATCGGCTCTACCCCGAGCCCGCGGCCAAGGCCGAGGCGGTCGTCATCCGCAAGGGGCGCGAGAACTATCTCTGCCTGCTCAATTATGACGAAGCGGTGCACCGGAGCGCGTTGCTGCCGGCGGATCGCATCGCGCTTGGCCTGGTCGCGCGCTGGATCATGGCGACGCGCGACGGCGACATCCAGGGCGGCGACTTCCCGGCCTGGCTCGCCGACCTCTTGGGTGCGCGCCGCACCCTTGGCCTCACCGACCGGCGCGGGGAATGCATCTACGCGGCGTGCCCGCACTATCGAACCTGTTTCATCGAAAAGACCCAGCGACGCGCGCGCACCGCGTCCATCGTGATCGCCAACCACGCGCTGGTGATGGTACAGGCGGCGCGCGACGCCTATGCCGGCGAGGGCGAGCGCAAGCTCCCGACGCGCTTCGTGTTCGATGAGGCGCATCACGTGTTCGACGCGGCGGACAGCGCGTTCTCGGCCCACCTCTCGGGCATCGAGGCGCACGAGCTCCGCCGTTGGCTGCTCGGGCCCGAGCGCACGCGCGATTCAGGGGGAGCGTCGGCGCGCGGACGGGGGCTCAAGAGCCGGATCGGCGATCTGATCGCGGATCGG
>VGYY01000464.1 GCA_016872815.1 Planctomycetota bacterium
TGGCGGCCGTGCTGCTGGCGGCCGACGGCGACGCGGGCGTCGCGCGCCTGGCCGGATTGGCGGTGGTGATCGGCGGCGTGCTGTTCCTCGCCGGCCGGTTCTTCGTCAAGTTCGAGCCGGAGGCAGTGGGGGTGCTGCGCCGCGTCGTCGCGCTCGACGCGCTGATCGTGCTGTTCCTGGTGGCCGCGCGCGCGCATCGCGAGTCGGGGCAGCCGTCGCTCCTGCTGCTGCCGGTGCCGACCGTCGCGATCCTGCTCTCGCTGCTGCTGGCGCCGCGCTTCGCGGTCGCCTTCAGCGGGCTCCTGCTGACGCTGGTGGCGCTGGTCGCGTGGGGTACGCACGAGCTGCTGCCGGCGCTGCTGGTGCTGTCGGCGGGATCGCTCGCCGGCGCGCTCTATTCGTTCCGCGTGCGGCGCCCATCGCGCCTGATCGGCATCGGCGCCATCGTCGGCGTGACCCAGGGGCTGGTGCTGGCCGCCATCACGCTGGTGCGCGACGAACTGCCGGTCGACGCCGAGCTGCTGCGCCGCCTGGTCATCGCCGTGGCGCACGGACTGGCCAGCGGCTTCCTCGTGCTCGGCGTGCTGCCGCCGTTCGAGCGCCTGCTCGACCGTCTCTCCGACCTGACGCTGCTCGAGTACTCGAACCAGAACGAGCAGCCGGTGCTGCGCCGCCTGCAGGTCGAGGCGCCCGGCACCCATCACCACAGTTTCCTGGTCGGGACGCTGGCCGAGGCCGCTGCCGAGGCGATCGGCGCCAACGGCCTCCTCTGCCGGGTCGGCGCCTACTTCCACGACATCGGCAAGATGAACAAGCCGGAGTACTTCTCCGAGAACTCGGCCGAGGCGCGCGCCCGCCATGGCGCGATCAGCCCCGACATGAGCAAGCTGATCATCACCGCCCATCCGAAGGACGGGATCGAGCTGGCGCAGCTCCACCGCATCCCGCGGCCGATCCAGGCGTTCATCGAGGAGCACCACGGCACCACCGCGGTCGAGTACTTCTGGCGCATGGCGGTGCGCCAGCGCAGCGAGGAGGAGGTGCCGAAGGACAGCTACCGCTACGCCGGGCCGCGGCCGCAGACGCGGGAGACGGCGATCGTGATGGTCGCCGACTCGGTCGAGGCCGCGTCGCGCACGCTGCAGGACGTGACGCCGGCGCGGCTCGAGCAACTGGTCGACGACATCCTGCGCATGAAGATGGACGACCGGCAACTCGACGAATGCCCGCTGACGCTGCGCGAGCTGACGCGGATGAAGGAGGCGTTCGTGCAGGTGCTGGGCGGCATCCACCATCGCCGGCCGGCCTACCCGCGCGATCCGACCGGACGCCTCGCCGTCCCCCTGGCCGAGGTGGAGCTGGTGCCGGAGATCGAGTCGGGACGCGCGCCGGAGCGGGTGCCGGCGACTCCGCCGCCGCCGCCGCCGCCGACCGCGCCGGCGTGAGCGAACCGGCGTCATGAGGCGAGTCGCGCCGCGCCGGAAGAAGCTGCGCGATCCGGCCCGCGAGCCGGTGCCGCCGCCGCCGCTCGAGGTGCTCGATCGCCAGCGCCGGATCGGCCTGCCGCG
>VGYY01000465.1 GCA_016872815.1 Planctomycetota bacterium
CCGAGCAGCGCACGCGCGGCGACGTCGCGGCGGCGCTCGATTTCGCCCGCACGCTCGCGGAGCAGCTGCCGGCGGAGGCGGCGCGCGCGCGGCGGCGGGAGCTGGCGGCACTGGCCGGCACGACGCAGGTCGTGCGCACGATCCCGCACCAGATGCTCTACGACCGCAAGGAGATCGTCGTCGCCGCCGGCCAGGCGGTGGCGCTGCTGTTCCAGAACAACGACCTGATGCCGCACAACCTGGTGGTGGGGGCGCCCGGATCGCTCGAGGCGATCGGCACGGCCGCCGAGGCGATGGCGACCGCTCCCGACGCGCAGGCGAAGAGCTTCGTGCCGGAGCTGCCCGAGGTGCTCCACGTGATCCGGCTGCTCCTGCCGGGCGAATCGACCACGCTGCGGTTCGTGGCGCCGACGACGCCTGGCGACTATCCGTTCGTCTGCACCTTCCCCGGCCACTGGCGGGTGATGAACGGCGTGCTGCGGGTGGTGGCGCAGCTCACCGACGCCGACCTCGCGGCGGCGACGACCGGCGCGGCGGAGGTGGCGCCCGCCGTGCCGGCGCGCGCCTTCGTGAAGCTGTGGGAGGTGAGCGACTTCGACGACGCGTTCGCCGCCGGTTGGGAGCAGCGGCGCAACGCGTCGAACGGCCGCGCGGCGCTCGAGGCCGCCGGCTGCATCCAGTGCCACGCCTTCCGCGGACTCGGCAAGCCGAGCGCGCCCGACCTCTCGGCCGTGGGCACGAAGTTCCGCGATGCCGCGCTGCTCACGCAGCTGCTCGAGCCATCGGCCGCGATCCTCGAGGGGTACGAGCAGCAGCTCTTCTTCCTGAAGGACGGCCGCGACGTGATCGGCCGGATCGTCAAGGAGGACGCCGAGTCGTTCCACGTGGCGTCCGACCTGAGCCGGCCCGACCAGGTCACCGTGGTGAAGAAGGCGGAGATCGCCCGGCAGAAGAAGAGCCTGCTCTCGGCGATGCCGACCGGGCTGCTGGTCACGTTCACGCGCGAGGAGATCCTCGACCTGCTGGCCCTGCTGCAGAGCGCGCCGCCGAAGTGACGCGGCGGCCGACCGCGCTGCGGGAACCTGCCTCCGCCGGCAGCGCAAGCGCGGACGCGAGCGCCCGCGGCGCGGCGTTCAGGCCAGCCGTTCCGCCAGCCACGGCGCCACCACCCGCACCATGCCCTCGATGGCACCGGTGAAGCGGTGGTCGACGCCCGACAACGCCACCAGCTCGGGCTCGGGCGCCGGCGTGCCGGCGTTCGCAGCCCGCCAGGCCGCGCGGGCATCGAAGCTGTCGGCGAGCGGCACCAGTTCGTCCATCGTCCCGTGGACCAGCAGCCACGGGCAGCGCACCGCCGCCGCCGCCGCGTGCAGCGAGCCGAGCCGGCGCGCGTCCTCGTCGAGTGCGCGATTCCACGGACAGGCCACTCGGCCGCCGATCGGCTCGCCGTGGCGCAGCGTGCCGCAGACGCGGGCGAAGAACGGCGCGACGTGGAACATCCCCGCCAGCGACACCAGCGCCGCGAGGCGCGGCCCGCCGCCGCCGGCCGCCTCGC
>VGYY01000466.1 GCA_016872815.1 Planctomycetota bacterium
CCGGGGCAGTGCACCGCACGCTTCCGAGCAGGAGCAGCGGCAGCAGCAGCCGCGGCCGGCCGGCGCCGTTCGCCGTCGGTCGGCGCCGGGGGCCGCCCGCCGATTCTTCGCAGTGGACCGGTCGATCGCCTGCCGCCATGGAGTCGCTCCTCATGGTTGGGGCCAAGCGCTGTTGGCAGCGCCGCATCCGGCCTTCGACGTCGCGGCCGCGCTGCTGCTGCAACGCGGCCGCTTCGGTCCGGTTTCGCGTGAACCCGTTCCGCCGCCGACGCGAGCGTCAGCTCCCCGCGCTGCCGATCTTGGCGCTGCCGAGCAACTCGGCCACCAGCTCCCTGGCGTCATAGACCCGGTCGAGGGCCATCAGGATCCCGGCGCTGTGCACCGACACCGAGCGCGATTGCCGCTCGTCGTAGATGTAGGCGGCCGGCAGGCTTTCGATGTTGCCGTCGAAGATGATCCCGACGATCCGCCCGTCGCGACCGACCACCGGGCTGCCCGAATTGCCGCCGATGATGTCGTTGGTCGAGACGAAGTTGAACGGCGTCGACAGGTCAAGCGACTCGCGCCGCTCGAGCCAGCGCGGCATCAGGTCGAACGGGTACCTGCCGCCGAACGCCGCGTGGCGCTCGTAGAGGCCCCAGAACGTCGTCGCCCAGGGCACCAGCGTGCCGCCCGCCTCGTAGCCCTTCACCACGCCGTGGCTCAGCCGCAGCGTGAAGGTCGCGTCGGGCGCCTTGCTCTTGCCGAAGGCGCGGAAGCGGCCGCGCGCGATCGCCTCGCCGTTGGCCGCCTCGACGCTGGCCACTTCGTCCTCGAACTTCTTCTGCAGCTCGCGCAAGATCGGGTCGACCCGCTTCGCCAGCGCGATCAGCGGATCGTTCGACGCATCGAGCGCGGCCGGCCCGCCCTCGAACAGCTGCTTGCGGACGGCGGGATCGGCCAGCTTGGTGCCGGCCATCGCGGCCTTCGCCGCGTCGGGCGCCGACTTGCCCTGCAGCGCCGCCTTCACGAACGGATCCTCCGGCCCGAGCTCCCGCGTCGCCGCGGCCAGCGTGACGCCGAGCAGCAGCTCGTCGAGGTCGAGGTAGACCGGAGCCGTCGAGAACGTGCGCAGCTTGAGCGCCGGCAGCGCGGCATCGGTGAAGCCGGGGAGACGCTCGCCGTTCGGCTTGGCCAGCTCGGTTGCGGCGCGGACCAGCGTCAGCGCGTGGCTGACCGCGTCGCCGTTCAGGCGCGACCAGTACTGCCGTGCGGTGAACCCCGCCAGCTTCGCGTAGGCGCCGTCGATCGCCTTGACCGCGGCGTCGTACTCGGCCAGCGCGGCGGGGTTCGCCCTCAGCAGCTGGCGCAGCTCGGTCTCCTCGGCCCGCTTGCGGCCCATCAGCTCGGGGTCGTTCAGCCCCTTCAGCTGTCCCGAGCGCGCCTTGAACGAGTTCTCGAGGCCGAAGAGGTCGTCCTCGGCGCGTCGCCGGCTCTCCTCGTCCTTGCGGCCGAACTCGTGCAGCGCGGCGATCAGCTCGCTCATGAACTTCAGGCTGCGCGGCTA
>VGYY01000467.1 GCA_016872815.1 Planctomycetota bacterium
CCGACGCGGTGGCGGAGGGCGACGGCGCGGAACTGGTCGCCGCGCGGCATCAGGGCGTGCCGCTGCTGTCGCTCGCCCTGCTCCTCGACGCGGCCGATGAGCCGCTCGCGACACCGCTGCTGCTGGCGGAACGGGCCGCGCGGCTGCTGCCCGGGGTCGCCGCGCTGCTGGCGGAGCTCGTCGCCAGCGGGGCGCTGCTCGCCGCAGGAGATGGCCCTTGACCGCGCCCTTGCGGATCGCCGTGCTCCTTTCCGGCAGCGGCCGCACCTTCGACAACCTCGTCGAGCGCCGCCGCGACGGCTCGCTGCCGATCGAACTGGTCGGCGTGGTCGCGTCGCGGGCCGACGTGCGCGGCTACGCCCGAGCGCGCGAGGAAGGGCTGCCGACCGCGCTGATCCGCCGCCGCGACCACGCCGACGCCGCGAGCTACGGCGTCGCCATCGGTGCGGCGCTCGCCGCCTGGCGCACCGAGCTCGCCGTGATGGCGGGGTTCCTCCACCTCTGGTCGATCCCGGCAGCGCTGCAGGGTCGGGTGATGAACATCCACCCCTCCCTGCTGCCCGCCTTCGGCGGCGCCGGCATGCACGGCCACCACGTCCACGAAGCGGTGCTGAAGAGCGGCGCCAGGGTGTCGGGCTGCACCGTGCACTTCGCCGATGATCGCTACGACCAGGGGCCGATCATCCTGCAGCGCACCGTGCCGGTCTTCTTCGAGGACAGCGCCGACGCCCTGGCGGCGCGCGTGTTCGCCGAGGAGTGCCGCGCCTATCCCGAGGCGATCGCGCTGTTCGCGCAGCGGCGGCTGCACCTCGTCGCCGGCCGGGTGCGGATCGACCCGCCGCGCAGCTGAGCGGCGCCGTCAGCGCGAATTCGAGTGGAACTGGCCGGTCGGCGCGTGGAACAGCCAGCCGCCGTTGCCGTCCGGTCCGGGAATCGGCCCGATCGCGACCACCCGCACCTCGGAGCTGCCGTCGAGCGGGTTGACCGGCAGGCCGTGGCGCAGGTAGGAGCCGAAGCTGCCGCGCTCGTGGATCGCGCCATCACGTGCGGTCGGCAGGGTCAGCTGGCGCACCAGCAGCTCGGCGCGGACGGAGTCGCCGTCGCTGCCGGGGAGCTGACCGTCATGGTCGCGGCGGAATGCCGCGACCGCGGCATTGAGCGCCGCGAGGTCCACCACCAGCGCGCGCGCCCGCGCGGCGCGCTGCGCCGATTGCCATTCCGGCACCAGCACGCCCGCCGTGGTGATCACCGCGCAAAGCGCCACCAGCAGCGCGAAACCTCGCAAGGACGGATTCCTGCTCGCAGCGCTCACCGGGGCGGCCTCCTGCGCAGGCGCGATCGGCCGGATTCCCCCTGCGCCTTGAGCGCCGGCCTGGCCAGGCGCGGAGCCGGGCGCGGACGGGTCACGCCACCGTGCCGGCCTTCGCCCGCCGCACCGCCAGCGCGACCGCCGCCCGTGCCCGCGGGAAGGCGAAGCCGAGGCCGCGCTCGCCGTCGTCCCAGCTCTCGCCGCCGGCGGCGTGCGCGAGATCGCACAGCC
>VGYY01000468.1 GCA_016872815.1 Planctomycetota bacterium
GCGACCGTGCGGCGGAAGGCGACGAAGACGCCGCGCAGCATGCCGAAATCAGCGTGCTCGCCGCCGGCGCGGTCGAACAGGTCGACGAACCGGCGCACGATGCGGCGGTGGAGGTCGCCGTGGCGTCCCGGTGGCAATCCGGTCTCGGTCAGGAGCGCCGCGAACTCGTCGCGCAGCGCGGCGCGGTCCTCCGCCGTCGCGGTGCGCGGCCGGCCGCGGTAGTCGGCGCTCGGCGCCAGGGTACGCGCCCGCGCCACCTCCCACAGGGCGATGGTCGTCGCGTGCGACAGGTTCAGCACCGGATCGGCGCCGGGTGCCGGGATCGTGACCAGTTCGTGCGCCTGCTCGATCTCGGCGGTGGTGAGTCCCGAATCCTCGCGGCCGAAGATCAGCGCCGCCCGGAGCGTCGGATCGGCGGCGATGGCGGCGGCGGCGGCAGAGAGCGCGCTGCGCGGCTGGCGCTGCTTGCCGACCCGCGCACTGAAGGCGTAGGCCCGGCCGAGTCCGGCGAGCGCGCCGCGCAGGTCGTCGAAACAGCGGGCCGCCGCGAGCACCGGCTGCCCGTGGCAGGCGCGGTCGCGCGCCGCCTTGCCGAGCAGCGCCGCCCGGTGCACCGGATCAGGCGCGACGATCCGGAGGTCGCCGGCGCCGAGGTTCCACATCGAGCGGGCGACCGCGCCGACGTTGCCCGGCTCCGCCGGCTCGACCAGCACCACGGCGACGTCGCGCAGCGGTGCGATCGACGTTGCGGCGTCGACGGCAGGCGGCGCGGATGCGCCGCATTCGGCGGGGCTTCTCTCGTTCATGCCGCGAGGCTAGCGCGCGGCGGCGCGGTGGCGCGCGCGCTGCTCCGGCCACGGCGCGCCGGTGGCGACGCTCCGTTCACCGTGCCAGTCAGCCGTCAGCTCGAGCCAGAGGACCAGTCCGCGATCCGCGGCGTGCGCGGCGTAGTGTCGCTCGATGGCGCGGTCGCTCGGCGGACGGCGCGTCCCGTGCAGCTCGCGCAGCCGTGCGCGGCACCAGGAGTCGAGCGCCAGGTCGTCATGACGGCCGAGCAGGCGCAGCGCCTGGCCCGCCGCGTAGGGTCCGAAGCCGTCGAGGTCGAGAAGTCGCCGGCGCAACTCCGGCGTCGGCAGCGCCGGATCGGTGAACTCGCGCTCAGCGGCCGCCGGATCGGCGGCGAACCGCTCGGCGAGGGCGCGCGCGGCGCGGCCGCGATAACCGGTGCGCACGCTGGCTCGCCAGAACGACTCCGGCTGCGCGGCGCAGCGCGCCGCGTCGGGGAAGCCGGCGCGACCGGACGGCGCCCGCGGGCCGATCGCCTCGCACAGCCGCTGCACCATCAGCGCCGTCGCGGCCCAGCTGCAGTTGGTGGTGAACAGGATCTTCAGCAGGTCCTCGAACAGCGTCGCGCTGGCCAACAGCCGGCCGCCGCCGCGCCGCGCCGCCCATGCCACCGTCGGCCGTGCCGCGCAGCGCGCCCAGAACGGCGCGTAGTCGTGGTCGAGCCGCAACATCCGGCG
>VGYY01000469.1 GCA_016872815.1 Planctomycetota bacterium
TACATTGCGGCCGCCGCCGTGGCGGCCGCGGCCGCCGCAATCAGGCGCCGCGCGATCCAGCCGGAGCCACTGCCGATGAGCCGCTCGACTTCACGCCCCACGCAGGTCCGCTGCTGCGCTGGCTGGTTCGGCGCGCTGGCGTTGGCGCTGGCGGCCGTGCCCGGCTGCCAGCAGGTGACCGCGAGCAGCGCGCGTGCGCCTGACCCGCCGGCAACGACCGCGATCGCGGCACCGCCGCCGGCCGCGGCCGAGACGAGCTTCGTCGGCACCTGGCGGTCGAGCTACGGCCTGCTGCGGCTCGCCCCCGGCGCGGGCGGCCTGACCGGCAGCTACACCCAAGCGCGCGGTTCGCGCCTCGAGGGCAGCATCGACGGCCGACGGCTGCGCGGCACCTACCACGAACCGTCGCCACGCGGTGGCGGCGTCGATGGACGGTTCACCTTCGAGCTCGCCGCCGACGGCGAGTCGTTCCGCGGCGTCTGGGCCGAGGGGGTCGGCGCGCCGCTCGACCTCGACGATCCGACGCTGCAGCGGTGGACCGGCCAGCGCGCCCGCGGCGAGCCCGGCCGCGTCTGGCTGGTGATCCTCGAGGCGCACTGGGAAGGGTCGCTGCGCGAGCGCGAATACTCGTTCGGCGCGATGCTGCGCTCCTTCTTCGAGCGCGTGCCGACGGTCGCGGTCCGCCACCGCTTCGTGCACGATCTCGCCGACTTCGAGCGCTTCACCGCCGAACTCGCCGAACTGGTGGAGCCGGTCTGGCTCTACGTCTCCGCGCACGGCTCGCCGGAGGCGGTCGCCATCGGCCAGGGCGGCATCTCGCCCGAGCAGCTCGGCGCCGCGCTGCGGAACGTCGGCGACCTCCGCCTCCTCCACCTCGGCGCCTGCGCGATGCTGGCCGGCGACGCCCCCGCCCGCATCGTCGCCGCCGCCGCGCCCCATCCGCCGTTCCCGATCTCGGGCTTCGTCGAGTCGGTCGATTGGGCGGCGAGCGCGATCGTCGACTTCACCTACCTCGCGCAGCAGTTCGAGCGCGGGATGACGCCGCGCGACGCAGTGCAGGCGACGCGCGCGATGCTCTCGTTCGCGCGCGAGCCGGCGGCAGCGGAGGCAGCGGCGCAGGCAGCGGCCGGGGCCGGCGGGCTCGGCGGCCTGCTGCCGGGGTGCGACCTGCGCCTGTTCGAGGTCGCCGACCCGGCAGCAGCCGGCGGCTGAGTCGGCCGGCCATGCGCGCCGCCGCTACCAGAAGTCGGGCAGCTCCTGGCGCAGCCGGAAGCCGGCCTCGAGGCGGAACTTCTTCTCCACCGTGGTGAGCTCGATTGACCTGCCCCCGATCGTTGTGCCACACCTCAAGTTGTACTCCCCGGGACGAGTGAGGGCGGCGGGGCCCGGAGGAGCGGAGCGACGACGGGCCCCGCTGGCAGCTTCGCCGGTGGTGCCGGCGGGATGTAGCCCAGCGCGCTGTGCGGTCTGACCTCGTTGTAGTGCCGCCGCCAATCTTCGATGA
>VGYY01000470.1 GCA_016872815.1 Planctomycetota bacterium
GCGGCCGCTGCGTCCGCGACGGGCGGCGCTGCGGGCGGCGCTGCGGGCGGCGCCGCGGCCGACTCGGGCGCCGTCTTGAACTTCTCGGCCGCCTTGTCTGGGCGCGCTGCCGACGACACCGCGGCCGCTTCGTCGCCGGCTGCCGGCCCGGACTGCCACACCGCGTCGGCGGCCAACGACTCGACCGCATGGGCGAGGGCCGCGGCAGCCGTTCCGGCGGCGGCGATTCCGGCGAGGAGTTCCGCCTCACCGTGACCCGCAGCGGCCGCTTCCGTGCCAAGCCTCTCCGAACCCTTGGCTTCGGACGATCCGGATGGCGCCGCGGTCGCCGCGCCGGCCGGCGCCCCGGGCGGGCTGCGACCGCCGGATCCGCGCCGATCACTCCGGTCACCCGGCGGTTCGTCGTGCTTCGCGCGCGGCGCCGGCGGCTGGCTCGCATCGTCGACGAGCGGCGTCCCGACTTCCACCTTCGGCGCCGGCGCCGCGAAATCAGCCAACCCTCCAGTGACGGCCTGCCCGGCTGCGTCGCCGCTGCCCGGCAGCCCGCCCCTCTCTCTCCCCGTGTCCAGCGTCGACACCTCGGGCGTCGCCGCGGGCGCGGCGGCGATCTGATCGTCGAGTGCCATCCGCTCGGAATGCTGCGCCTGCCACACGAAGAGCAGCAGCAACGCCGCTGCCGCCGCCGATCCGAGAGGCAGCAGCCACCGCAGCAAGCGCAGCGATCCACCGCGCGGCAGTGGCGGCACCGGAACGGCGCCGCCGGCGACCGCCGGGCGCGACCGGTCGAATGCGGCGAGCGCCCGCTCACGCAACGTCGCCGGCGCCCGCAGCTCCCGCTCCGCACGCAGCGCCGCCGACACGGCCAACGCCGACGCCGCGGCGGCCCGGCATTCGGCGCAGCCGTCGAGGTGCGCCGCGAGGCCGCTCGCCTGCGCCGGCGGCAACCCGCCATCCGCAGCGGTCCAGGCCAGTTCGCGCCACTCGCCGCAACGGGAGTTGCTCATCACTGCTCCTCCCGGCCGCGGAAGCCCGAGCCGCCGAGCGCGCGCGACAACTCTTCCCGCGCCCGCGCCAGCCGCGAACGCACGGTGCCGATCGGCACTTCGAGCAGCGCCGCGATCTCCTCGTAGGCGAGCCCCTCGACGTCGCGCAGCACGACGGCGATCCGGCGCTCCTCGTCCAGCGCCGCCAGCGCGCGCCGCAAGGCCACGCGCTCCTCCGCCCGGACCGCCTGCTCGGCCGGCCCCGCTCCGGCGGCCGGCAGGTCGAGCGTCCGGCCGCCCGCGTCGTCGTCCTGCGGCGCCAGCGACAGCTGGCGCGAACGGGCGCGCGCGGCGAGCGTGCTCGAGCGGTTCAGGTGGAGATTCACCACGATTCGGTGGATCCAGGTCGAGAACGCGGCTTCGCCACGAAAGCCCTCGATCGCCTCCAGCGCGCGCAGGAACGCCTCCTGCGCCAGTTCTTCCGCGTCCTCGTGCCGGCCACGACAGAGCTGCAGCGCCA